>JBGQAL010000112.1:0-9394 GCA_041494285.1 Methanotrichaceae archaeon
CCGGTCGCCCACACGCCATCCAATTCGGGGACATCTACGAAATATGGCTCTTCCCCATTATCGAGGAATTTGTACTGGGCCTTTTCCAAAGCAGCCTGAATATATTCCGCGAACATGCCAAGATACTATCCGGGCTTCAAAGGATATGAAATATGCGATTCGGCTTAAAGAAGCAAAATAGGCTCAAAAATTTGAAATTGAAGGCAACGAGATTACCTTGCCCTTGCTGCGTCCGCCCCCGCCTCCAGCGCCTCATCCAGCCTGCCCACATCCGGCCCTCCGCCCTGGGCTAGTTCTGCCCTTCCCCCGCCTCCTCCACCTAGCGCTTTTGCTGCTGCCCTGATCATGTCTCCTGCCTTGATCCCGTGCTCAAGCCCTGACTTGCCAACCGCTGCCACCAGCTTGCCGGTATCGCTGCCCAGCAGGACAACATAATCCTGCTCTGCCAGCAGAGTAGCCGCCTTGATGAGGGCATCGATATCCGCGCCGCCCATCTTCTGGACGACCACCTTCAAACCGTCCATCGATTTTGCCTCAGAAGCCAGCGACTTCAACTGAACCCTGGCCAGATCCTCCTTCAGCCGCTCGATCTCCTTCTGCTGGTCCTTCCACTCCTCAAAGAACCTGCCGGCGGTCTTGGGGAGCTGCTCTGTTGGCACTCGTAGAACGCCCGCAGACTCCGTAAGCAGATCATCCCTCTGCTGGCTGGCCCGAACGGCAGCTTCTCCGGCGGCAAACTCGATCCGTTCAACGCCGTCCTGGATGCGCTCAGTGTGTAGTATCTTAATTGCCCCGATCATGCCGGTGTTGGTGACGTGCGTTCCAGCACACGCCTCGATATCGGAGCCCACCTTCACGACCCGGATCTCGTTACCCGGCGGGACGCCTCCCTGGTAAAGCTCGAAGCCGAATATCTTCTCAGCCTCGGAACGCGGTAGGAACTGGGTGTCCACGGGTATGACCTCCATCACCCTACGGTTGGCCTCAAGCTCGATGGCCTTCAGCTCCTGTTCGGTGATGCGCTTGAAGTGCGATAGGTCCAGACGGGCCCTGTCTTCGCTCTTCTGGGCACCGGCCTGCCAGATGTGCTTGCCTAAGACACGCTTGGCCGAATCGTGGACCAGGTGAGTGGCCGTGTGGTGCCTGGCATGGGCCAGACGCCTCTGCATGTCTACCCTGCCGGTTAAGCGGTCGCCAGGGATCAGCCCTCCGGCTGCCTTCACCAACTCATTCTCAAGCTTGTGAACAACTATGCCCCCGACCTTCTGGACATCTATAACCTGGAAGGTCATGCCGCCTTTCTCCAGAGTTCCGTGGTCGGCTGGCTGGCCTCCACCCTCCGGATAGAGCAAGGTCTTGTCCAGGACTATCGAGCCGTCCTCCAGGACGCTTTGCACCTTTGCCTCGAAGACCTGGTCGAAGGGATGGTCGTAGAACAGAAGCTCTGTCTTCTCTCCGGGTATGACAGCCTGCGTGGTCTCCTCCTTCTCGGATTTGAGGTGAGTGGATGCCACAAGCGAGTAGAAGTTGTCCGGCAGCTCGACCGAAGCTCCCATCTCTTCTGCCGATTCCCTGGCGATCTCCGGGGGTATCCCGTGAGTATCGTAAAGGGAGATCATCTCCTTCAGAGGTATGGTCCGACCCAGTTTTGCAAAATGCTGGGCGGTCTTCTTGACCAGCTTTCTTCCCTTATCAAGGGTCTCGGCGTACTTCTGCTCCTCTTGGGCCAGGATCTCGGAGATTGTCTGGAACCTCTCCTTCCAGTCGGGATAGTCGAGCCTGGAAATCTGCATCTCGACCAGCTCGGACAGCGGCATTTCAATCCCCAGATCCTTCATCTGTCGAAGCGTCCTTCTTATGACAAGACGGGCGAGGTAGCCGGCCTTGACGTTGGATGGGATTATTCCGTCTCCCAGCATGAAGGCCAGACACCTTGTGTGGTCCACCACAGCATAGACCCGCTCCATGGGAGCTATGATCCGCTCCAGCTTCTCAGGGGGTATTCCGATATTTCTGGCGATCTTCTCTCTGATCTCCTTCATGCTGGAATTGTCCAGGTCCACCATTCCCGCCAGCCTGGCGTTCTGGGCGAAGATCTCGGCGTACTCCGGGTCCAACAGGTTGTGCTCAACCCCCGCAAGGTCGGCTACCTTTCTCACAAGATTCGGGAATATTGCATCGTAGATGGTTGGCGTGCCCTTGGATGCCCAGACGAACCTCTCAAGGCCGTAGCCTGTGTCGACGATGTAGTTGTCCATCTTGCTGTAGCTCTCGCCCTTGATCTGAATGGGACCGCCCGGAGTAACCTTCAGGTCCATGAATACGAGCGTTGCCAGCTCCAGCCCTGCCACCATGCACTCGACGCTCGGACCGGCGTTTCCACCGCCAGCCCAGGGATTCTCTTTGTAGGTGACGGCCAAGGGGTCCATCCCTAGGCCCAAGAACAGGTCGTCGCAGAGCTGAACCGTACGATCCTTCCAGTAGATCTCCCTCGACCTGGTGTTGAATACGTGGTGAGCCATCATCTCGAAAGTGGTGAGGTGCCGACCACTTCGGCCCACGGAATCCAGGTCGTCCAGCCTGATGCATGGCTGGCTGATAGTCAGAGGGTTGGCCGGAGGCGGAACCTGACCAGAGGTCACAAAGGGTTGGAAGTCAGCGATCGATGCAATGGTGAGATAGATGTCGTCTCGCCACCGGGCTACCACCGGGTATCTGGATATGCGGGTGTGGCCTCTGGCCTCGAAGTAGCTCAGGTAGTGCTCACGCATCTCGTCAAGGCTATGCTCACGCTTGAACACGGGAGCGCCTATGAAAGTGTAAGGATCGCAGGGCGGGTCGCCACAGGTCTTTCTGGCCGCATCCCTGGTCCAGAAGAACTTGCCGCAGCTTGAGCATTTCCGACGTTCGAACCCTCCGTCTGCGAAGAAATCCAATCGATACTCATCTTCGGAGAACATCTTGATCAGCGAGATTGGGAAGGATGCAACAACGCTAAAAGGCTTTCTCAGGAACAGTCACTTAGAATGCCAACTCCAGGATTATCTTGTCCAAGAGGTCGAACAGGCTAAGAATCAAACAGATCTTAGTAAAAGAATGACCTAGTAAAAAGAATCAGTTTCCCGGAAGGAAAGCGTGAATGGCCTGCCATACAGCCCGGCCATCCCAGCAATCCCCTAGTTAACGCGTATGACCTTCAGCAGCGAGACCACTGGCACCCCTGCGATATCGTCCGTCCCCTTCTTGTCTATCAGCACGGCTATGGCGTTAATCTTAGCCCCGTGCTCGTCCAGGTACTCGACTGTCTCTTCGAGCGTCCGGCCTGAGGTCACTACATCGTCGATAATGACGCACTCCTTGTCCTTGACATCAGAGAAGTTTGCGCTCAGATTGCCTCGCAGCTTCTTACCCTCTTGGGAGATCATCTGCTTGGACGGGGTGTAAACTGCCAGCTCGGCGGACAGATCATTGGCAACCATGCTGGCCAGCGGAAGACCGCTAAGAGCTATGCCAACTACTACATCCACACCGGAATCGCTTGATATAAGGCTCTCGTCAATTATGTCTGAAAGCGCCTGGGAGACGTGGCTCAATCGGAAGGCGGACTTGCCTATCATCGACCAGTCGACAGAGATGTCCTTGGGCCCCTGGGCTGTTCCCGTCGTTTCGGCGTGAGTCAGCAACCAGGTTACAGTCTCACTGGAGACGTTCAGCTCTTCTGAGATCTGGCCCTCCACCAGCCCCTCAGATTTCAGTTCGGTAGCTTTCTTCATCAATGTTTCAATGTTATTCATCTTATCCTCCTCTTTTTCCTCCGGAAGGGAGTTCCGCAATCGGGGCAGGCCTCGCCTTCAAAGGTCGCGCCACACCCAAAGCACCTCAAAGTGTGCTTAATCCTCCTCTTGATCAAGGGCTGACCTATGGGCTCGATTGGGATTCCCAAGTAAAGCGCAACGTTCTGCACCGCGTAGTCGTCCGTCGCAAGCGCTCCCCCACACTCCAATGCCTTGGCCAGGACGTCCAGGTCGGCCTGGGAGAGGACACGGATGTCCCCCGTCTCCTCGGCCGCTTTCGTGGCCCTCTTGAGGCTATCCGCAGATGGGCTTTCCACTCGGGCCCCGCTGATCTGAAGGAGCATCCGAGACCGAATATCCTTCAGCTCGTGCTCCACCGCGGGTACTGTTATCAGCTCTCCTTCCAGCCTCTTGCCAAGGATGAAGACCGACGAATCGGCGACGATGCACGCACACATCCAGGAGTTCTTGGAAGTTATACTACTTGGATTTTTGCCCCGGACCAAAACGCTATTATCATATGATGCTCTCGTGGAGTGGGATGGCCAAGAACAGGAAAAAAGGCGGCAAATCCAAAGAAGACCAACAGATAGAGGAAAAGGGCAACAATGCCCCACAGAACACCGCAACCAAGAGTCCGATGCCCAAGGCCAGGCCAAAGACACCAGCAGAGCGAAGGAAAAACCAGATTGACGGCATAAAGAAGACCGTTTACCCATCAATTCTCGGTGCAGCCGCAGGCTTTGCCTGCTTCTACAGCCCGAGCTTAATGAACCAGCTTCCGTGGCATTTCGTGTTGCTGATGGTCATCGGGGCAACCTATTTTGTTCAAAAGGTGACGTATCCTTTCTTGGGGATAGATGCCGCCGATTTCAAAGGTAAGGACTGGTTTTATGTCGAGTTTATGGCGATCGACCTTTGGCTTGTTTCCTGGACAATGCTTCTGAACTAGGAGCTCAAGGAGTCGGCCATGAGGATAGCGGTAATAAATAGAGATCGGTGCCAGCCTCGAAAGTGTTCCAAGGAGTGCGAATACTTCTGCCCACCGGTGCGCACCGGGGACGAGACCATAGTCTTTGTGGACAGCAAACCCCTGATAACGGAGAATCTGTGTGTAGGATGCGGGATCTGCGTTCGGAAGTGCCCTTTTGGAGCCATCACCATAACCAACCTTCCCGAAGAGCTAGATGCACCAGTTCACAGATATGGCCAGAACGGGTTCGCCCTTTACGGCCTGCCTATTCCTATGGAAGGAAAGGTATCAGGAATCCTCGGACAGAACGGAATCGGAAAATCCACGGCCATCTCTATCCTATCTGGAATACAAAAGCCCAACCTGGGAAGGAACGCCTCTTGGGACGAAGTCCTTGAGAGGTTTGCCGGGTCTGAGCTAGGCGATTACCTCAAGAAGGTAGCAGACCAAGGAGTCAAGACCGCCTATAAACCTCAGTACGTGGACCGCATTCCCAAGAGCTATTCCGGTCCCGTCCGCGGACTTCTTGATCGCACCGACGAACGAGGTGCTCTGGACGGCCTGGTGGAGAATCTTGGCCTCTCCAGGCTTATGGACCGGGAGATAAGCGGCCTTTCAGGAGGAGAGCTGCAGCGGGTGGCCATTGCGGCAACGGCAGCACGCGATGCGGAGTTCTACTTCTTCGACGAAATCAGCCCGTATCTGGACATCCACCAGCGCATAAATGTGGCCAGGATACTGCAAAATCTGGCCGAAGGAAAGGCGGTCATGGTTGTCGAGCACGACCTAGCCCTCCTCGACCTTCTGGCAGAGAGCGTTCACCTGATCTACGGAACGCCCGGAGCCTATGGCGTCATCACCCGGCCAAAAGGAGTCAGGATCGGGATCAATCAGTACTTGAAGGGCAACCTGCCAGAGGAGAACGTGCGGATAAGGTCCGAGGCTATTAAGTTCGAGGTGCACGCCCCGAGAATTGAGAAGGATGTTCCAACTCTGGTGAAGTACGATGCCTTCACCAAAGAGTACTCTTCTTTCACCCTGAAGGCTGAGCCAGGCATCATTCGCAGCGGCGAGGTCGTGGGAATTCTGGGGCCCAACGGCATAGGAAAGTCCACCTACATCAAGATCCTCGCCGGGGTGGAGAAGCCAACGACCGGCAACTTCGACCTCAAGCTGAAGGTATCCTACAAACCCCAGTACTTGAGGGCGGAATCGGACATGACAGTTCAGCGGCTGCTGAGGGAGACCACCCACGATTTCGACACCAGCTACTACCAGTCGGAGATCCTCCGGCCTATGGGCCTGGAGGCCTTTCTGGACCAGAACCTGACGGAGCTTTCTGGCGGCGAGCTGCAGAGGGTTGCCATAACGGCCTGCCTGTCGAGGGAAGCCGACATATACCTGCTGGATGAGCCGTCCGCCCACCTGGACGTTGAGCAGAGGATGCTGGCTGCCAAGGTGATGCGCCGGTTTGCCGAGTCAACGGAGCGATCAGTGCTGGTGGTGGACCACGACATCTACCTTATAGACCTCCTGTCGGAGAGGCTGATCGTCTTTGAAGGAGAGCCCGGGACCCTAGGAATCGCCTATCCTCCTTACGAGATGCGCGAGGGGATGAACGTCTTTTTAAAGGGCATCGGGATAACCTTCCGTCGGGACGAGGAGACCCGGAGACCTAGAGTGAACAAGCCTGGTTCCAGGCTGGACAGAGCTCAAAGAGATTCGGGCGAGTACTACTATCTCATTGAAGAAGCTTGAAAACCACCAATAGATCTGGTACTCCCCGTTCAAGTTTTCGTCTCTAAGGAAAGAAGCAGTTCATTGCTCTCTTGCTTACATGGCATAGACTGAAACAAAGAGCGAAAGAATAGAAGAAGAACGAAGGTTTTACGGAACTCTGAAATTCTAAGAAATTAAAGATTTAACAGGGCTCAAAAATCCACCCTGTTTTGCCTATATTTTGGTGTTACAGATTATAACCAAGACTTAGAAAAAGATCTAAGATAGATCTCTTTAAAAGCTTCTTCTGGGTGGCCTGTGCTTCTGGTAGCAATCGCTGCAATACACTGGCCTGGTCCCGTCGGGCTGGAAGGGAACCTGGGTCTGCTTGCCACAATCTGCACAAACTGCATCGTGCATCTCTCTTGGGCCTCTGTTGAAGCCACCACGTCTTTCTCTATCCATGCTAATTCACGTATCCTTTTGGATATATCCTGAAAAACGCCTCTGGTATATATCATTTTGCATTCTTGGTTCTGTTGCATATGGGGTTGGTAATTACGAGTGTTGCACGAGGGTTGGTGGGGATGGAGAATAGTGATAAACTGTTGTTACTGGGGCGACATGGGATTTGTAACTATTCTAAATCTGTTATAAAAAGCTTCGTTAACTCTCAGCATCGACTTTATAACTTCATAATGAATACTTGGGCACATGCCCTTAGAGGACGAAATGCTTGATTGGCTAAAGAGAAGAGGGCATGCCGGAAAATTGATAATATGCACAATAGTGATTGGACTGCTCATAATTGGTATTGCGAATGTCATCACCGCAGTTAATACGATAAATAAAGAGGCAAACTCATTTATTTATTATCTTGAGCATAAAGAATTAAGCGACAAGGATCTCAAGGAGCAAACGATTGAGTTAGCTAATCGGATTTTTGATTTTGCGGGTGACAGAATTATAAATACCCCAATTTATTATAATCCTCACTTCAATCAAAGTTATCTTAATACAAGTCTGGGGCAAAGTGAATGGGATAAAGATACGAAAAATTTGATTAATTACAGCTATGACTCCCAGATCACTTATAATAAAAGGTTTCTGAGTGAAGTTATTAGGATTAAACAGGAGTTCCAGAAACGCAATCTTACAGACCAGCAATTGGATCAGTTTTATGATAAACCAACAAACCCGATTGGAATGCAAATCGTCGCCGGGCGACTTCTAGAATTAGCGAATAGACTACTTTGATATGCTCTTTCTAAGTAGTCCTTCCCATTTATTCTCTCCATCAATTAAGCATAGCCCAAACCGATCAATCTCATCTTAATAAAGAATCTGGTTTCTGCATAGACACTTCGGCGTTAATCAAGTTGGAACCTTATTATAAAGACGTTTTCCCAAGCTTGTGGGGGGAGCCTTGAAGGGCTTTTGAATGAGAGCCGCTTGGTGGCACCATATGAGGTATTTACTGAAATCGACGAAAAGTTCCCGGAAGATTGGAAAAAATGGGTAAAAAGCCATAAAAAATGTTTATAGATACCAATGACATAATGACAAAAGCAAAACAAATTCAGAATTGGTATCCGGGACTAACAGACAAAAATGATACGAAAACAAATGCCGATTATTTTGTGATAGCACTCGCTCAATACATGGGTTCTTGGACTGTTGTAACAGAAGAAAGCAGGAAAAAAAGTAATATGAAGATCCCTTATGTCTGTGATAAAATAGGTATACCATGCGTTAATGTATATAATTTCTTTAGAAAGTGCAATTGGAAGTATTAAAGCGAGATAACATTAAGTAACAATTTTATGATAATTCGTCTTACTCACCAACCCATATGCACCACCCTTCACGAACAACCCTTAATGCAACAGAACCGCATTCTTGGTCTGCTCTGTCAACATCTAAAAAAATGTGCGTTCCGTCAGATCGCAACGTGAATAATCCTGAGAATATCGGCGAGCTATGTCAGCCACAACGTATAATGCCGTGCCCCTCTGTAGGAATATACTTCAGCATTGATCGTTCCAATTTCGTCAAGCGTTTACCCTAAATACTTCCTCAGAGAATGTGTGAGTTTCAAGCGAAGGGACATTTTTGTTCCGTTAGACCGTTCGCCATCTGGTCCTCCGTATTAGTCCCTTCGCTTACCGTCTTACTTCTGATGCTTTAGATCTTTCGGTTTCCTTGATTCTTGGTCGTGTATGTCATTTATTGAGTTGGTACTCTGAAAGTCAACAATTCTCTCAGGCTCCATACGTGATCAGTTAGACCTTCAGCCATTGCCGGAGTTCGTTGCATCCATCTTTTTCTTCCCTCATTGATCTTTGTTCTCAGAGATTTGTGTGGTTTGACGAGGTTGTACCAAGCCTGGAAAAAGTCAATTGCGTGAGAATGCATATGGAGATCTTTGCTGCAGTTCATACCTTTGCGCACGAACCTTGCCAAAGAGTTGCGGATAGTGAGATTGAGCCGTTCTATATATGCCGTGTTGATCTTGCCACCAGAATCAACACCAAGTGACTCCATAACTTCATCCGGATCTCCAAATACGACACGTTGGATGACTTCTACAACTCTACCCTTCTCTTTCTGCTTGCATACTTGTGCGTACTTCAAGCTCGGGTAAGGAATGAGTATTGGTAGCGGTTTTCGTCCAATTCCATTGTAACGAGGTGTCTCCAGGTAGCCATAGACATTTACTAGTCCTTCTTCGAAAGGATCCCAGTTATCAGATGTGAATACAGGAATCGGAGAATGAATGGACCGTCTTCGTTCAACATCTCTGAAGAGGTTGATGGCAGCTCCTGTTGATCGATCTCCTTCATGGTGGCAGATGAATAATCGTGTCTCTGTTTTAATTGCCGTAAGAGTGTAAACATCGCCATAATCA
>JBGQAL010000229.1:0-3068 GCA_041494285.1 Methanotrichaceae archaeon
CTTCTTTCCGTAATCCGGACAACCTTCGTGCCAGCACCAGAATGCTGATGCATCTAGATCCGATTGCGTAACTACTCCCCCATGAGGGGGAATCAAACTCAAGATATATAAATCCTATCAATTATAGACATACACGACCCTATATCCCGTCTCCACCGAAATTAGCGTTGAATGACTATCCTGGTAGGCTGTAGTGGCTGGTCTTATCCCGATTGGCAAGCTACAGGATCAGTTTACGCTTGGAGAGTTCTGAAGCCCGCTGTGGATGTATGGGAGGAGCCCGCAAAAGCATAGTCTAGGAGTAGAATCTTTCAGAGGCTCCAATAAATAAGACTATTTTAAACTATTTAAGTTTAATTAAATATGCATGGGTGCAATTATGGGTTAGAAATAACTGTTTTAGCAATAGCCCAAAAGCAATATCAGAGAGCGTATCTAAGAAGATGATAGGGAATGAAAGGGAGCCTTCGAGGGTTTAAGGGAGTTGTTCAGGAGGCTCCAATTAATTAGTAGTATTTTAAACTATTTAAGCTTAATTAAATGTGCAGCAACGTAATATGTCCTAGGAATAATCGGAATAAGAATACTTGTAGTAATAGTGATATGCGATCAAGTAGTTCGGCTTGGACCTTCCCGGAGATCCTCCGAGAAGCTCAAAGTATGTTGACATAGCAGCATAAGATGTCAAAGTTGAAGGATTAGCAATCAGAGATTTTCACAGGACGGCCCCGGCCAAGGCTCTCAACCGCAAGAACAACCTACAGAGCTTCAAGTCCTCTGCATTTGCGCGAACTATTCCCACATTCTTAGTCAGCTGGATCGCAGGTTTTAGTCCCCAGAAATCCGCTGGCAATGAGAAGCAGATAGCGCGGTACTTCTTTCTCGCCCAAACTGCAATCCTGAGTTATGCAATTATAGTTGCTGGCTGCAAAACATGCTAATCAAAAAGCTTTTTCTTGAAGGACCTCTGAATAGTGCATGTGGATGACCAAGCCGAATCTGAGGGCAAGGCCAATGAGGCGTCCAGAGTCAAAATCGAAGAGCTTACGCGTGCAGAGAAGCTACTGCGCCTTCAACGAGACCTGGCCATAGCTCTCAACTCAATCAGCGACTTAAACGAGGCACTGGGCCTAATCTTGGATGCAGCACTTAAAGTTGATGGCATCGATGGTGGTGCCGTTTACATCATGGATGAATCCACCGGAAGTGTGGATATGATATTGCACAAGGGCCTCTCAGAACGGTTCGTTGAGGGCTGTTCTCACTGCGATAAAGAATCACCCCGGGCCCGAATAGTCTTGGCCGGGGAATTGATCTACAGGGACCATAATTATGTTTCTCAATCTCGCTTCTCTGATCTCCGAGAAGAGGGGTTGAAATCTCTAGCAGACCTTCCAGTGAAGTATAGAGATAAGGTAATAGCAGCTCTCATTCTCGCGTCTCGCACTTACGATGAAATTCCCTTGGGCACTCGCAATGCCCTCGAAGCCCTCGCAGCCGAGATAGGCGAAATTATCGTCAGAATCAAGAATGAAGAGGATTTTCGGGAAAGTGAGAACCGGTTCAGAACGATCTTCGAGACCGCACAAGACTCAATATTCATCAAAGACGTGTCCCTCAGATATTTACAAGTCAATCCTTCGATGGAGAGGCTCCTTTGCAAACCCGAATCGGAGATGATAGGAAGGACTGATGTTGAGCTATTTGGCAAGGAGGATGGTGGGGAAATACAGAAGATGGACCCACAGGTTATTACCGATAGTGTTGTTGAGGAAGAACATACCACTCATGTGAATGAAGTGCCCGTTACCCTCCATATTGTCAAGGTCCCCATGAGAGACGATTTGGGAAGGATTAGCGGGCTGTGCGGGATAGCCAGAAATATTACTGAACGCAAACGAATAGAAGAATCGCTAAAGAAAACTCGTGATCAACTATCAGGGATCATAGAGTTCTTGCCCGACGCTACTTTTGTCATCAGCCAGGATAGGAAGGTGATTGCCTGGAACAAAGCCATGGAAGAGATAACAGGCGTGCCTAAAGAAGACATTATTGGCAAAGGAAATTACGCTTACGGGATTCCATTCTATGGAAAACCCAGACCAATACTCATAGACATCATCGAAAAAAGCGATGAAGAGATCGAATCAAAGTATATCCATATCGAAAGGAGAGGTCAAACTATTTTTGCTGAAGCCTATGTGCCATCTTTGTATAAAGGACAAGGGGCGCACGTTTGGGCCACAGCCTCCTTACTTTATGATAGCAATGGCAATCTGATCGGCTCCATAGAGTCGATTCGAGACATAACCAAACGCAAGGCAACTGAGGATATGCTTGAAGCTGCTGAAAAGAAATATCGCACTTTGGTGGAGAACCTGAACGACGTCATTTACACAATCGATCCTCAGGGCGTCATAACATACATGAGCCCCGTAATCGAGAAAATCGTTGGCTATAAGGCTAGCGAAATAGTGGGCCGGCATTTCGGTCATTTCATACACCCAGATTTGCCGGGCCTAGTCGCCAGCTTCCAACGCTCCATGGAAGGCATTATCGAACCTTTCGAGTTCCGGGCAATAGACAAATCCAATTGCATCCATTATGTGAGGACCTCCAGTCGTCTAATCTTAAAAGATAATCAGAAATTGGGACTAAGCGGTCTCATAACCGATATCACAGAACAGAAGCATGCTGAAGATGCATTACGCCATAAGGACATCCTGCTCGGCGGAGTTGCAGTCGCCACAAACATTCTTCTGACGGAGACGAATCTAAATATTGCAATAAATGAAACTTTGGAGCTTCTGGGAGCTGCTACTAGAGTTGACCGTGTATATATCTCAGAGATTAACGAATCGGAAATAGGTAAACATCTTGAGAGCCGGAGATTCAAATGGACTCGAGATTCAACTATATCTCAGATAAATAATTCTAGGTGATTGTAAAAGATCTGCCCCTTTATAAAGGGGTTGGATCATATGGAAATCATGGAGTTGCACCAGTTAGTAAGCTTATGCAGTAATGAAACTGATGCGTTCAAGTATCTATTTAAAAAGAAAAAAGAA
>JBGQAL010000180.1:0-4859 GCA_041494285.1 Methanotrichaceae archaeon
AATAGAGATCAATGAGGGAAGAAAAAGATGGACGCAGCGAACTCCGGCAATGGCTGAAGGTCTAACTGATCACGTATGGAGCCTGAAGGAATTGTTGAATTTCAGAGTGCCAATTCAATAAATGACATACACGACCAAAAAATGTATGACGCCATTGCCTCCTCTGACATCATTATGTGCGACTTGACTGGCCATCGCGCCAATGTTTATGTAGAAGCCGGATTTGCCTTGAAACACCACGAGCAGAATAGATTGATCTTCTTGTTTGAACCAAGGGATGGAAGCGACCGACCGCCGTTTGATCTAAACACGTTTAAATACGTTCCCATATCCCAAGCTGCGGAAATCCCCAACCTAGTCAAACCTGAAATTGTTGCTATTCTAAGGGATTGCGGGGCGAATATTTAGCATTTTATATTAATTGACGAAGCCTGCGTTGCGTTCAAAATTTTTCATTTGAATGGAACCGCTTTCGAGGTTCACAACGGGCGGAACTGAACTGAGCGCCGAAGATCGATATTTGACAAGATCCACAAATCCCTCCAGGTCAATCCCCAGTTCGGCTATCAGATTTCGCGAAAGCTACATGTATAAAAGCGTCTACGGTAATATGTAGTTGCGAACAATTGAGGCGAATTAGTTGTGAGCCTATTGAGATGTGTGAGTGGCAAGGATGTTGTTAAGGCTTTTGTCAAGGCTGGCGGAGCTGTGCGCCAGGGCAAGGGAGACCACGTCAACATCAAAATGCCAAACAGCCAGCTCATAACTATTCCCGTCTCAGGAGATCTCAAGATCGGTCTTCTCAAATCAGCAATAAGAAAGGCGGGGCTTGATGATGAGGACTTCCTGAAGCTCTTAGAGGGTGATTGATTATGGATTATACGATTCTAATACATCAGGCGGAGGAAGGCGGCTTCTGGTCCGAGGTTCCGGCTCTTCCAGGCTGTTACTCTCAGGGAGAGACCATCGATGAGACCATGCAGAACACTAAAGAGGCCATCGAGGCTTATCTTCTGGTTTTGAAAGAGGACCAGGTTTCGGCTCCAGTCGAGGAGAGTCTTTTCATAGGTAGGGTCAAGGTGGAAGTCGCAGACTGATTGCCCCTACGTAATGCTTTTCCACAGCTTTAAAATCCGTCGCTCTAGATTGTCCTCGCCCGTCTGAGCAAAACGGCCGCTATCAAAGCAGCAACGCAGAGTTCAGGAGTCAGCGGGCTCTGCTTCTGAGTCGCGGTGTTGTTGGCCAGCTTGGGAAGAGGCTTGGCCTCAAACACGCTCTCTTTGACATCTCTAACATCTCCGTTGTTGCCAAAGAGAACAACGCTTAGCTGATATACCCCTGGATCCAGGGTCTTGTTCCAGGAGATCTCCACCGTCTCGTCTTTGCCCGTTAGCAGCACAGGAGTCTTCTTTTCGATAGTCTCCAGAACTGTCCCGTTGTGGGTTAGCGTGAACCTGAGCAATCCAATGAAGGGAACCCTGGAGTTGCCAAGAACCGTAGCACTGGCTCCTGTCTCGTCCTCGTAGGTCTCCGTGATTATTGCGTCGTCTTTCGCGACAAAGGTCATCATGTAGGCCCTGGTCTGATTGTGGCTGGGCTCGACTATCTTGACCCTTCCAGAGTAATCTTTTCCATCAACCAGGATCTGGTGCCAGGGCCTGTCGAGCTCCAGGGCCACGCCGCTGGAAATGGGTACAGACTTGTCCTCGGATATGTAAATGGCCTTGTTTCCGGTGATGAGCATGTAGTAGATGTCTACGATGGTCGGGTCCTGCGAGAGGATGGAGAGATGGATGCCTCTGGAGTCTGCGTTGAAATCCCGGACATCGAATCTTACCGGGGTTTCACCAGCGTAGAAGAACCTGTAGTACCCTTGTGATTGGGTCTTATTGTTTCTCAGTAGATTGGCGCGGATCTGGTAGGATCCTTTTTCGGCTTCGAAGGAATCCCAGGCAGATATCCAGGTGCCCGGCCCGTCCAGGTTTAGAAGCCTGGTCTGAAGAACCTGGTCCCCAAAGATCAGATCTAAGCGGAGCTGGTCGCCAGCCACGTCTCCTTGAACTGTGACATCGGACGACCCGATGTTGGAGTAGACATCCATGATCTCCTGTGACTGCGCTAGTCCAATAAGTGCCAATATGGCGACCGCAAACCAGATGGGATAGGTTCTCATGTGCTTACCTGTCGTGTTCTGTGATGTCTCAAGAGGGTTTTAAAATTAACCCCAAACTCTGTCTTAAAGAGGAAAGTTAATCAAGAAGCAGATGGATGGTGCGCTGTTCGAGGAGATCTCGGTGCTCGCACCTTTCATAGCGGTAAGACATATTACCACGCGCAGAAGGCAGACAATCCTGTCTGTCCTGGCCATTGGAGTGGCCGTAGCTGCGGTTCTTGTTTTCATTTCGCTACAGGACGGGTTCCAGGGGATGCTGTTCAATATAATAGTCGATGATTTGTCCCACGTTACCGTCACCCCAAAGGAAGGAGACGACTACATCTATCTATACAGAAACCTCATAGACAGGATTTGGTCAATTCCAGGAGTAGCGGCTGTTTCTCCAGGCCTAGGTACAACAGCAACCTTCACCCACAAGGACAACGTAGAAAACGTGGCCATGTCCGGAGTGAATCCATCCGATATGGACAAAATTTACAAAATCGGCCAATATGTGATCCGCGGGGATCTGGCGTCCATCCAGGATGGGAATAAAGTAGTTTTAGGCCAAAAGTTGGCAGACAACTTGAAGGTGAAGCTGGGAGACACAGTTGACGCCAGCTTTCTCGATTCAAGAAGCACCAGCCTCGTGGTCTCTGGAATATTCAATGCGCCCACAGGCTGGCCTGAGGACATAGCCTTTGTCTCCCTATCCACTGCCAGGAATTTCCTGAACAAAGGAGACGTTGCCTCATCAGTGGACATTAAGCTGGAAGATGTCTATCAGGCGGATGCAGTGGCAAGAGTCCTTCGAGGGTATGGCTATAAGGCTGATAGCTGGCAGCAGCTTTACCCCGAGATCCTCCGCACTTTAGTCATCGAACGCTTCCAGAACCAACTTATAAATCTGTTCATACTGATCATTGCCGCCTTCGGGATAGGGAGCGTGATGTACATGCTCGTCAACGAGAAGACCAGCGAAATAGGAATGCTCATGGCCCTGGGGGCCACCAGCCATGCCATAAGAAATATTTTCTTAGTGGAAAGCGGCATCCTAGGATCGATAGGCGGGGTTGCTGGAGCAATTGTAGGACTGCTTATTTCCCTGTACCTGAAGAGCAAAGAGATCCGGATGGAGGCACCAGGAGGTCAGATGATCACTCTGCCCGTGGTGATAAATCCGTGGAACTTTCTGATCATCGTGATGTTGGCGGCCGCCTTGAGCGTTATAATCAGTGCATATCCGGCCTGGAAGGCGTCTCGCCTTGATCCCGTGGAGGCCATAAAGGGTTAACCACCATGTACGAGTTCACTGTTGCTCAGAAGCATATATTGAGAAACCCTAAGATGGCTTTGTTCACCATCGCTGCTGTAACCCTCGCTGTGGCTGTCGTTGTTGTCCTAATGGGCCTCATGAGCGGCTTCCAGGACGAGGTCATCACAACCACTGTTGAAAACAATCCTCACATCTTAGTTCAACCGAAGGAGGACGAGAAGTATGTTTACCTCTACAGAACCGTCTCAGGCATACTTTGGAATTACCCTGAGGTGAAGGCTGTCTCGGCCCGGCTCAGTGGGAAGGCTGCAGCAAAGTACAAAGATAAGGTCAGGGGGGTCGATTTCTTGGGTGTCGATCCGTCGGATGAAGACCGACTGATGGACATTCAGAAGGATATAGTCTACGGAAACTTCCAGGATCTTCGGACTAGGAAGTACTCAGCGTTCATTGGGACAACGCTTGCGGAAGAGCTCAAGCTCCATCCGGAGAACGATTTTTTGCTTTCCAGGGGGAATAAATCCGTCACGCTCAAGGTGGCCGGCCTATTCGAGACTGGATCAGCCAGGGACAAAACCCTGGTATACATCCCGAGGTCCACTGCTCAGGACCTCCTAGGCAAGGGAGACGTTGTCTCCGAGGTGGATGTCAAGGTGAAAGACATATATCAGGCACCGTACATAGTCGAGGATCTCAGAACACGATTCAGGTACCAGTCTAAGTCCTGGGAGGACGTGAATGCAGACATTCTGAGGCTGATCCAGACCCAAGAATTCTTTTCTTTGGCATTTTATGTTTTAATAGGTCTCATTGCATGTTTTGGCATAGCAAACTCAATGATAATGATAGTGACTAGGCGTACCAAAGAGATCGGCATCCTAATGGCCATGGGGGCAACGCGATGGTCCATCCTTAAGATCTTCATGCTGGAGAGCCTTATCTTGGCACCTCCATCGGCTGTCCTCGGCAGCCTGCTGGCCTATCTAATGGCCAAGTTGATAATGTCCTATAGCGTAGAGTTGCCTTCGGACATCTATCGGGTATCCAGATTGACTGTGTCCATGAAGCCTGAGTTCTTGTTGTACGTTATGGCCGGGGCAATTTTTGTGAATTTCGTGGCTGGCCTATATCCAGCCTGGAAGGCTTCGAGGATGGACCCTGTGGAGGCCATCGGGAGCATGTGATGGGAAGCGGGCAACCTTTCGTTAGAATCATAACTGCAGTACAAGCGAAATGTGCGAGCCTTGGCTAGGCTGTATTTTCGTCCAAACAGAATCACTAACTCGTATAATTATAGTCTCTTGCAAAACTTAATATAATACATCATCCATTATTCTTCTTATGAAGGGGAATAGGATAGAATTAGCAGAGCGGAAAGAAATAAGGTCTAGACTCCGTCATGAAAAGGACGAAAAAGTAAAATTGAAA
>JBGQAL010000119.1:0-8644 GCA_041494285.1 Methanotrichaceae archaeon
ATTTCAATTTTACTTTTTCGTCCTTTTCATGACGGAGTCTAGACCTTATTTCTTTCCGCTCTGCTAATTCTATCCTATTCCCCTTCATAAGAAGAATAATGGATGATGTATTATATTAAGTTTTGCAAGAGACTATAATCCTGGCTCTGCCTCGTTGACCACGATTCCTGTAGTTGTATGAAAGGTGTAGATCAGGCAGATCCCCTGTTCGATGCTGCTCTCCTTTACAGCGTTTTCTACATCGGAGGTCATGTCTATCACTTCGACCTCCTTTCTGGTATTGAGCTCTATCATGATCTTACCATTTGATAATCGATTAAAAGGATTTAATCCGATCGAACTAGGAGATTTACCAGTTTTTACTACCTATTATCTAAAGGATTCGAGGGGAGGATCCGGGTTCATTCATCTTGAGGGGATGGATGACTTTAATAGCCATAGAACAACCCCCGGATCCAATATATCCTCATACTCTATCATATATAAATTTTACTCTATATGAATTTATGAATTTTATACGGAAGTTAATCCCTCGAATTGGAAAACGAAATCGCCTTAGAATACCAATAAAATAGAGATAATATATTAGCCCGACCGAGCACGAGTTCCGCAGTTCAGACATGCGGATGGATATTTTATTACTGCTAACGTGGGTGAACTGGTCGGACCGTATTTGGAAGATATTGTTGCAAAGAATACGTTATAAGATATATATTAATTCATGTACCATCGCATTTTGATAATTATTTGGAAGATTTATAATATCAATCGAAATTGATCCGTTTGCCGGGGATTCAGCAGTTGTATTGGAAAATCAATCATCTGTTCGACGATGATAGAATCCCTCCCAGCTATTCGCCTGGAATTCCTCCCCCCGAAAACGCAATAATGATTTAGCCGCGTTCGTTTATTTTTGTTCCTTTAACTTTCTCCATCTTTTTGTATTTATATGCTATTTTCTCTTAATAAATATTAGCTGTATCTAATTTGATTAAAGCTTTTAACACTATTTTTCATTTATATCTTAAAGGTAACAAATAAATATTTAAAACTGCCTGGCTATCCCAGGAGGGATTGTTACTTGCAAAGCGAGCAAAAATCAAGTGAAGCATTGGTAAAGATAAAAGATGTCTCTGCCAACCCCGCACCTTTGGGCCTGCTGGGTTTCGGAATGACAACAGTGCTTCTGAACCTGCACAACGCTGGCTACTTCGACCTGAACACTATGATACTGGCGATGGGAATCTTCTACGGAGGCCTGGCTCAAATAATTGCGGGGATAATGGAATGGAAGAAGAACAACACCTTTGGAACTACTGCATTCACATCTTACGGCCTATTTTGGCTTTCGCTTGTAGGCCTACTGGTACTGCCCAAGATGGGCCTAGGCACGGCCGCATCCAAGACTGCCATGGCTGCATATCTCTTCATGTGGGGACTGTTCACCCTGGTCATGTTCGTAGGCACCCTGAAGCTTAACAGGGCATTGCAGCTCGTTTTTGGGTCGCTGACTCTCTTGTTCTTCCTGCTGGCACTTGGGGATGCCACGGGCAATGCCTCGATAACCACAATAGCAGGTTTTGAGGGCATCATCTGCGGATTCTCCGCCATATACACTGGTCTGGCTCAGGTCCTCAACGAGGTTTACGGCAAGATCGTGGCTCCCATCTGGCCTGTTAAGAAATGATTTGGGAATGTGATTTGAAACGCAGATCCTTTGGCTTTGAGGCCTGAGGATTCTGCACCCCTCTTCTTAATAGGATTTGCGACCACCAAATTCGGACTGCTATCCTTTCTTGGAGCAAATAAAAGATGAAAATATCATCATTCGAACTGTTGCTTATTTATAAAGAATCCTTTTAGGACTCTTTCGTAGACAACGTTTTGAAGCTCTACCTCGAGAGAAAATATCAATGTGCTATTTAAGTCCAAACTTGTGCATAATTCACAGTTTGGGTCATAGAGAATTTGTAGTACAGTAAGATTGAATCCTTCACCCAAGAAGGCGGGAATATAAGTCTAAGAATTCGGGACTTTACAGCAATCCTCTCTGCGGTCAATTTAATATGTCAACAAGGACATCTTACGTGCATGATGGATTCGTATTTGAATTTCCCAGGAGATCCTGTTAAATACCTATATCGCTGCATATCGAAGGATACCAGTAAATTGGTTCTCGTAAGGTATTTCGATGCCCTGGCGAAGGATTAATAAAATGCAGATCCTTTTGATTATTCAATCAAGGCGAGACGATGACAGAGGATCTTAAAGCAATTTACGCCCAAGCGCCTGAAATCTTCCAGAAGCTAAGGCAAGAGGTGGACAAGGTGATGGTCGGCCAGAAGGTGGCTATCGAGCAGCTCATGATCGCCATCCTGGCAGGAGGCCATGCTCTTCTTGAGAGCAACCCGGGTCTAGCCAAGACGTTGCTCATAAAGACTACTGCCATGTCCATGGGTTTGAGCTTTTCTCGAATACAATGTACCCCAGATCTGATGCCAGCGGACATAACCGGCACTACCATCATTGAGGAAACAGACGGAAGTAAACAGTTCAGATTCCAGCCCGGCCCGGTCTTTGCCAACATCGTCCTGGCCGATGAGATCAACCGAGCCTCGCCCAAGACCCAGAGCGCAATGCTTGAGGCCATGCAGGAGAAACAAGTGACAGTGGGCAATAATACCTATCAACTAGAAAAACCCTTCTTTGTCTTGGCCACCCAAAACCCCATCGAGATGGAGGGTACATTTCCTCTTCCCGAGGCCCAACTTGATCGTTTTTTGCTCAAGATCTTCATGGAGTACCCATCCTTCGATGACGAACTTAAGATAATGGATAGGTACACGGGAAACTCCGAGCCTCAGGCGCAGAGGGTGGTAACAAAAGAGGAGATTCTGGCCCTACAGCAGCTATGCAGAGATATACCGATATCAGATGACTTAAAGAAGGAAGCTGTAAAGCTGGTGTTGGCTACCAGGTCCTGGGAGGGAGTACAGTACGGTGCGAGCCCCAGGGCATCCATAGGCCTTATCCTGACATCCAAAGCCAGGGCCTTTCTTCTTGGCCGAAACTACGTTTCTGCCGAGGACCTGCACGTCATGTCCTACCCCATCCTCAGGCACCGTATTATCCTGAGTTTCGAATCGGAAAGGAAGGGGCTCACACCTGACCAGGTCATAACTGACATACTGAAAGAGATGAAAATCTGATATAAAATCTGATCAAAAAAAGTAAGTTAACCTGGATTGGCCATGGATACTGAGTTTTTCAAGGAGCTGGAGAGGTTCGCCCTGCTGGTCAAGAAGCGAGTTTCCACCACATACGCGGGAGGCAGGAAATCCTTGCGCTACGGCAGGGGAATAACACCCGTGGGGTACAGGGAGTACAGGCAGGGGGACGACTTCAAGATAGTTGACTGGAAGGCCTATGGCAGAACTGAGAAGCTATACGTTCGAGAACATGAGGAGGAGCATAGCCTAGTTGTCCATATCATTCTGGATGCCAGCGGAAGCATGGGCTACGACCGCAAGTTCGAATATGCCTCCCAAATAGCTGCAGGTTTTGCCTATATCGCCACATTGGAGAACGAGAAGTACGTGATCTCTCGCTTCTCGGAGGACCTGGACCCCGGCGAGCCCAGGCGAGGCAGAAGGTACCTGTTTCAGACTATAGATGAGCTTGATCGGACCTCTCCACAGGGTGAAACGAACCTCAAGAAGGTCTCAGAGCAGTTCGATCATCTGATAAGGTCGACCAGTCTGGTGGTTATGATCTCTGACTTCCTCGGAGACACTGATGACATTGTCTCCAGCATCTACAGACTATCAGCTCATGATCTGATAGTGATTCATTTGATGTCTCCTGACGAAGTGGAGATGAAGTTCGGAGGAGATGTCAGATTCGTGGACATGGAGACCCACCAGCCACTGATAACCAGGGTCAGCGAGAAACAGAGGAAAGAATACAAAAAGAAGCTGGAGGAGCACATCTCCAGGATCAAGTCCACATGCAACGCCGTAGGGGCGGACTTCTTTAGCTTCAAGACGGACAAGCCCATCTTCGATGCCTTCTCCGAATTGAACGCCAAAGCCACCATCTGGAGAGCCTAAAGGTGAAGCTGGCGTATGGTCTTGGCGAGTTGGAGTTCGAGGTGCCAGAGAACAGCCGAATTTTATTCCCCCAAGAGCTGCCCGCAGCAGATGGTGGCGAGATTGAAAGGGCAATTGATGAAACCCTGGGCCAGGACCTGGCTGACTTCGGAGGAAGAGGCAGATCCGCGTCCATTCTGGTCAGCGACATAACAAGGCCGTCGCCGAGTTACATGATGCTGGCTCCTTTGGCTAAGAAGCTCAAGGAGCTGGGTTTTTACGATTTGTTGGTCGTCTTCGCCCTTGGGACTCACCGTCGGATGACGTTCGATGAGGAGAAGCTGCTTTTACGCGATTGTTCTGACATGCCTCATCTCCAGCACGATCCCAAGAAGTGCGTTGCTCTGGGACAGACGACCCGCGGGACGCTGGTAGAGATCTTCGAGTTGGTGGCATCAACCGACCTTATCATCGCTACGGGCAACATAGAGTATCACTATTATGCTGGATACAGCGGTGGGGCCAAGGCGGTCCTGCCCGGTGTCAGCTCTGAGCGTTCCGTCAACGCTAACCACGAGCTGATGAGAGACCCTAATGCAGTTTCCGGCCGTCTTGATAGCCCGGTCCGTCAGGATTTCGAGGATGCCGCTGGAGTGGCGGGCCTTGACTTCATCCTCAACGTGGTACTGAACAGCAAGAAACAAGTAGTCAGGGCAGTAGCGGGAGACTTTATCAAAGCTCACAGGGCCGGTGCTGCCGTAGTTGATCGGATGTACAGAAAGACTGTGAAACCTGCCGAGATAGTCCTCACCTGCGCAGGCGGTCGGCCCAAGGACATCAACCTATTCCAGGCCCAGAAAGCCCTGGACAACGCCAAAGGGGCTGCCACTCCAGGGGGTACCATAATCCTGTTGGCCGAGTGCAGCGAAGGGCTGGGCCATCCTGTATTCGAGCGTTGGGCCAGGGAAGCAGAGTGCGCCGAGGATTGCATCGAGCGGTTTGGCCGGGAGTACGAGTTTGGCGGACACAAGGCAGCGTTTCTGGCCAAGGAGTCGCTGGAGCACAACATTATCCTAGTCTCCTCTCTGCAGAGAGAATTGGCGGAAATGTGCTTCTTTCAGCCTGCATCCACTCTTGATGAGGCAATGACTGCTGCTTATAAGCGCCATGGCAAGGATGCCCGCGTGTTGATAATGCCCCATGGAAACCTGACGCTGGCCACGAAAGGGTAGCTGGTAGATCCGTAAAGATTACCTAATAAATAGCACTTGGAAAGATGACTTTGATCATTTGTTAGGGGGGGAAGGCAATCCCATTCCAACTACTTCAAATTTCCAACGCTGTTCAAGAGATCAGACTATGTTGCACATGAAAGGAAATTTTGATGTTTCAACAATGGGTTTGGAAGGGAGGCCCAGTTCAAAGGTGTGCTCTTGGCTGGCGTTTTTTGAAACATCTAAACCGGGTTTTGCGGTCGTACCAATGCCAAAGGTGCTTGATTCTGAATTACCTCCGACATTGAATGGGCCCTTGATGTTGGAATTGGCGCTGACTTTATACATTGGTTTGATCGTCGAGTACTTGTCGATATCGTAACCACTCTTCGATTCATTCTCGCCCAGTCCCTTCATAGAGGTGTTTCTTTGTTCGATGGACGGGTTATTCTCCTTTGCCATCGCATTATTCTCATTGAATGCTGCGCTATTCATCGAAGTGTTGTTCTTGGCCGTGATGTTCCGACTCACGTCCATTTTTATTGCAGTGGTGTTATTGATAGCCGTAAAGTTCGTACCTGTGTTGTTGGCGTATGTATTATTCACTGTCATATTGTTTAAGACGGAGATTTTTTCCTTTGAGGTAGTGTTATTTTCCTGGACTGCATAGGCCGATACCATGAAAAGGACCATCGCAGACAGAATCAGGACCATGAAAGTTGTAGCTTTATGCATGTAAATCCCTCGACGTAGTACAGAGCTAGATGCTTATCAATTTAACCGAATTTACGGAAGTGAACATTTTTCTACTACTGCGGAAAGCTGAAGAGTTTAAAGAGACCGCTTGCCACAGGCCATAAGTAGGCTCGCTCATAACCGTCCATGGAAAGGACAGCTACACAAGTCTGCATGGCCAGGCCCGAGCTTGGCCGTCGACTGCCGCCGAAAGGGCATAACGTTTGTTTGCTCGTCCGACGGGGCAGGCCATTTTCTCCAAACCACGCCTGGAAAGGGCCAACAAATAATAACAGGAAAATGATCCTGCCGACAATTAGGTTAAGCGATGTAGGAGACGCTGGATCTATCGAAATTTTCAACCAGTTCGATTCCCTCATCGTCTGGCTTCCATGCGCGGTCCGGGTAAACAAGGTGTTTCATAAACCCTTCGGCGTTCGCTGCTATTTGCGTGGCCAGATGATCTTCACCTAGAGCATCCCTGGTCATTTGATAAGCAAACGATTTAACCTTGTTCTCGTCAAGGTATCCAAGAGTATGGATGTACTCATGAAGCAGAACATGAAAGGCATAAGGCTTGTACAGCTCAGGCTTTGTTTCTTTTATCCTTTGCAGAGGATTCTTGTTCATGACTATCACATTGGAACCCGTAGTGAAAAAGCCACCTAAGAATGCCTGTGGATGGTTGCCCAGGTCGGCCATGCCCAGCATCAGTCCCCCTCTGCTTTTCCTCATGCTTTTCAGTACCACTGCTTTGACCACCTCAAAGACGTCCGCTAAGGTTCTTGCTTCTTCGAGCCTTGTCTTGAAATCAATCATCGCTTACATCTAGCAAGTCTAAGTATTTAATACTAACTTCAGGTTATCGTTCTAAACCCTTCACTTAAATCCGATGATTATATCAGTGTTAAATGGTTTTCAGGGATTTCGCCGTCTTCAGCCTCACCTGACGATCGATCGCTAGCCTCTGCTGAGTGCATGTCGATAAATAACAATAACATTGGTGGTATATTTATATCATTTTCTATTAATTTATCCGATTACGCTACTTCCTCGTCTTAGAGAGAATCAAGTGCCGGCCCAATAGCATCGTACGTCTCGGCAGGCCATCCGTGTATTAGCCCATTCGCATCCGGTTGAGGCCCCTGTAATGTCTTATTCCAGGTGGCATCTATATTGTGGATAGGCTTTATAGTCCCTTTATTGAAGAATAGAGGAGCTTGCAAGGATTCGTTGAAGGTCCCACTCATCTGGGAACTTGGGTTTCCTAAGGTTGTGGTATCCCCAAGCCAGCTAGCACCGGGATTTAGCGGGTTTGTTGCATTCTGTTGATCCACTAAGTTGCCGTTTACCAATGCTTTGCCTTTGGGCACTCCACCCCAGCTCGTGAGGTTGGTGGAGTTGTTCTGCTCTACTGGTTTATGATTCTGAGCCAGGAAGTTATTTATCCATGTCCTGCCGAAGTCGCCGCCAACAGCAACAGGCTCGGCGGAGGCTACGAGGCAGGAGGCAAGAAGTAAAATCATTATGATTAAAATCTTCATTCGATTGCCTCATGAGGTTTTTTCAAATTTCGATCCGCATACATCGATATCTATCTTACATATAAAGACGTGGTATCGTTGGCTGAATTGAGATCTAGTAGCCTGCTACAACAGCTTGAAGATAAGGGATGCTTGAGATAATGGATGACCCGGCACAGGATGGCAAGGAGTGGAAATTAATCGGCTGCTCTTGTTACAGTATTATACTACGAATTATTGATAAGTATTCTAAAATACGTAACACTTATTTCGCCCTGTAACTCGTTCTATATATTATGGACGTTACTCTTGATATAAGGTGATAGGCCTGGATTTGATTGTGGGGGTTTCTGTAGCTTCTGCTACTTCAAAGGAGTCGAAAAAGTTAAGCCGTTTGGGTGCAAACATTGTAACCCTTTAAGGAGAGGCTGTGACTACTGCGCCAGAATGATTCTTGAGATCGAACCGGGTTTTAAGCCTTCGATCAGCTTGTCTATGAGATGGCCCAGAAGACCTCGGGCACGAGGCCTGATGGGATAACCATCAAAGTAAATGGTGATTTGAGCTTCTATCCTGACTTGCTTAAATTGGTAAGAATCATCAGCAGCGGTGAGGTTCCCGTCTTCTTGGAGTACACCAGCGGAAAGGGTTTTTCCAGAGGAAACGAGGCCGATGCCCTTATCGAAGCGGGAGTCGAAAAGGTTAGCTTCTCTGTATTCTCCACGAACCCCGAACTCCGCCGCAAATTCGTGAACGATAAACACCCAGAGGCAGTCGAGTCCAACCTCCGGACCTTCTGCGAGAACTGCGATGTATATGCCATGGCAGTTCTCGTGCCTGGAGTAAACGACGGTCCTGAGCTGGAGAGGACTTGTCGGGACCTGGAAGATATGGGAGCAAAGGGTCTAGTCCTGATGACTTTTGCCAACACCAGAGAGCAAGGTCGTATCTTCGGAAACGGTCCTATAATGCCTGGCATAGTTCCTCACACAGTAGAGGAGATCGGGAGAATGGCGACCGAGATTAATGAGTTGTGCGATATGAAGATCGCAGGGACTCCTCTTTGGGATCCCAATACAGGGGC
>JBGQAL010000072.1:0-13076 GCA_041494285.1 Methanotrichaceae archaeon
ATCTCTTGCGGTTCGAAATGCTTCCACTGCCGCGAAGACAAATTTTGAAAGAGAGAGTCCTGCTTTCTTTGCTTCTTCCTCCCATTCAAGCTTTGCGTTTTCAGAGGGGAGATACACATCTACATATCTTGCCTTTAGCCCAGGAGCGACCATATTAAGCACCTGTTAGCTAATGAGCGTCCAAGTATTTATAATTTACCGGTATTAAGTACTAAGTTGCTTGCATCGGGGATAAAGGGCATCCGTGTCCGACTTAAGAATTGATCAGATCGATTTAGTATCAACTTCATGCGGCGGCGCCTCGCATGCCCCGCCTGCTTGCAGCGGGGTGCGCCGCCGCCGTTTGACTAGTTTTCGCTCTTTCTATTCCATTATTTGAGCACTATTAGTACCTATACAAACCACAAATCAAAAAAAAATATCAAATTATAGTGGCGATATGCCTTGAATTGTGCAGTATCGATCCAGCTTTCGGATAGTATAGACCAGAAATCTTGGGCAACCCTTTCAGAACGAAATCGTAGGGCATGTAGCCATACCCTTTATCCGCCCAGGATTCACCCCAGGAATTTCTTAGAATGAACGCTCCCGCACTGGAGTTAGGGCACTGTTTACTTAGGTTATCAGCAGCAAGCAGTACCATATTCTCAATACCAGACTTACGCAACGTACGAAAGTGGAAACTCCCTTTGGATTCAGGGAGCCACGAGCTGGACTCAATACGCAGCGGTTCCCCAGGGTTCAAGTTCATCGCTTCTAGCGATCTCTTCTGCAGGAGGCAATGGATATCTCTATGAAATATATCCCGATGGTCACTTGGTTAAGAACTACTACTACTTTTACCCAGGCTACAACCTGATAAACTTCTATGCAGATGCCGATGCCGTTGGTCAGCACATACTGCTCTACGCGATTGATTATTCGATAAGCAATGCGGTTGCAATAAATGTGGCTAGCCTACTATCCACCGGTCTATCCTCAACCAGGCTACCCGCAACCATTAACGTCCTACCCACAATCGAGCAACCAGCAGCCTACATACCAGCAGTCTAACTACCAGACTTCAAATGGGGGAGGATATTAATCCTTTTTTTAGAGCCAAACAAATAGAGGTTGCATATCCGTTCCATTGAAAACTTTGATTGTCAGCCCCAGGTTGGTCCGTTGTTCTTTGAATATTCGAGGTAGACCTCACCAGCCATACGTAGAACTCTACCGTTCAATTTCTTAGTACAATATCCATAAGACAGTTTTATAACGCTTCAATATGAATTGAGGTCTAGGACCTCATCTACCGGTCTCCAGTCCACATTTAATCGCTTCCCCAACATTTTATGTCACCTAAAGCGATCTATTGTGCAACCCGGTAACATTTCAAGCCTAAATCCCAATGATTGCTTCCTGAGCGATTATGTTTACCTCGGAAAGCCTGCCTTCCACGTCTAAGGAGTCTCCGAAGATGCCCTCCAACAAAACTTTTCCGTCATGAGGAATCAACCTCACAACTCCTTCCATGACCTTCTCTCGACTTCCTCCCCTGACGGTGTAAACTACAAGCTCACACATGTATCCTCGCAATAAGGCGGGACCCGAACCCGCGATCCCGGGTTAGAAGCCCGCATTTAGCCTCGTGGACAACATAAGTTGCTTTTAGAATCTAAAGTCATGTCTTATTATATGAAGATTACCTGCTGATTCAGTCCAACCTCGATGTGTTCTTTCATCCTCAGAAGCAATCGTCCGAGATTTTGGTATATTAGACGCGCAACAGATCGATATTCATATCATTTGAACATAGAAGCATCTGTAACGACCGCATTCTCAACTTAATCGTCCTTCACTCCATCCTGGAATTTAGATAGTTGATATTAAATAGATTAATTGAAAATTTGATATGTAGCTATATGGTTAACTTTTAGTTTGGGATTAGGAAGGCCCGCTCTTCGGAGCGTGAAGCAAGATTCGATGCCGCAGACATACAAATGAAGTCAACCTTGCAACTGCGAATTGGACCTATTTCTATTTTGCTGGCAAGGTGAGCCCCCCAAAGGAAGGATGGTGATAGAAATCCGCTATTCTATACTGACAGATTCAATTATTGGAATGGTTCATAGGATGTTCCTATACTACAACTAAAGCTAACATAAAGAAACCAGGACTGTTCGCGTCTTCTCGTGGTATACTACGGCAACTCTAATGGTTGCAAAGGGTTGTGGTTCTCGATTGTGAAAGAACTATTGAGGCACAAAGATATTCGCGCGACATTGAGGATATGCGCATGTTAGTGCCAAGACAAAGCGAGTGAAATATGAACAGTACTTGACTATATAAGGTGGTTTGAGCTTCACAGGCCAGAAAGCGGAGAAAGAGGTCGGGCCATGCACTCGATAGTCAGGCATCATCGGAGAAGATCTACAGGAACCCGCCGCTAAGTAGCCCGGATGGAAACAGGTCTGTAGTGTCTCCAGTCAATTCCGCATTCTAACCGCCAAAAACTATTTTGTTACGTACTTCAATCTCTTAAACAAAATAAGGAGGGATCGGTGTTACTCGTCCTGGCCAGTATTCCGCACACGATGAAGGCAACCTCCCAGATAAGAATGGAGTAAAATAAGAAAGAGATGATAGATATATGAGAAAAATCTATGCATTGACGGCGCTATTGGCGCTGATAGTTGTAACCCCTGTCGTGAACGCCACCGTAATGAAAGGCGGTTGGGGCTGCGTTTCAGAGTCAGACTGCCAAAAAATCATGGGGTTTATCCAAAACGATAATTTGGCTGCATATCAGGCCGAATTAACGGCGGAACTCGCGAGCGGTGCGGCCACCACCTTCAATGATCCTGAAACGGTTATCGTAGACAGCCACGATGGAATATACGTGGAAGTCCATCGCAGGGGTGATGCTCAGACATACTGGGTCATTTCCGACTACGTGAGCGAGTGAAATAATCCCTAATCTCTTTTTATCCCTTGGCCAGCAGACAGAAAGGCAACGACACAATCAAGAAGCTGAAGGCCGAAAAGAATGGGATATGAGGCCGAGAACCGTTTTTCCTAATTTCATATGCGACTTATCCAAAAAAACGATACTTCAAGCCCGTTCTTCAGTTACCTAAGAAAGCGTCCGCACCACAATTAGAAATGCGCATGTTAGTGACAAGACGAAGCGAGAGAAATATGAGCAGTACTTGACTCGTAAGTATGTCTAGGGAGTTGTAGGCTTACCATTTAGCCAAGTAGCGACAAAGCCCTCAACCCTGCGACGTTGGCTGCGGCAACACGACGTCGGGCTTGGGGGAGGAGATGATATCGATTTCTCGAATGGGCGATTAAACTGCTTCGATTACTGCACAGCAAAATAGAGGATATAAAGATTTCCAGAGCAGAAGTACAACCCTGTAGCGAGACTTAGCCTATATACGAAAACACAGGGGACTTTTTTTATTTGCTTCCTATGAGAAGCTTCGCAAGAAATTCGCTGTTGCGATCCTTCAATCTTCACCAGCCGTGCGTTATGGCTTTCAGAGCGGAAATATAGTTACGAGCGTCTATCCTGCTGCGACTTGATCCCAGTTTTAATCCCCAGCCGCGATGTGTGCAGATCATTGATCCTTCGCAAATTGCCATTTGTAATGGCAGAGGCAGGATACTTGGAGTAATATCGACGAAGGAAGGGTAAACAGATTACCACAAGCAGGGTCAAGCTCATTCTCGCCTTAATATGTCAAAGCATCCTGAACATTCTTCATAATCGGCAAGATTCGTTCCCCTTTGCGCGTAGTCATGTATAATCTAGTTCTTTCCTGGATCATTCCCTTTCTGATCAACATTTCCAGGTATGAATTCGCACTTTTGGTGGTCAAAGCAGTCTTGTTAGCAACTGCAGTCCTATTAATGCCTTTGGAACATGCTTCAAGAATTTGATAAATTATCTTATCTCTGGTTCTATTCTTTCCTAAATTTTCTTAACCTTTAACGGCTAAATTCGCTATCTGTTACCTCTCCTTACGATAATGAGACGGGCCCGGCGGGACTCGAACCCGCGACCCCCGGGTTAGAAGCCCGGTGCTATATCCTGGCTAAGCCACGGGCCCGCTGTATGATCTTTCTTAGCCACCCTTAGGTGGAATCTGTCCCAGAGACTGCTTTAGCTGATCCTGTAGCTGCGTAAACCTGCTCTGGATGCGCTCCTCCTGCTTGCTCATGGTCTTTAGCCGGAGGTCCATCATGTCCTTTCTCTCCTTTAGCTCTTCAACCAGCTTCGGCTTCTCGGCCTTGAAGAGGAGCTCGCCGACGCTCTTATAGATGACTGCATCGTCGCTGCTCTTCTCAAGCTCTTTTAGAGCAGCATCAGTCTCCCTGATCAAAGCTTCTATTTGGCTCTTCTGGCTTATTACTGCCTGTGCCTGCTGCTGGAGTTGCTGGAGCTGAGCCAGCTGATTCTGAATCTGCGGAGGCAATTCGCCACTCATGTGCTCACCAATCTCAAATGTTTGCAATTTCAAATACGATCTTTACCAATCTTACCCAGGTATTCAAGGCTGCTCTGATGGAGACGATATCGTCACCCTCAATTCTCAATCTTATGAAACCCTGGCCGAGGGTCAGGTTCACTCTCGACCGCTGAAGTTCATCTTCCAGCTCTGGCCTCAAAGCCTGAAATATGTCTTCCGCGTTCTCTGCATGGAAGACTAGATCTGCACAGCCTTTCATTGCTTTCGGCCTTAATATAGGCTCAATACCATTAGCAAGACCGTGTACCTAGGATGCTGACCAATAACTCTGCAAGGACTTGGTTTCTAGCTACGGCCGTTAAATCGGCGATCAACCCCGCCTCTTAACGTCGCCCGAAGCGCGATCAGCCAGACTAGCTTGGCTCGAACTTGAGCTCGGATGAGACTTGCAAGGTAAACCCTACCCGGTCAGCACAGTTCCTTCAACGCACTTTTAGGTTGTGTGCCTCACCGTCGTCTGCATGCAAATCTCATCTGTCAGGTCCCACTTCGCCGTTAGCAGGAAGCAGAGAAGCCATACAGAGCTTGCTCAGCCAACTCGTCTTGGGGCGAACGGATTTCGCGATCTGGCGACTGTAATCACACCGCGCTCATTTTCTTGACCGTGGTGGGTCGCTCTTTCATCAGTATTCTATGCCCACAGTAGGGGCATCGAATGCCGCTATACTCGTAGTCGACTTCCACAGTTTTCTTGCATCTGGTACACTTGTAGGTCATCTACTCTGTCTCCAGGCTCTTCCTGACAGACCGAAGGACAGAACGCCCGACGGAAGTAAGGGGTATATAACAGCCTCCTGCAAAGGTGTAACCACACTTGGTGCAGTTCCAGATGGCAGTGCCTGTTCTGTGAACCCTATTCCTTCCGCACCGGGGGCAGTCGTATAGCGCCCTGGACTTCTCCTCCATATCCGCTACAAGCTTTCGCGACTTGCGGCCGTACCTTGGACCAAATCTGGCTGCAGATCTGCTCTTCCTTCCTTTTTTGAATTGCTTGACCATGATTATTCTTCCAGAAACTTCTCCCGGATCTCTTTAGCTTTCTCACATGCTATATCAACAATGCGGTAGATCTGCTCCTGCCTGAGCACTCCGGTACCGCTTTTTTGCATGCCGCATATGCTTCCGTCAGCCGTGGTGATCACAGTGAGTTTTGTGTTCGCGATCGACTCTTCATCGCTGTCCGGATCGAACATAATAACATCGCCGAACTCGATAGCAGTTGTGGCGACAGGTATATCCTTGACCGGCAGTGGGTAATCCTCTCCAAGGCCGAACTTGCTGGCCGGGACTTTGGTCGTCAGCAAGGCAGCTATGGCACCAATGCTTGACGCGTCCAAAATGTTTCCGCAATCGTCCAGAATATGAACGTCGATGAATATAATCCACACCTGCTTGCCAGGAGTTATGCATAAGGCTTCCAGGTCAATGGCCTTTGACTCTCTGACCCCGCGATCCACTAATCTTGCCAGCTCGATTCCTGTCTCGTTGGGTGGACCTGGCTCAAAGGTAGGCGAAGCCAGAGGCACCAGCTCTGCATTGGTGATTATGACTCCCCGGTTGGGCGTATCCGGGAACGGCTCTCCTGGTTGCATCTTGACCCCTACCAGGACCTGGCTGGACCCAAGCTTAACCAAGGCGCTTCCCTCAGCCTTGCTGATCAGGTTCCTCTCTACTGAAAACTCCCTGTACTGATCGAAAGCCCTGCCGTCTGCCCGTTCGCCCTTCAGGAACAGGTTGTAGAGGTAGTCCTTCTTGAGCTCCGAGATGACGTTGGTCATACTACTTCCGCCTCCTGCACCCGGGCAGGTTCGGCCCCGAGCTGATTGTACCTTTCTATGAGGCTCTTCCTCTGGATTTCGTAAATGTCCTTGCAGCCTTTTATGGCCATCTCCATCGCCTGGTGGAACTCATCTGTTGTCAAGTGGCCATCCATCTGGAGCAATGTGATCTGGCCCGTGGGCGTCATGGCTATAGGCATGTCCGCCTGGCCGAAGTTATCCTCCTCCTTCATGGGGTCGAGGACTATGGTGTCGGCTACCTTTCCGGCCGCACAGGCGCTTATCATGGATTTCATCGGTATCCCAGCATCCGCCAAGGCCACCGAAGCGGCGTTGATGCCTGCAGTCCTAGTGCCGGCATCCGCCTGAAGGACCTCTACGAACACGTCTATAACGGAACGCGGGAAGTAAGAGGTGAAGATCACCGGCTCCAGGGCCTCACGGCTGACTTTAGACAGCTCGTGAGATCGTCTGTCCGGTCCGGGTCGTTTCCTCTCTTCCACTGAGAAGGAGGCCATGTTGTACCTGCACCGAACTATTGCCCTGGTCACATCCTGTAGGTGTCTCGGGTGAACTTCCCTTGGTCCATACACAGCTGCTATAACCTTGTTTCCGCCCATCTCAACGTAACAGGACCCATCGGCCCTAGCAAGAACTCCGACCTCAATCTTCAGCGGTCTGAACTCATCGGCCCTCCGACCATCCAGGCGAAGCCCTTCTTTGAAGAATGATATGTTACTTTCATCCATAGCGATCATTTTCATAAGCAGCGATCAATTTCTGGCCCCTTTCTCGTCCTTCAAGAAATCGACGATCCTATCCGTGAGCCCACTGGTGTGGGCTTCCTTCTCTATTAGAAGGATAGTCTTGAGTGCCAGATCCATGTCCTCTGCTCCTCCGTTGATCCAGATTCTGCCGTTTTGGCCCACAAAAATGTTGCAGTTCAGCTCTTTTTTAAGCATGCTGATCATGGAGCCGCCTTTTCCGATCAGCCTCGGTACTCTTGTGTGGTTTATCTCAACAATTCTTCCCGTTTTGAGAAGCTCCAGCTTTCGGTCGTTCAGGGTCAGCTCCACTTTCATTGTGGAGTCCACATCTCTGACCTTGATCATTATGGAACTGCCTAAGGATAGATACTTGGACATCTCATCCGCTTCAATCCTCTTAGGAAACTCGGAGATGTGGAGAAGACCGTCGTAGGGTGAATTTATGTCTATAATCCAGTTGGAAAACGTTATGTCTTTCACTACACCAATGATATTGTCTCCGGGAGCGGGCACGTACTTTCCTGCCAGAGGTATAACATTTATCCTGTCCCTGGAGTTCGCCAGCCCGTACAGAAGAGAATAGATCTTTCCGTCTTTGACGAAGGTCCCCTCCCCAGATCTGTTAGCCTCTTCGGAGAGAAAATCCCCTGGTATTACCACCTTGCGATCCATGCGATCCAATCCCTGGTCCTTCAATGCTTAAGAAGCTTCGTCTCTGCCTCGCCTTTGGTCAAGCGGTTGATAAGGGAGTAGAAATCGGTCTGCATTCCCGCAGGGATCTTCACAACGCCTATCCAAGAGCCGTTGTTCTGCCAGGACTCACGGATGACCTTGCCAAAGGCTGCTATATCGCCGTAGGCCTTGGGAGCATAGTCAGCAGGTATCTTAACCGCCACTTCCACCTCTTCGAACCTTATAGGTATCAAAGGACGGATGGCTTTCATGGCTATGTTTACCAGCTCGTCCGCGGATTTGGACGGGTCTATGTTGACCTTTGCCTCCTTCATGGCCTGCTCGATCCTGGCCGGAGGGTGGGGTGTCTTGGTCTGGGGGTTGATGGCGTTCCTGGCGATTATCTCAATTACCTGCCGACGCTTGTTCTCAATAATCTGCTTTCTCTGCTCCGCGGTCAGGCTGATCTCGCCTTTCCTGATTATCTTCTCAGCGATGACGACCACATCGGTCGTTTCAAAGGCTTTTATCAGATCCTCTTCTGCGCTGCGATCCCCGCGGCTCGCATTCTCGAAGACGTCTTCTACTGCCAGGATGTCCCCGACATTAACGCTGTCTCCCCTTCGCAGGGCCAAGGCCCCGTCTGGATCAACAAGCACCTCGAACGTGGCTCCGTGGGTCTTAAGTCTGGCTGGAACGGCATCTTCCAGTCTTACCATTCAAGCTTCCCCTTTGGGCAGCTTCGCTTTCATCTTATCCACGTAATCTGCTACTTCTGACTCGTTCAGCTTGTAGAACTTCTTATCGGCAAGCTTGATTATGCCGATCTCTGTGGTGGCTGCCTCTACCTTTCCCTCAGCTGCCTTGTACAACGCCTCTAGTCCGAGGATTATGGCATCGTCCATCAAGAGATCTTCCGTATACTTCTCCTCGAAAACCTCCATGACCGACGATCTGCCTGCTCCGATCCCTGTCGCCTTGTACTCCAGGAGGGCTCCACTCGGATCAGTCTCGAAGAGGCGGGTTCTATCCTCCTCGGCTCCGATTATCAAAAGGGCTGTCCCGAAAGGCCTGACACCACCATATTGGGTGTATTGCTGCTTGAAATCGCAGATCTTCTTGGCCAGCGCCTCTACACCGATGGGCTCGTCATAGACCAGCCTGTTGATCTGGCTCTCCACCCGGGCTCTGTCAATCAATACCCTAGCATCAGCTACAAGGCCGGATGTGGCAGCACCTATGTGTGTATCTATCTGAAAGATCTTCTCAATGGATTTAGGCTCCATGAGCCTGCTGGTAATCCTCTTGTCAACCAGAACGGCTACGCCGTCCGTTGCCTTTATGCCGACTGCCGTGGTTCCTCGCCTAACGGCTTCACGGGCATACTCCACCTGAAAGAGCCGTCCATCAGGGCTGAATACAGTTATCGCCCTGTCGTAACCCATCTGCGGTGCCATCTGCATCGTCGCATCCTCCACATAAATCGAAAGAGGTCAGTCCCAAGTAACGGGTATCTGATCCTTTGGTCCTGTTCTTCTCGTCCGGAGAGAGATCGATCTCGCGGCCGTGGCTGTGGATAATCCAACCAGAAACTCCATCCAGCTCGATTCTTCTTCCGTCGTTTTCAGCACTTGTTTCAGCTATTGATAAGCTCAGTTTGGGTATATACTTTTCTGTCGCCGATTTGATCGTTCCCGAGACCCCTTTTACGCGAAGTGCTGTCCTAATCCCCGTTATCGAATAAATGGTGGCCAGAACTGCTCTGCTTTCCTCGACACGAGAGTATGAACACCTCAAAAGCCCGAAACGGCCGTCAAAGGAAATCAACTTGAGCCTGTTCACAGACGCGCCCTTGTCTCCGAATAGCGATGCCTGGCAAGAGATTATCTCTATAGCCAGGTCCTTGGGCTTCACCCTCTCCTCCGAGCCCACCTCGAAGGCAATGTACCTCCGCCGCATGCGGAGCACCGGCAGCCTTGACCTCAAAGGATCTCCACTCCGGGGCCAGCCCATCTTCGGCTGTTAAGCTCCAACACTCGTGCAGGGTACCTGAGCGCCTCTTCGGTTTCATGGCTTTCAAAGCCTGCTATCTCTGCCAACGCCCGCAGCTCTCTAGGAGCCCGAAGATCAAAGGAGGATCTGGACCCAGTGGTTATGGTCATTGAAAGCTCGAACTTGCGGACCAGGTTCAGGTTCCTCTGGACGACCTCAAGCCACCTAGACCTGGAGCTTCCTCGAAGACGGATCAGCGGACGAAGGTCAAACCCGATAGCCACTTGGTTCATCTTAGACGCTTTGGCGGCTGCTATGCCAAGGACCTTTCTGCCTTCTTCGGGGTGGAACAGCACGTCGACCTCCGGGTTTTCGCAGGCCGCTCTGTTCGTCTCCTCGGATCCGCCGTGCACAGCTACGAAAGGGAACCGCGTCCTAGCCGAGGCCACCCGGCTGCGCATGGACCTGGGGCTATTGGCCACGATCTCAATCCCGAAGGCTACCTTTATGCCCTTCACTTCCCTTACGGCGTCGGGTCTGAAGAACTTCTCAAAACCGGTGTGGTTACAGATTATTATTCCTTCATATCCAAACCTGCGAGCCACCATAGCCATCCTGCTGGGAGAGTCGGACCCTTCGGGAAGAGAATGAAGGCAGCTCTCAAAGTAGCTCATAACTCTTGACAGCTCATAAGAGCTCTCCCGCTATCCTCAGCGCCTCCTCGTACTTGGCAGGGTAGGACTCGATAAGGGCGGTCACAACTATAGCGTCCCTGGAGTCGGTCAGGCATACCTTACCCTTGAAGGCAGCCTGTTTGTCGAGGCGAAAGTGAAGTTCGCTCTCCTCGTCTACCCTTTCAGGCAGCTCCCTCCGCAGCTTGACAAGATCCACTCTAGGAAGCTGCTCTCTCAACATGCGGAAGAAGGTCAAGCCATCCCGCTTTTTCAGACTGGCATCTAGGATCTTTATCGGATTACAGTAGTGCCCAGTCGCAGATGTGGCCGATACGCTGTCCAGAGGGACAAAGATGCTGAGGGCCTCTTTTACCCTCTCTTCGTCCTCTGTAGCGGCCACGAAAGTTCTAAAAAAGACCCTGTGAATCACTTTCCTCTGGTGCCGTGGGACCTGATGCTCGGGCGCCTCTTCTCTGCACCTTTGCCCTTGACCATGAGCCCGCGACCGCGCTTGCCTGCGCTGGTCTTGCCATGCTCAGCCCGACGCCTGTGGGATGTCTCGCATACCCATTTCAGGTCCTTGTCCGTCTTTATGGCCGGATGGTTGGGGTTGATCAGGATGATCTCGTACCACTTGTGCTTCCCGTCCTCTCCAACCCAGTAGGAGTTGAGGACTTCCATGTTGAGGAATCTCCTGCCTGCCCGCTCCTCGGCTATGCGCTGGATGGACTTGGCCATGGTGATCTTTGCCATTCCCATATGCCTGGTCCTTCTGTTCCTGATGTACCTGGACTTGCGCAGACCGCCCCTGCGGACCCTCACCCGCGCGACCACTATGCCCTGCTTGGCCTTGTAGCCCAGTGCCCGTGCTCTGTCCAGGCGGGTAGGCCGCTCGATCCTCTGCACCGTCAAATCTTTGCGCCAGGCTTTCAGTCTGTCCTGTCTCAAGGCTCCGACGTAGCCCTCTCTAGGCGAGCCCCATGCTTCGCTTATGAAGCTGTAAAAAGACTTCATTCAATCTCACCAACGCTGGTTCAACCCGAAGGGTCACATCCCAGACCCAAGCAACAACCAGCTTCTGGAAGATAAAGGTTTGCCAGGAGATATCCAATTTTCATTATCGATCTGACATTTATTTCGTGAGAAAAGTAGTGGTAATAAGATACGTCCTGCTGGTTACGCAACTCATGTGATGAAGCCTAGATCTCCTGGAGATCTCGGAAAGATCGACGAGATCGTTAAAAAGCATTTCGAGCCGAGGAACTCCTCGCCAAAACTCTTGCTGCGGAGTGCGACGCTGCCGTTTGACCTGCGCAAAAAGGGCACTCTTAACGCAGCTACTGACCCACTCAGCGCTATTTGACCATTACTCTAACTGATCTAGTTCTATTCCTTGTGCCATTGACGACCATCAGGGTATATGTGGTGGTTTCAGAGGGGGATACGCTCATTGCCCCCTTTAATGCAACGATTCCAACCTCTTGGTCTATCTCTACGGTTGTGGCACCGACAACACTCCAACTGAGAATCGTTGCTTCTCCAGGACTTATTGCTACGGGTTTGGCGTCAAAGTATTCTATAACGGGAAATGGAGATGTGTATAAGTTGAGGGCTATCAATGCCCCTCCCAAGATGATCAGAATTGCCGTAATTTGCAGACTAAACCCTTTTGGCGTAGTCCAGAAGGACTTCCTGCTCTCCCAGTAGTTCATCTTTGGCGCACCTAAGCTCGTTTCCGACTTTGACATAGATAAAACCTATCATTGGCTAAAGAATCTGCCCAAGAAAAAGCAATTACTCCTATTCCGATAAAGGACAGAAGAAATAACCAGTATGCTTAATCACTTATCTTAACGCAGCTCTTTCTCCATAGTGTCCAGAAAAAGAGCCATCAGCCTGTTCATCTCTGGAACCTATCTACATGAGATAATATCTCTTCTGGGCTCTGTATGTATTTCCCATCCACCAGCTCGTCGCTGCAGTTCTTGATCAGATGGCCGATATATCCATGGACGACTCCAGATGGAACTGAAGTCCTATAGCCTTGCCTAGCATGAAGGCCTGGTTGGCGCACGCCTCGCTCTCCGCCGCCCGAAGGGCCTGAGGTGGTATCTCGAAGGTGTCCCCATGCCAATGGAAAGCCATGAACGTCTTGGGCAGGACGCTGAAGATCCTGGACTTTTGGCCTTCCGAAGTTAGCTTAATAGGATGCCAGCCAATCTCCTTGTACAAATTCCTTCGGACCTTGCCGCCCAGGACGTCGGCTATGAGCTGACCACCAAGACAGATACCTAGGACGATCTTGTTGCTGGCAATAGAGTCCCAAATGAACCTCTTCTCCCTGGCCAGCCACGGATACTTGTCTTCCTCGTATATGTTCATGGGCCCGCCCATGATAACTAGCCAATCGAACTCGTCTAATCCAGGAAGCTCCTGACCATCAAAGAGAGGGGTTCTGGATATTCCGTGGCCGCGATCTTTGGCCCAGTCCTCGATTCTGGCCAGATCCTCGAACCTAAACTCCGCCATCTTTATTAACCAAAGGCGCACTAAGAATAGTTAATTCCCCAAATCAGCCCCAATTAAGGGTCCGATAGGTAATAGGTCATGGTTAAGAGTAGTAACCATGCCGATTTATAAACTTGATTTTCTTATCGATGTCTGAAGACATTATAG
>JBGQAL010000087.1:0-11366 GCA_041494285.1 Methanotrichaceae archaeon
ATAGTTTATCACCGCGAGGCTCAACTTCATCGTTATATTCCAGTAGGATAGAAAAGTCTATGAGGGTCCTCATAACATCTAGTATAGCATTAATAGTATATAAATATTTCGATTAAATAGGTTTTTCGAAATCCTCTGAAGTAGTCAATGAGGCTCTTGCGTTAGCAATAAAATTTGAGAAAAATTGGGAAAAAGGAGATGCGCTTGCGGAACTTATACCGTATTTATCTGAGCCTCAAAAAGGGGAAGCAATTAAAGAAATTATGACTATAATTGAGAATATCGATGACACAAATTCTGACGGGCAATTTGATAAATCATATTTACTCGCTCATATCACACCTCATTTAGCAAAACTAGACGAAGCATTATGCCTAGCCAAGACAATCGAAGTAGATTTTCATAGGGCAAGCGCATTTATAAGAATTGCGCCTCGTCTCTCGCCGCCCAATAAGATAGACATACTTAAGGAAACTCTTCTTTTGATTAGGAACGTCTATGATATGGACACAAGAGGGGAGTTACTAGCAGATGTTACACAATTATTAATGGCCGAATCCCCTATATTTTTATATTCGCTCTGGACTGAAACCTTGCATTTTATTTCACGGCGTTCTCGGGAGAACTTATTAACAGATCTTGCTGCCTTAATACCTGTCATATTTTGTCTAGGCGGCCAAGTTGCTTTAGAACAAATGGCCTACACGATCCTAGATGTATATAAATGGTGGCCGCATATTTCCTCTAGCGATTAGATCTCCGTTAACTAATTCAGCTCATTCTTGATCCTATGCGTAATTCAAATCCAGTCCACCCTAGAGGACCTAAGGCGTAGATTGTCCATACATAAGCCATTAGACCATGTCATGGCCTATTCTACAGCATAAGCAACCCATTATATTATACTTGCCAGTCCTCCAAAGTCCATTAGGAAAGGTCATGCAGGTCAATTTGTGAAATAGTTCCAGATGGCTCAGGCGAGCCTTCCGGGCGCTTGCGGGCCCGCCAGATCGGCCACATTGCGTGGCTGCCCGCAGGCAAGCGTCTAATTGAGACGTTCTTAACAACCTGCTGCCCTGCTTCAAAAGACATGAGGTATAGATGATGAAGATGACGTCCGTGCCGAACTACGAACATCGTTTACATCTCGTTGCCATCTTCCGGAGCAGAGAAGTTAAGTTCTACGAAATGCCTTTAAGTTTGAAGTTCGTAACCATCAATTAGGCGATTCACTCATGGAAAAGCTTCATTTGCCAATCCTCGTTGAAATCGATGAAGATGGCCGATACATAGTTAGCTGTCCGCTTTTCAAGGGATGTCACTCCTGGGGCGAGACCATTGATGAAGCCATGCAGAATATAAAAGAGGTCATCGAAATGTGCCTGGAAGAGACAAAGATCGATGATCTCAATACGTTCATTGGTTTCAGAGAGCTAGAAGTAGGTCAGGATGCAAAAGCTTCCTGCGATTAATGCTCAGGAGCTCTTGGGATTCCTGAAATCTATCGGATTTACTGTAGTCCGGAAGAAAGGATCTCATGTGCGGCTCAGATCAGAAGACGGTCGGATGACTACGGTTCCAATCCACTCAAATAAAGAAGTACCAAAAGGACTTCTACGCAAGATAATCAGGGAAGATCTGGAGCTAAGCCTAGATGATTTTTTAGATCTATACTCAGACTTCAAAGGAGAATAGGACATTAGCTGCTATTGTCTTACATATTCTCCGGCCACAGAACACACAAACCTGAACTGCGAGATTTCCATGACAAATATTTTACTGCATGAGAGAGCCAATATCATATATATTATGCGAACAAGCCACGCTCTTCTGCTGAGGCTGTACCACGATCCTCAGTACGACTTCGGCAAGGTCAGCGTCGACTATATCAACAGAGGAGCGCCGGGAGACAGGTCCACTGTCAGTGGTGAGCGAATCAACAGACTTGGTGCAGGAGGGATGGAGATTGAATCAGCCGCTGGAGAAACCTACATCCCTTACCACAGGATTCTGCTGATTCTCTATGAAGAGCATCCTTTATGGGAGAAGGGCATTAAAAAGGACAAAGAGAGTCAGCCGTCTCGAACTAAAAATAGATTTGATCGATCCCTGGATTTCGATAGGGCCGTGGAGCCAGAGAATAAATACTAAGATGGCAGTTGAGGAGGAGAAGAAGGCGAACTCGATGTTAAAGAAAAGCGATGCGATGTTACAGCATGAGAAATGGATAGAAGAGACTATGAAGCACAGGCCCAAGCACTCCAGAGAAGGGTTGCCCATCCAACCGATTCACGGCCTCTTCTTCCTGTGCGCTGTCTTGGTGATCCTGGTGGTCATAGGTTCGCTGTTACACCATTAGCTGTCTAAGAGTGAGCTATGTAGATTGGCTTGTTCGACTGCCAAATCAATAATTCATAATCTTTTGTCATTGGCCCGGGATTGCCTCTGAGACCAGCTCAACCAGATCTATGACCTTTCCATCTCCGCCGGCATCGTTCAGGTTTCTGATGCATAGCGGACAAGATGTGACGATGTAATCAACGCCCGTCGGAACGTCCAAAAGCCTCTTTCTTGCCATTTTGAGGGACAGCTCTCTGTATCCTGATCGAACACCTCCTCCGCCGCCGCAGCACCTGGAATGGTTGCGGTTGGCCTTCATCTCCTTGAGGTCACAGATCGCCTCTATGACCTTGCGAGGTTCATCGTAGATCTTGTGCTTCCTTCCCAGGTGGCAAGGGTCATGGTAGGTGACTGTTAGGTCCAACGGTTTGAGGTTTAGCTCTGATATGTGCTCTGCCAGAAACTCAGGGGCGCTCAATACCTCGAACTCATCAGGATAGCTGTTCTTCAGCGTGGTGTAACAGCCTGCACAGCCGGTGACGAGAGTTTTAGCCCCCATGTCCTTTATTTGCCTCAGGTTGGAGTTCATGAACTCTCCTGCATCAAAACCCATTCGTAGAAGTGGAGATCCACAGCATTTTTCAGCAGGGAGCAAGGCTGCTCCAAAGCGCCTCAGGATGGCGAAGGTTTTGGCAGCGATCTGTGGATACCTGTAGGAAGCCAGACATCCCACGAAGTACACCAGATCTGCCTTATGCGGCAATCCTCTTTGGTCTCTAAGCCAGCCAATCCTTGATGAGGAATCTCCAAGGACATTGCCACAGAAGTTCGTTTTTTTGCCGAGGCTGGCCTGCTCCTCTGTCATTGTGCCTGAGGACACCAGGGTCCTCCGTGCTCCTTCGATAGACTGAGGAGGATCTACTCCTGAAGGACAGTTTTCTGTGCAGATTCCGCAGGTCGTACAAGTGTTAAGGCAGTTGAGGTCATTGGAATCAGCCTTGCACCCTTCGGCTAATCTCTTCATGACCAGCATGCGACCTCGGGCGCTGCTCGATTCCCATCCAAGCTCCTCGAATACTGGGCAGACGGATCTGCAAGCCCCACAGCGAACACATCTGTGGATAGACCGCAGATCGAAGTTCGTATCCGAGTTTTTCAAGATCAAGATATCACAGGCCCAATTTTCCAGGATTCAGGATCCCCTTTGGATCCAGGGCGGCTTTGATCGCTCTCATCGTGTCCACGGCTGGTCCACACTGGTCCTCCATGTACTGTGCTTTAGCCCTACCGATTCCGTGCTCACAGCTCACCGTTCCGCCCAAATCAATCGCAGCTCTGTGAATTTTGTCCGCGGCAAGCATAAGTCGTTCCCACTGAGACTCGTCCATCACATCGATGAAAAGAGCCACGTGCAGGTTGCCATCCCCGATGTGGCCGTACTTCATGGCAGGAACATCGAACTCTTTGGATATCTCCTGAACCCGTTGAATTAAATTCGGTATCATTTTCAGCGGTACTCCGACATCCTCCCCGACATAAACGCGGCTCTTGGCTGGGTCTAGCCTTGATACGGCTGCACCCACCAGCCTGCGCGCAGCCCAGATTTCATCCATCTCGCTTTTGCTCGAGGCAATCCTGATGCTGGATGCAAGCGGAGCACAAACGTCCACAATCCGTTGTGCTGATTCCTCAACAGAACTCATTGTTCCATCGACCTCGAAGAGAACGACATCTCCGTCCGGAATAAACAGGTCTGGGTCACAGCGCTTCAACACCTGAATTGTGGTTCTGTCAAGGATCTCGCAGGCAGAGGGGATGATGCCGCTGGAGAACGTCTTTATCACTGCCTTTCCGGCTGTCTCTGCTGTTTCAAAAGAGGCGATTACCAGCTTCCTGGATTCCGGGAGAGGGATAATCTTCAGCACTATCTCGGTTATCACCCCCAGGGTCCCTTCAGCTCCTATCATGAGCCGGGTTAGGTCATACCCTGCCGAAGATTTTAGCATCCTGGAGCCTGTGTTGATAGTGCGGCCGTCTGCAAGAACAACTTCCAGGTCGAGCACATAATTGCGACATGTCCCGTATTTGACACAACGCATCCCACTTCCGTTATTCGAGATCAGACCGCCGATGGTGCACATGGAGGAGCTGCCCGGGTCGGGAGGAAAGAAGAATCCGTGAGGCTTTAAGGTCTCGTTGAGCTTGTCCAGAACGACTCCAGGCTCAACGACTACCTGGAGGTTGTCGACATCGATCTCAATTATCCGGTTCATACCCGACATGTCCAGGACGATGCCTCCCTTGACAGGCACGGCCCCTCCGGCAAGTCCTGTTCCTGCACCTCTGGCAGTCACAGGGACTTCGAATTCGCTTGCCAGGCAGAGTATTTGAGACACCTCGGTTGTGCTCTTCGGTCGAACTACATAATCAGGCATTCCTCCTACCAAAGACGCATCACAGGAATAACAGTAAAGCTCAGTCGGAGAGGCAGTAACCCTATCGCCAACGATTTTTTGAAGATCTTCGAGTACGACCATTGGGGACATCTATCTACATTAATAATTATTTTATTCAGTTCATAGATATGGCAATTCTTTTCAAGACGGGATAATCATAACGACGGTTTAACCTTTGTGGTGGATTTGTGGTAAATGTGACGGTAATGCGAACGGGCATATTGGGATTTGAGTCGCTCGGACAACTCAGAGAGGTTACGCTTTCAGAATGTCATAAAGGCTAAATAGGGCGTTGGCAAATGAAGCAAATCGTTTTTCGGAGGACTGTAAGTGATCACAGAGGTGGCAGGACAGTATAATGCTCAAGACATCGAGGGCCAGGTCAGAGATCTGTGGGAAAAGTCGGAGATCTACTCCAAGACTAGGTCTAAGAGATCCGGAGGCAAGAAGTTCTTCTTCGTTGACGGTCCACCCTACACCACCGGCCGAATCCACCTTGGAACCGCCTGGAACAAGGTGATCAAAGACTCAGTTCTCCGCTACAGGTCCATGAACGGCTATAGCGTAAAGGACCGGGCGGGATGGGACATGCATGGCCTTCCAATCGAGGTAAAAGTGGAAGAGTCTTTCGGCTTCAAAAGTAAGAAGGACATAGAGGCCTATGGTGTAGACAAGTTCATACAGCGGTGCAAGGAGTTCGCCCTGCGACAGAAGGACGACATGACAGTCCAGTTCAAGTCCCTAGGGGTCTGGCTGAACTGGGAAGACCCCTATATGACCCTCAAGAACGAGTACATTGAGGCTGCCTGGTGGACCCTGAAGAGGGCCAACGAGCACAACCTTCTGGAGAGGGGACTCCGAGTAGTCAACTGGTGCCCTCGATGTGAGACGGCCATTGCCGATTCCGAGGTGGAGTACTGGGATGAGACAGATTACTCCATCTATGTCAAGTTCCCGGTGGAGGGCGAGGCCAACACCTACATTGTCATCTGGACCACAACGCCCTGGACCATACCTGCCAACGTGGCCGTGGCGGTTCACCCTACATTTGAGTACTCCAAGGTCCGAGCCACTAAGGACGGCCAGGTCGATGTATTGATCATGGCCTCTGACCTTGTCAAGTCCGTACTGAAAGAGGGACGTTACCAGGATTACGAGGTCGTAGAAAAGCTGACTGCGGAGGACATCACAAAACTGAAGTACCGTCATCCTCTGATCGACCTCGTTCCCAGACAGGCTCATATCGTTCACGGCGTTCACACCGCCGACTTCGTTACCGCTGAGAACACAGGATGCGTTCATATCGCTCCAGGGCATGGCATGGAGGACTTCGAGCTGGGAATGGACAACCATCTCGAAATCTTTTGCCCTGTTGGTGAAAACGGGCGCTATACCGAGGAAGCGGGACTGAAATACGACGGGAAATACGTTAAGGAGGCTGACGGCGAGGTTATCCTGGACCTGGCCGAAAGAGGCCTCCTGCTGGCCCAGGATAGGCTTGCTCACAGGTACGGCCACTGCTGGCGCTGCAAGACGCCCATCATATTCATCGCCACCCGCCAGTGGTTCCTGAGGATATCCGACCTTCGAGATAAAATGCTGGACGAAGTAAGCAAGATTACCTGGTACCCTGAGTGGGCGGGATCAGCCAGGTTCAGCGACTGGATTTCTAATGCACGGGACTGGTGCATATCCAGGCAGAGGTACTGGGGAATTCCCTTGCCCATCTGGACCTGCCAGGACTGCGGCAAGATGGAGGTCATCGGAACAGCATCAGAGCTGGAGGAGAGGAGCGGCCAGAAGGTTCCCGAGCTGCACCGGCCGGATGTGGACAAAGTTCTCATCGACTGCCCATGCGGAGGCAAGATGAAGCGATCGCCGGACGTCTTCGACGTTTGGTTCGACAGCGCTGTGGCATCCTGGGCAACTCTGCACTTTCCGAGACAGCAGAAGGAGTTCGATGAGTGGTGGCCTGCCGACTTCATCACAGAGGGCCACGACCAGACAAGAGGTTGGTTCTACTCTCAGTTGGGGGCCAGTATGGTCTCTTTCGGAAGAGCTCCTTACAAGAGCGTCCTGATGCACGGGTTCACCCTGGACGAGCAGGGCAGGAAGATGTCCAAGAGCATAGGCAACATCGTCCAACCCGAAGAGGTTGTGAAGAAGTACGGTGCCGACACTCTAAGGATGTATGTCCTGGGTGCCAACGCTCCCTGGGAGGACCTGCACTTCTCCTGGGACGCGGTGGAGAACACCAGCAGGATGATCAACATCTTCTGGAACGCCTACAGGTTCTCACTACCGTACATGATTCTTGACAAGTTCGATGCCACCAAGGCGGATCTATCCCGGGCTCGCCTCCGTCCGGAGGACCGCTGGATTCTTTCCAGAGTAAACAGCCTGGCCGAGGAGATAGCCCAGGACATGGAGCAGTACCAGCTTCATAGGATCGAACGGGCCATATCGGATTTCATCCTGGAAGACCTATCCCGGTGGTACATTCAGCTTGTCCGGCCTCGAACCTGGATTGAGCAAGACGACCCAGACAAGCAGGCAGCCTACGCTACCATCTATGAGGTTCTGGTTACTCTCTGCAAGCTGTTAGCACCCTTCACTCCATTCCTGGCCGAGTTGGTCTACCAGAACATGGTAAGAGGGCTGGACCCCGAGGCTCCCGAATCTGTGCACATGTGCGATTGGCCACTCGCAAAGAAGGAGCTGATTGATAAAAGACTGGAGGAGAGAATGGCACTGGTCAGAGAGGTCTCTGAGGCGGCCTCGAACGCTCGCCAGAAAGCTGGACGGAAGCTGCGTTGGCCGGTTTCGGAGATAGTGATAGCCCCCTCGAAGGATGTGATCGATCTCGACATTCTGGAGAGCGTGCTGAAGGGCCAGACAAACTCCAAGAAAATAACTGTCCTATCCCCGGGAGAGAAGCCAAAGATGAACCTTGAGATGTCGCCCGTTCACAAGAAGATTGGGCCTGTGTTCAAGGGTGATGCTAAAAAGGTGGTAGAGGCCCTCAAGGCTGCAGATCCGTTCCAGGTTAAGAGCGGGTTAAAAGCAGGAGAGGCAGTGCTCTCTTATGAGGGCAAGTCGTACCCCATAACCGGAGAGATGGTGGAGTTCAAAGAAATTCCCCCAGAAAACCTCTCAGCCGCTGATTTCTCAAAGGGGTTCGTCTATGTGGATGTCACCCTCACGGATGAACTGCAAGCAGAGGGTTACGCTCGAGAGATCATCAGAAGGATTCAGGACATGAGAAAGGAGATGGATCTCCGTGTGGAGGACCAGATCAGAGCCGTTGTCAACGTGGACAGCTTGAAAATCTTGGACCTTGTCCTTGGGCAGAAAGGCTATATAGCCAACGAGGTAAGGGCAACGGAACTAGAGATGGGCCAGAACCTGGACATGAAGGGTGAGCTTGTCAAGGACTGGGAAGTTGAGACGCTGAAGTTGAGGGTAGGCATCGGCAGAATTTAGATCTTCGGAGTTTTTATAAGATGAGTGAACAACCTGAGGCCATGGAGACAGCCGTTCCCGTTAAAGTCAAGGTCAAGGGTGTCTACATAGCCGATTCCCAGGGGACCTCGCCGGCACCGGTGGTGCTCCTAGAGGATGAGAAGTCGAGGATTGTTCCCATCTTTGTGGGACTGTCCGAGGCCATCTCCATTTACCACGCCCTGTCGGGAGAGCTGTCCCCCCGACCCATGACCCACGATCTGTTCATCTCTGTTCTGGAGAATTTGAAAGCCAGCATTAACAAGGTACTCATTGACGATCTCGACGGCGGTGTTTATTACGCTCGGCTCTCAATCATAAAGGACTCGGAGGAGAGCGATATAGATGCCCGGCCCAGCGACTGTCTGGCCCTGGCCCTGAGGGCCAAGGCGCCCATAGAGGTTCAGGAGAAGGTGGTCTGTCAGTCGAACATTAGTAAGGCAGATATCGAAAAGCTGATCGGTTTAGAGAATTTTCTGCAGTAAATATTCAATTCCATTGAGATTGCATCCTTAAGAGGAATCGAACTCTATAGGCTAACCTCTTCCTGATTCCTAAATCATTTGGTTTCTCAAAAGTCCCGGCCCTAAGCATGCGGGTGGGTTGCTAGAAATCGAAGAGCGACTTCTGTTTCTGTGGCTTAGCCATCTCCCCGAAGCTGAATAAGTTGCTCTGCCCGCGTCCAAAGCAAAGCCGGTCCTTGGTGACTCCGAAGGTCTCGAATATCCTCATCACAGGCGGAAGGATCTGTTTCTCTACGTAATACTCGGTGTCCAGAGGAATATTCTTCTCCAGCACGTAGCTTGGATCCTCGGCCCTGTCCACGAATAGCTCTTTGTTCTTGCGGCTGCTCCTTCCCCGGACAATCACAAAGGGCACGCGATCTCCAACTCCAGGCACCTGGCCGCCTCGCTTCTTGATCTTCTCCACCAATTGGATGTGAGGCTGCTTGTTCTTGTAAGAGGTCGTGCTCTTGGTGTACCTTCTGGTCAGAGTGAGTTCCTCCAAGATCTCGGGGTCGTCCGTGAGATTCAGGTTCTGGATTCTGTTTACTATAAAGCGAACATGTTCCACTGCCTCGTCCACCTTGCCCTCCTTCAGAACCAGCTCCAGGCATTTCTTCAGCGTTTTGGATGTAAGGTCGCACCAATCGCGGCGCACGGTCTCCATTCCCCGGACCTTTATGCGGTCCTTCCAGCCTTCTCCTGAGGGTTCGAAGACCCAGAGGGCGTACCTTTTCTTGGCCAGGAAGATTGCTCGGCGGGCAAAGGCCTCGAAGACAAGCTCCATTGGCTGAGGGAGGCTGGAAGTTACTGTCTCAGCGATCTTCTTGCCGATAAGCTCAGCCTCCTCCAGCGTTACCTCGCCCTCCAAGGGCTTTAGCCTCACGAAGACGCTGTCGGTGTCGCCGTAGACCACAGACAGATCGAACCGTTTCGCCACAGACTTGCCGAAGGTCAGATCTCTCTTTAACACGACATTGTCGTCGACTAAGTAGACCGAGCCGATTTCGTCTATTATATTTTTGGTCTTGACGATGTTCTCTCGGCCAAAACTCGTAACTGCATTGGCCAGGGCCAAGCTGTAGAGCCGCGCCCTGGCGTACCCCGAGTAGCCGTAAAAGCTGTTGAGCAGGATCTTCATGGCATACTGCTTGGCGTCTAGGAATCTTCTTTCTTCCTCTGTAGCCTTCTTCATCTGCCTCTTCGTCTGCGTCCTCTCGTCGAGCAGCTCCTTTAAGACCTGGGGCACGATTCCCGGGAATACTTCCGAGGAGACGAACTCCCCGCCTGACGGTGCAGTGATGGTCTTATCGCTTGCTGGACCCCGACTCCGAACGACTACTGTAGAGTAACAGAGGTTGTGGGCCATCATTATCGTAGGATAAAGGGATTTGTAGTCCAGGATGACGATGTCCTCCAGGAGGCCTTTCTCCGGAACCAGAACTGCCCCCCCCTTAAGCTCGTCGCTGTCTATGTACCTCTCCTCAGACAAATCGGCGTCAGGTTTTGGAGGAACAACACGGTTCCCTTCCCTGAACCTGCGCAGCAGCAGGTTCTCCACCATTCCTGATTGGCCGCCGTTGACGATGTCCTGGAGCAGGGCTCCGCTGGCCCTGGAGAGGGCAATATACTTGTCCATGAGCTTAAGGTTAAGCAGAAGCCGTATGGCGAGAATCGCGTCTCTTCTGGAGTAGCTGACAAACCGGCGAAGACCTTCTCCACCATCAGCCCACAGGGACTCGATCTCCTTAGGGTCCACATCGTATTTCTCCATCTTGAGCAGCTCGGCCGCAGCATTGCGGAGAGTGTACTGCTTCAAGCTGTATGAGGAGCGGATGATCGGCAGAAGATCTACTACTACCCGACCGGTTATTGAGACGTTGGTGGAATTGACGATCTTGCGTAGGTAGCATGAGCTTCCGTCCCTTCCTGTCCGCAGATCCACCCTCAGCTGCCTAGCCCTTTCCAATATATAGGGGAAATCGAACTCGTTGGAGTTGTAACCGGCCACAACATCCGGATCGTAATCCCGCAGGATTGAGGCGAAGGTGGAAAGGAGGTCATGCTCGTCCAGGCAGACCTGAACGTCCGGCCTCGGACAGTCTACATTTTTTCCAACAAGAACCAAGTCTTTCTGGCCCTTGTACTCGGGCTCGAAGGCCATGCTGATCAGAATAACCGGGGATACCTCGGCCTTGGGCATCTCGCCGTGGTCGGGAAGGCACTCGATATCAAAGGACATGTACCGCAGCGGAGCGTTTGCATCGTGCTGCATCGGGATCAAGGAGTCCAAGTTTATGAGAGGCGTCTCTTGGCCGCTAACCCATTCGGGCAGCTTTGCCTCTGCCTATCCCATCCCGCCCAGACCCCGGTCTATCAGGAAACGGTTCTTGAAAAGGATGTCAGTTTCGTAGACCGCCTTGACACCAGGAAGTTCCCGCACCCGGTCCCTCAGGCTGCGCACTTCCTTGGGGTCCTTGGTGGTGATCTTCAGCATACTCTTTGGTACAACTTGGTATCCGATTGGTTCGAAGCGGTCTACTGGCTCGACCTCAAGGCCCATTTC
>JBGQAL010000134.1:0-7687 GCA_041494285.1 Methanotrichaceae archaeon
AGGATAAAAATGTTATCCCGTCCAGTATAACTAATCAGGTCTTCATATCTGCCTTTCTAACATTCGCCCTCCTTTCACGCCTCGCCCTTATCCCTCTCCGCTTGAAACAACATAGCCTGGGAGAAAGCTGGCTCCATCCAGAGCCTTTGGGGGAGAGGTAAGTACATGTGGATCTTCGACTCTTACTTCAAGGGTTGCGTAGAACTCTGGAGCCGCGAGAGAGGACTTGAAAGGATCAGCGCCGCCTATCCTCCATCGTTCTACATGCACCTGAAAGATCCTCATGCCTATTGGGAGATGGTAGATGGGCTGCAGATTAAGTTAATAGACATCTCTTCCTACGTTACTATCACAATAGCAAAGATTTATAATGATTGTTGTTATCATATAAGTAGCATTCATAAGCAATGCGACCACCTCCGGCATGTTTCAGACCATGCCGAAGGCATTACTGTTGTATCAGACCAAATGGCGATATCGACCCGTGCGTGTTCATGCGGCTCAAAGTAGGGAACGTCCGAGAAAACGATCTGTTGGACATCTGGCATAATTCGCCGGTACTCGATCGGTTGAGGGATAGGAGCAAGCTGCAAGGCCACTGTGCAGAGTGCGATCACAAATACGTGTGCGGCGGTTGTCGAGCAAGAGCCCTGGCATACTTCGGAGACTTGAACGCCCCTGATCCAGGATGCATAAATAACGCAAACAGCTGGAATATGCTCTGCGGAACTACGTGTAAGAAATGATTACCCCGTTCCAATGAATTTATAGTCAAGCACCAAAAGATTGAAACTAATAATCGCAATAAGCAGCTTATCGATTAGTACAGATCCTTTTGTTTTTGACTATAATATTCTCTTCAGTGGCCAGACCTCAAGGATTTGGCCACTGAACTTACCGATCAAACCGTCAGATACTGTGGACCATTCCATCTGAAGTCCGGTCCCTGAGTCACGCCAGAATAAAGCTAGCTGGCCATCTGCTTGGGCCACAATCTCCAGGTGTCCTGGCTCTCCAAAGTTGCTCTGGATCATGGCTACACTTTCGACCTTTCCCTGGTTCATTCCAAACATTAATGGCCCATGCCAAGATAGGCGGTCGTCGTCGTTATCGCGCCAGTAGTAAGCCAATCCTCCTGAGGCCATAGGCACCACCAGCTCGAAGTTGCCTTCGTTGCCAAAAGTGCTCAGGATCATGGAAGGCGTTCCTGCTACGCCTGTGGCGATGATCTCTGGTCCGTTCCATTTGAACTCCGGACCGGAGTCCCTCCAGAAGAAGGTCAACTCGTCTTCCGATCGTGCTATCAGCTCCAGGTTGCCTGGCTCTCCGAAGTTGCTTTGAATGAGCGTTACGGCAGAGAAGATGCCAGCGTCTGTGGCAAATTCGAAGAGGCCATACCAGGGCAGGACCGGGTCATCGTTATCTCTCCAGTAATGAAAGAAGCCGCCATTAGCGCGTGGAACGACCACATCATAGTTGCCTCTACGTCCGAAATCGCTCCATACCATGGCCGGATTTCCGGAAAAAACAGGTACAAAAGATTTCTCGCTGATATTAGAGGACCATGCCAGTCGAAGAAAGGCCCTGAGTCGCGCCAGAAGTGCAGGAGGTTATGGCCGTTAGAGCCTACAGCCACAACCTCTAAGTTGCCTGAAGCTCCAAAATCGCTCTGGATTAGAGATGCTCCATCAATCCGTCCTACTTCAGTCCCGAATCTGACTGGTTCAGTCCAGGGAAGCCCTTCCAGGTCATTGTTGCGCGAATAGTGAGCCTGATCCCCTGTAGCTAACGGCACCACAAGTTCGAAGTTGCCCCTGTTCCCATAGGTACTCTGGATAAGAGAAAGATTTCCTGATCTGGAATGGTAACCTCTTGCGGCTTAACTTCCTGCTCGGTTTTCATTGATGCCTCATCTTTAATTCTCGCTGAATGCTTCTTATCCCCAAGCCTCCTCTTCTTCCCGTTTTTGCCACCTTTCCCTCGCGACTTCTTATCTTGAGAATTCATGTTGGAGTACCCCATCAAATGCGACGAATTCTAGATAGCTCCTATATTCAACATGTCGATTCCAACGACGTAAGGTAGACCGTTTTTTGACCTAATCTCCTATAGAATTCGTTGAAACTCAATATTCTGTTCTTCTAAAGGGTTCATTTTTCAATCTCCTAATATTTCTATCCTGATTTATTGGACAACCGAGAACGATGAACAATGTTGTAGGAGCAGAAGGGTACTATCCTGCCGTCCGGCAGGACGTAGTGAATTCCGCACCTCTGCAACCTCTCAAGATCCATATTGTAAAGGTCCTGAAAGTGCATCACACCAAGGAAGAGCGTTTTGTTATGAAACTCAATCAGAGATTCCCTGGTTCCGTTCCTAAAAATGTTCAAGAGCAAACCAGTGAGATTCAGCTCACCAGGAGCCCTCTGCGCATCTATGAACTTAGGCAGATCCTTCAATATCATGCCGTTCATCCTCAACCAGCCCAGCCTTGATCCGCTAAAACCCTGAACCTCCTCCTTGATCGCCTCCATGAGGCCCTCGACGTCTAGGAACCTTGTAATGGGGACCATTTGGCCATTGAAACAACAGATATAGGTGGCTGCGCCACAACACGGGTGTGCAGTCAAGGCTGCCTGGGGCACGCCTGTCTCGGCTGCCAAGAGGCTGGAAATAGGTGCAACAAAGGGGACAGGATAGAAGTCATCTCTGGTTATTTCATTGTTCGTCTGATCCTCCAGGAGGGCTAGAAGATCAGGTATGGTGATCCTCTTATCCACTCGTTCATCCTGCTCGATTCTTCCCGTAAAGGAAACGGGCTGGAAGTTCACGCCCTTGACCACATCCAGATTCTTGGAGGCGAATTTCACTATATCTCCTACCTGGCCGTCGTTTACACTCTTGGCCAGAGTTGGAACCAGGATTATGCTCATGTTTCTAGCCGCCCTTAGGTTATCTATGGCCTGGAGTTTGACGGGCAAAAGGTTGCGGCCCCGCATCGTCTCGTAGGGTTCTGGCGTAACTCCGTCAAATTGCAGGTAGACGCTGCTAAGACCGCTTCGCACCAAGTCTCTGCAGAGATCTAAGCTGACGGCGAGCTTTATGCCGTTAGTAGCTACCTGGATCTGGGCAAAACCCATCTCTCTTGCTAAAGCAACTATCTCCGGCAGATCATCTCTCATTGTGGGCTCACCTCCGGAGAACTGGACTGCGGGGGTAGGCACTGGTCTCTGATCCCGAAGGGCCTGCATCATTGCCTTGATCTGATCTAATGTCGGTTCTTCCGAGCCTTCACCCGCATCGGCAAAGCAGACCGGGCAGGACAAGTTGCAGCGGTTGGTAACATCGATATTGCCCAAGAGGGTGCTAGACTTGTGGTTCTCGCATAACCCGCAATCAAAGGGGCAGCCCTCAAGGCTTTGGAGCGGACCATTGATGCCCGAGCCGTCAGACCAGTAACTTATAAACCGTCTGTAAAGGGCTGCATCCGACCAGTAAATATCTCTGTAATCCCCGTGTTCCTCACATCGCTTCTCAATCAGGACTGCATTTCCTTCCTGTATTATGCGGGCGTTGATGACCTTTAGGCAGATTGGGCATAAAGAAGGGACTGTCTGGTTTATGCTGGAAATCGATGAGACGCTTTCTAAATCAGATGACTCCAATTTCTGCATGTGAATTCTTTCCTTAAAGAATAACAAGATTTCAGGGATTATCTAACTTTAATATGTACTATATCTTATGATATTTATATGTTTCTGGGAATTAAAATTACTTTGATAAGTTCTTAATGGGATTAATAATAGTGATTGAGCTACTACACTACGTAAATCAATTTGCCGACTTAGAGATCGCTCTAAGCAGCACATCCTTTCTGTGGATGCTAAAGCAGCTCGATTGCAGTACAACCACCATTACCTGGGTTCACGACCTTTCAAAGCTATAGTTGTGGTTTTCTTGTTCGCATTCTCATCTTATTTGGTTTTTTGAGTATGCATCGAATTTCACGAAGATTCTTTTGTTGTCTGCAAAGACTCAATAGTAATCGTTATAGGTTCCGCATTACGTATTATGTCCAAAGCTGGGGATGTTTTCTGGACATGTTTGAAGAGCTCTTCGAGCTTTTCTCGTGACGCATCGCTCTTTACCTTACACGCTATCCTGATATTCTGATAACCTGGCCTAACTTCATCGGATATGTCCAGGAATCCTCGAAGATCTAAGTTGCCTTCTAATGAAATGTCTAACGATTCCAATTAATTCCTCTAGCAGCAGCATTATAGGCATAACCGATAGTGAGACATGAGCCCAATGCAGCTAGAATAGTCTCTACGGGGTTGGGAACTCTATCGCTCCCAAGGTAGGATGCGGGTTCATCTCCCTCCGATGTAAAATTCCTGATCTTAGTTTTAGAATGTGCGCCGTTAATCCATTTAGTATCCGCCTTAAACTCAACGTTAGCCCTATTTGGATCTGCCTTCATTGTATTAATTATCTCTACCAGTTTGTGTACGTCAACGCCATTAATGATATTAATCATAAGATCTTTCTCCTAAAAAGTAATCATATCGACTGTTCCTGAGTATACCTGGATAACCTTACCAGAAAGATGATCGGATATGAATTGTCCAGCGTATGGAGCCTCAAAGTTATTTCTCTGCTTTTTTAAGCTCTTTGAAAATATTCTGCATACATAAATTGCATGTCAGTGCATGTTCTGCTATATCCGCAACCGATATTATTCCCACAGGTTTCCCATTTTCTACGACAGGAACTCTTCTGTATCCTTGCCCACCTATGATCGTTCCTGCCTCATGTATCTCCAGTTCTGGATTAATGGTGACGGGATTCTTTGTCATGAATTCGCTTACGTTAACCATTGCTGGGTCTTTACCAGCTGCTACGACTTTTGTTGCTATCTGTCTGTCAGTAACGAGTCCTTTAAGTAAACCACTGTCCAAAACAAGCACTGTTCCAACATTTTCTGACTGCATCTTTTTGGCGGCCTCTGCAGCAGTTGCTGTGATGCCCACAGTAACCACATTTTTTGTCATTTTCTCGCCCACTTTCATATAACCCACCCATCTTTGAACATCTTGTTACTCTCTATTCCGCAACTCTTTGCGACAATAATCAATCAATCTTACTCTTTCTCCTCTATCAAGAGGCTCTTTGTACGGAACGTTGATCGCGAGCAGGCCATTTGCATATTTTCCTATTGCTCTCTGGTTGTACTGGACAGACAAGAGCATATGAACCCACGTGCTTTGTCCCTTCTTTTTTTGCCACGAGGTAAAAGCCGTCACCGAAAATACGCAATCAGTGTCCTTCTTATCCACACCCAGAAGTTCAGAATATTCAACGTTCAAGTTTTTTTGTCGCTGAATGTACATATTGCCGGTGATATAATTATTTCTTACATGAAAATCCCCCTTATTAATTCCTACTGCGTTTCAAACAAAGATTCAACTCTTCCACTTCTCAATCTGTTCCTCTCGCCATGCTTTGACGGCTTCCCAAACTGGCATAGGATCGATACCGTGCAATTTTATGTACTCCTCGCGTGAAAGCTCATGCATGTTCCCATCTGTATACTTTAATGTAGCCTGATCCGCCTGGACTCGCGCTCCGGTAGGCAAAGCAGCCGGGACGATACACGCTTCTGCGCAGTACGTCCACCCTTCACCGCCTTTCCCTTCTTCCATTCGGAATGGCTTTCCGCAGTTCGGGCAAACACCTATCATACTCGATCAACCTTCATTCAATTTTTATCTCTTTGCCAGTCCGTTTTTCTTTCTTTTCAAGCTCCAGCGTAAGGACCCCGTTCTTGTAGGACGCCTTGGAGGTGTCCGGATTGACGGTTGAGTCTAGGGTGATCATTTTGTAGAATTTCTTATCGTCTTCAGTCTTGACCTCTACACTGTCTTCTGCAACATCCAATTTGACTTTCTCTTTGTCTACGCCTGGCAGCTCTACGAAAATCTTGTACTTGTCCTTTTCGTCCATGACATCCACCAAGGGTTCGCGGCCTTGGCTGGGCAAAATTCCCCGAGAGGAGGGTCGGACATTACCGAACTCCTGAAAGACCGGCTCCTTACCGGGTTCTGCTGTATAGCTAAATCCGTAGACGAATGGTCCGTATCTGCGAACCAGTCCCGAGGGTGTCTCCTCTTCTGTGACCAAGCTCTCATACCCCTCAGGAGTTTTCTCCTCAAACTTTTTGATTAAATCATCAAAGGGAGACCTAAACCATTCTTCTTGTTCTTTTCCAAATGGAAAACCTCTTGCAAAGTTTTCAAACATATCAAATACCGATGGTCTTCTTTTTCCCCACATCGTTTATCTCTCCGTCACTTCTGTTTCGGAATTAGCACCTTAATTGATTATAAATAGTATACCCGAAAGCATTTATATGTTTCTAACGATTAAAATTACTCTGATAAGTTCTTAATAGGATTCATATAAAACAGCTAAGCTACAAAATCTATGCAATCGATTAAACGGTACTTTAACGCCCTGTGTTTAGCTTCGTTATTGACAGCTTGAGAAACAATATTGGGAAGCGGCTAGAACGAACTGGTCGATCACATTAAGCTGTTAGTCGGCTGGAGTTAAGCGTCGACGATGTCTTTATATTTTGAGCTAGTGTATATAGTATATGGTTAGAGCTATGACAGACAAGGAAAAGACAGGCGAAAATTCCGTGGATTTTTCGTTGCAGGATCAGAACGGCAAGACCTTCAGGCTTTCAGAACATCTCGGGAAGAGAGTTCACCTATCGTTCCATCCACTGGCTTGGACCTCGGTCTGCGCAAAACAGATGAGATCCCTGGAGGATAACAAGGCAAACTTTAGCTCGCTGGATTCTATTGCTGTGGGAATTAGCGTTGATTCTGTCCCATGCAAAAAAGCCTGGGCCGAAAGTCTAGGAATTGTTGACACCCCTCTTCTCGCCGACTTCTGGCCACACGGGGGAGTGGCCACAACTATACGGCATTTTGAGAGAAAAAGAAGGGTTTTCGGAGAGGGCTAATATTCTAGTTGACGAGCGGGGAAGTATAGCTTTTCCAGGATATATGAGCTTAAGCAGCTACCTGATATAAAGAAGATAATGGATGTGCTAAAAAGGTAACTAGCCCCGCTGGATCAAATCCAACATGATCCAGAAACATTCTTGGTCTGTTGATCGATGATAATAACATAGGATTGATTTATCCATCGAGATGAAATAGTCGATACGCTTCCGATTTAGAAGAGGCATCTTGGCTCCTGACTAACTGCCCGAATATGAACCGAGAACGACAACTCTGGAAAGGGAGATCGTCGAGTCAAAAGACCCATGAATCGTGAGTACGTTGGGAACGAAGGAAGTTGAACTAAAACCAGCAATCCTGTAAATATTGGGGATTGTGTGCTCTTAGCTGTGGTGTTGAAGGATCAAAAAAAAGATTGAACCCATCATGGACTGGCAAGATCTCACAAAGCATCTAAATGGACCTCAAGGGATACGAATGAACGGATCCGAGAGAACTTATGATCTAATCGTGATTGGCACAGGGAATGCAGGCACCGCCATGTCGCTTGAGGCTCGACGTGCGGGATGGAAAGTTGCCATAGCCGACGAACTCCCCTTTGGCGGAACATGTGCCGTGAAAGGATGTATCCCGAAGAAGGTTTTGGTAGGTGC
>JBGQAL010000155.1:0-6429 GCA_041494285.1 Methanotrichaceae archaeon
CTGCGAGGTTGTAGAGAACCATTCCGAACCCTGCCCTGGCCAGTCTTTTAATTTTAGATGGATCAACCGCACCCGAGAGCAGTACAAAATCATTGACCAGAGGTGCCCCGGCTCTGGCAGCCACCGCTGAGAACGCGCTGACCCCTGGACAGAGATGAAGACGGCAATCCCTAGCCTCCTCGAAGATCCTCCAGGCAGAGCTGAAAATTGATGGATCCCCCCCAGTGAGGATGGATGTCTGCAGACCCTTTTCGGATGCAGCCTGGGCCTCTATAAACCGGAGGGCCATCCTCTGGGCATAGCTTCCTTGGTGCAAGATCTTCTCTCCAGGGGAGAGTCCTTTGATTGCCTGTAGGTACCTAAACGCTCCAAATATCTTGGACGAGCCTTTGAGCAGACTTTCGGCTTCGTATGTCAGTTTATCAGAAGATCCCGGTCCGATGCCCACGATGTTGATCCTGGTCTGGGTTGATGCGTTTCCCCTGACCATGCCCGCTCCGCTCAGGATAAGGACTGTGAACATGTCAATTCTTTCTTCACTTTCTTCCAGGTTAAGCAGTGCCCCTGCCTTCGCCCAATGCAGTTCCTCTCCGACCCTGGCCACGTTCTTGGCTACCAGCACATCGGTATCCGGGCCGTAGATCTCCAAGGCTCTTTTCAGCTGCCAGTCTCGTCTTCTCGACCGAGGGTTGTAGATAGCGATAGGCATGCGGTATTCTGCTCCAAGCTTCAATCTCTCTTCGATACAAGACCACGGTGTTAAAAGATCACTGAGGCTGATCACAACAACCGATTCTCTGAAGACGATGCCTGCTAGAGCTGCAGCTGCCGCAAAGGAGGTAACCCCTGGCACCACTTCCACGTCACCGATGTCTTCTTTGGAGGAAGCCAACTCGAGTCCTAGGCCGGCCATGCCGTAGATGTTGGGGTCGCCGCTGCTGACCAGGGCCACTGACCCATCGTTGAGAAGATCCACTGCAGTCTTGGCCCTGTCCACTTCCTTTCCCATGCTGCTGGATATGACCTGCTTTTTCTCCAGAAGATCTTCGATCAGCTCCAGATAGGGCTTATAGCCTACTACGAAATCCGCACCTTGAACGGCCCTGGCAGCCTGGAAGGTCATGTGCTTCCTATCGCCCGGACCTATGCCGACGATGGAGAGCTTGTGAGATGGCTTATTCACCGAGGGCAACTGTGACCCTCCCGTAAGCCCTCTTTGGCATTACCAGCCTATCCGACAGGGCAAGGGCCGCGGGCTCGGCCACGCCCAACAGTCCAAGATCTGAGGCCCTAGATGGCGTTGTGGTCATTTGAGCGTTCAGGACCTCACTAGAGAGATAGATCACTTCTTTCCCCAAGGATTTAGCCGCCTCATTTATCCCCGCTTCATCCTTCTTGAGCCAGGCGGTGGCCAAGACACGAATCTCCTCTCGTTTTCGACCGACAGACTTCAAGGCAGAGTCAAGGGCCTCCAGCACCTCTTGGGCGCTGACGCCCTTTCTTGACCCCAGGCCAACCACTAAGCCTTTGCCCTTGAGGACGGCAACATCGCTGTCTACAACCACTATCTTCGGGCCTTTCAGCCTGAGGACGGGCACGTCCTCTTTCAGGAATGCCAGATTTACATCTTTTGATGATTCCCGGTTCACGATCTGCGTGCCTAAGACCGCAGCAACTCCCTCCAAGTTGGGTCTACTGGAAGCGTCGGTCGCAGTGGTTATGGCCGGGTACAGGCCCAGCTTTGCCTTTAGGAATAGGGCCAGATCGTTGGCTCCGTGGTGACCACCGACCACCGGAACGGCGCAATGCAGGGCCGAATCAACTGCCACAACAGGAGTATCCTTCCATTTGTTCTCCAGGTGTCCGCAGAGAGATCTGACCACAATGCCAACAGCCATGACCGCCACCACCAGGTCAAAGCTCTTTAGAACATTGCCTAGGCAGTTGCCGTCGTAAAGAACCAGCGATGGTCTGTAACTATCCTCAAGAGCCTCGCAGATCTTCTGCCCGGTCTTTTGGTCTCTGGGAAATGCCAGAACTGCTACCGATCGCGGTATAGGTGTGACCTCCTGAAACCGGTCCTTCCCACAACGCTGCCCACCAGAATCAGAGCACTGCGATTTATGCCTGCTTGCTCCACCTGGTCAGCAATATTTTGAAGGTTTCCTATCAGGACTCTCTGGTCAGGCCACGAGGCGTGAAAGACCACTGCTACAGGTGTTTCCGCAGGCAGCTTTAGAGACTTCGTGACCTCTCTTATCCTGTCAGTTCCAAGGAATATGGCCATGGTGGAGCCATGCTGGGACAGAGAAGCAAGGTCGTCTTGTTCCAGGGTGGTGCCTGCAGGCCTGGTTATTATGAGAGACTCGGAGACGCCCTTAAGGGTCAGCTGGGTCTTTAGGGCAGCCGAGGCTGCGAAGAGCGAGGAGACGCCTGGAACGACCTCCACTTCCACACCGGCCTCTTCCAGGGGCTGCATCTGCTCCAGGACGGCCCCGTAAAGCGAGGGGTCGCCGCTGTGCAGCCTGACGACCCTTTTCCCCGACCGCAGGGCTTGCAGTATAAGCTCGGTGGTCCGCTCCAGGGAGAGCTGGCTACTGTCCACTAGCTCTGCCTTAAGGCCATCCAGTAGTTCCGGGTTTACAAGGGATCCGGCGTAGATGATGAGGTCAGCTTCCTCGATCAACCTCCGGCCCTTGACTGTGATCAGCTCTGGATCGCCGGGGCCGGCTCCAACGAAGTAGACCTTAGGTCTACCTTGTTTCTCTTTCTCCTTCATCTCACCCTCCGGGCGTACAGGACGCTGAAGTAATTGCTCCGTTCTGGCATATCGTCCGCCAGTTCGCCCCGGACTATCTCCTCCTCTGAGGTGCACAGCTTGGTGCCCAGGATGAACTGGCCGAACCCCTTCTCTTCCAGGTCTCGAGCTATTTTCCTTGGCCTGGTTGCCTTTATCCGGATGACTGTGTCCTGATCCGAGCCATCGGAGACCTGGAAGGACCGGTCCAGGCCTATGCCGAACCTGGAGGCCATCGCAGGAACTATGCCCACGCCTGGAATGGTATCCACTTCCACGGTTGGATGGATTTGATTCATCAATTTTTTCAAGTGGGTGAAGGTAGAGAATGTGTTGACGTCGCCCACACAGGCAAAGCCAGTGAGGGTCGTTGCTGCGTAGCCAGCAACGATGTCTGCGTTCCTGGACCAGATCTCCTCCAGCTTAGCCTCGTCTCCGATCATAGGAAAGTCCAGGATCTCCGGTTGGCAGTAAGCCCTGGCTAGGTCGGCGGCCATCTCTCCAGGCACGAATACTTTCGATGAACCGTACAGGGCTTCGACCGTTTTCAGCGTCATCAGACCCGGATCGCCAGGGCCCAAAGAGATGCCGATCAGCATTTGCCTACCACCATAAAAATGGGGTTGATTGGCTTCAGAGCGAAATCACCGGCCAACTCGTAGCCTCTGGATATCTGTATATGTAGCAGCTCCGGGAACCGTCCGTGCGCTTTCATAAGCTCCGCCACTCTGGAGGCCATTCCAATCCTAGCCAGGTTGGCGACAATTACGCAACCGGGTGCAGCTCTTTCCAGGAGCTTGGGAAAGAACTCCTCAATCTGGCGAGTGCCGCCTATGAAACACCTGTCAATCCGCGGTAGCTCCTGCAGAAGGTCGGAAGCATTGCCACAGAGGAATATACCTCCAGGAACCTTGACTTTCGATGCCTCCACTGCATCTTTCCGAACGTCTATCCCGTATATCCGGTTGGTGTAACAGGAGGCAGCCAGGGAGACGGCACCAGAACCGCAGCCAATGTCGAGGAACACGTTGCCTGGAAGTATGTTCAGCTTTCCAATGGCGATGTGGATGTTCTCCTCCTGGGTGGCTGTGCCTGGAAGCTTCATGGAATTGAAGATGTAAGGAACGAATATAAGTTTAATCCAAGTGGATTTGTCTCTAGTAAAATAAATTGAAGCATAAGCCATAGCCAAGCGGAACTCTTTAGAACGGGCAAAGCTACATGAATTCCATCGGCCTAATCCGAATCGGGATCCGATTCGCTGTTTAGGAAATCCATATCAGAACAATCGAGCTTGAGATCGTAGTAGCCAGATATTCGGACGATGTCCAGGTGGGAGATCTCATAAGCTCCTTCTTTTCTTTCCAGGGGTGGGTTGTTCTCGATCTCCCTTAAAGCAAGGCCGACCTCCCCAGCCTTGAAGCACTGGTAAATCTGCCCCCAAGGTACAAGGTGAGCGCTTCGCGCAATGCCCGCTCCGCGCCGCAGCTCAACGGCCAGAATCCCTTTTCTTCCCGAGCGGATGATGAATTCCGTCTCTCTTACGAGCTGGTGGTTGCCTGCAGCCAAGCTGAAGTGCTGCTTGAAGTACAGGGATTTTGTCTTGCGGGCATCAAGGCTTTTGCATTCGATGGCTAGGTAGTACTCAGGATTTCTCGAATCAACGAGGATGTCTACAAGCTGAGAAGCGAAGCGCGACTGTTTTAGTCGGTAGGCTATGGCGTGAATTCCTTCCCTCTCGAAGAATGAGTTCAGCGCAGCGGTCAGCGCCCATTCGAAGTCGCCCATGTCATCTTCCCAAGAATTTCATCTCTCTAAAAAGATGTTCCAACCTAAATCTCCTTTGCTGCAAGGCTGGTATTACTTTCGCTCCAGGCGCCCACCATCGGCTTATCAACAGCCTGAGACATAATTGAGATGCTTGCAGATCCGGCAGGCAGGAAGATGAGATGGTTGTGGGAAGAACTTTGTGGGATCTCATATGGGAGATGATACAGAACCCCAGGCTGAGAGCTTCGTTCTTAGCAGTGCTCATCCTTCTAGAGGTTGCTTTAATAATACTGGCTCTGTTGATCCATGGCGGCTTGCTGGCCATGAAGTTCAGCCTTGGAGGCTTTGACGTTGAGGTTCCTCGAAGAAGCGCTGCTCTTACCGGTTTTTGGTTGAGAACCTTTCTTAGTTAACCGATTTTCCATTTATGGGTCCAAGGAATGGTTCTTGCTCGGTCGACCCGATATCGCTCATTTGTAGTTCAAAAATACTTAAGTATCAACCAGGCGATGTCTAATCTCATGGACCTGGAAGCAATAGCCGAAAATACGGCATGAGAGATCTGCGGTCGCTGGCCAAGAAGTACGGCATAAGAATCCGCTGCGCCAAGAAGCGGGACATCTAAAGGCGCTGCCTCCGGAGGCGCAGGCCGAACTGGAAGGCAAGTAGATCCATTCTCGCAAAAATTCTCTCAGTCCTACGAAATAACCGATTTGAGAACAACCTATTTTATCACCGCCTGCGTTGGTTACAGCGCAATGGTTAGAGCAACCAAAGGGCAATCAGCGGAATCATCCAGGCATCTTCAGAGGGGCAGATTATGGTAAAAGTTGGCAGGTTTATACGCGGCAAGACTATCACCGATGCATGGCACAGGGGCCTTAACCTTATTTGGAGGCAAGGGCAGGAACTTACAGACGAGCGTGGGACCAAGATAAAGGAACTTCTAGCCCTTCAGGTTGTGGTGGAGGACCCCTACCAGGATATGATCCCCCACGAGTACTCTTGGAACCAGGAGCGTTTGGAGGAGTATGCAGCTCAGCTCCTGTGCGGCGAGAACCCCGGCTTCGAGTACACCTATGGCGAGAGGCTGCGGAGCTGGAAGGTTCCTGAAGATGAGGCGTCTGAGACTTCATCCGACTCGGTCGATCAGCTTATGCACGTCATCCGCCGCTTGAAAGCATCGCCCTCGACCCGTAGGGCAACGGCCGTCACATGGATACCGCCCGTGGACAATGCCAGGGACGAGGTTCCTTGCATGATCGTTGACGACTTCAAGCTTCGCGACGGAAAGCTGAACCTGGCGATCTTCTTTAGGAGTCACGACTTTGCCGGAGCCTACCCTGCCAATCTATACGGCCTGGCCAGGGTCCTGCAGTTTGTCTCCATCGAGGTGGGCGCGATACCCGGCTCTATCTCCACAACGAGCGCCTCGGCCCATATCTACGACCACGACTGGGACTGGGTGCAGGAGATGCTATTGGAGACTCCGAGGTCGGAGGTGGTTTGAGGTCGATGGGGGCGGTGGTCCATATTTAAATAATATTTTATATTATATAAAATCTCTATTCTTGTTCTAAAATCAGCAAACTTATAAGTTGATTTTCCAAGATACTATTCATAAATCAAAAAAGAGGCAAGTCCCATGAAAGATGATAATATACTACGTAATGATCCTAAACTCCGGCTAAATTAGTAACCATATTTTTGTATAAAATCTCTTGTTATCGAAGTCAACAGTAAGTATAAATAGTTTCATAGTTATTACTCTTAACCATGTCATACATCGTAAAGCAGAAGATCCACGGAAAGATCTACGCTTACGAAGCCGAAAATTCCTGGGTCCCCGAGAAGAAGCAGGC
>JBGQAL010000236.1:0-2810 GCA_041494285.1 Methanotrichaceae archaeon
TCCTACACGGCATCGTGGACTGCCTGTGGGTCATAGGCGAGCCCATATCGGTGTTCAAGGAGGCGGTAGAGAGGGAGACCGGGATTTTAACGGAGGTTGACACTTACGACTGGATCACCTTCCTGCCTATGAGCGATGGCACAGGAGCCTAGCCAGATTTGTTCAGGTATGTAGAAGATCATGGTTGGCGATAAGATGAAGCGAAGTGATCTGAGGCGACACATGGGCGTAAGATATGCAGATCTTGACACTGTCCTTGAGAGAAAAGGCAGGATCAGGATATGAGGTGAGATCATAATTGATTTAAGCCCATGATTATTAGGCGATGGATGGGAATATATCCTACCTGTGGAATAATGGCCTGTTTTGAAGCTGCAAGATGGCAGGCCGGGGCTAAGAGCTGGAGACAGTTCTGGAAATAGGAAGAAAAAGGAAGATAACCAACAGGTAACGTTTTTTCAATTAGGACTGTGTACTCGGTTTCAGCGATCATTTTGATTCTATGACCGGCTCTGACGCGGATTGTTGTCCGCGGCGGTGATAAGCGTCGTAGATGATGGCTTTCTGCCTTAACATGATGTTCTCACCGACAGGCCAGTTCTCCAACCTAAACCCGAATCACAAGACTAACAGGCATGGTAGCGCTTAGTGGGACTTTTCTGTTACGGTCGATTCGACCCTTGCCATATTCTTGCTTGCCTTTAGAGTTCCTGTCTGTGCCTCAGAGTCAGCTAGAAATACAACATAGTTTCCTTCAAATGGAGAGCTACTGATATCGACCGAGATGGCATAAAGTTCCATGCCGCTCTCAGGCACAACCTCCAGATGCAAGCTGTTTCCGGAGACAGATCCACTAGCAGAAACCCCCTGGGAAACGCTGCCAATAGCCATTTTTCCTTTACCGAAGACAGCGGCTCCAGATTGCAGGAGTGCTAGGTCAATGTATGTTCCAGCAGAAAGATTTAACTGCCAGTTTCCAGCTATCGTCTTAGCAGGGACGTTTCCTAAATATTGTGTCATATTCATTGATATTAGCATCGATCTGATGGCCGGATCTGTTACTATAGGATTGCTCAGCGTATTCATTGACGTTTCCATCGATCTGATGGCTGGATCTGTCACTAAGGGATTGCTCGGCGTATTCATTGACGTTTCCATCGATCTGATGGCTGGATCTGTTTCTATGGGATTGCTCTGCGCCTCTACCAGGGAGAAGAGGCACGACAATAAAACCAATATCATTAACATAGATTTCATTTTGATCTCCAATCAATGTGATTTGATTGCATAAATGATCTTCGTAAGGATGGATCTATCGCCAATTCAAGCTACAGTATCTTTGGCAAAATACCAAGAGATCATTCTATGGCGACAATTACGATGATTATATGCAGCAGATGATCTCGAAAACTAAGACATATTATGCAAGGGTTGCTTCGAGTTATGGAGCCGTGAAGAAAGGCTCAACAACCAGCACCGCCTATCCTCCTCGTTCTACATGCACCTGAAAGATCCTAATGCCATTGGGTGATGATCGCTGGAAAGCGGTTGCAAGGTCGAAAAGTGCAACTTCAAAAGCCTCTTCGGGACATTCGAAGGCCACCGGATCTTCGCCAGCAGGAAAGTAGCCGAGAAGATCGAGATACAGACCCGTTACGCCGCCGAGCTTTACAACGTGGATGTCAGGCAGGATCAACGGTATCTGGCAGAAAAGGACCTATTCCCCTGCGGAGAGAGGGACGAGTCCAGGTTCTCTCCAGACTTCGAAATTCCCCTGAGCATCCTGGGGATGGAGGTAGCCGGAGATCCGAACTTTCCTAGGGATATCTCCTGTGTCCAGGTCCTCAATGAGCGCAAGCAAAGGTTCGAGGGGCCGGAAAAGGTAGTCCTCACCGATCTCATGGAGTTCATAAAGGTCCACGACCCTGACGTCATCCTCTTTCCTTATGCAGACACATGGGTTCCTATCATTGTCAAAAGGGCGAGACGCTACGGCCTTGAGCCAACAATCAGCCGCAGCGGTTTTTTCAAGTCCATGGCCTCAAAGTCCTATTGGAGCTACGGCAAGGTCAACCACAAGGACGGAGCCATGATCCCCGAGGGCCGGGTTCTCATAGACACTGCCAAGAGCTTCGTCTACACCGAGGGCGGGCTGAAGGGCGTTCTTATGGCCTCCCGGCTGTCAGGACTATCGCCGAACCTCACCTCCCGTTTCACCCCTGGCACCCTAATATCCTCTTTTGAGGTCTACGAGGCCCTGAGAAGAGGCGTTGCTGTGCCCTTCAGGAAAAGGGACGCTGAGGCCATCAGGACCATCACAGAGATGAGGGCTTCGGACAAGGGTGGCATGATCTTCCAGCCGGAGCCTGGTGTCTATGAGAGGGTCCACCAGATAGACTTCACCTCACTTTATCCCTCGATCATTGTAAAGTACAACCTCTCGCCCGAGACAATCGAACACCCGGAGAGGACTGGATTTCTTGCAAGCGTCCTATCATCACTGCTAAACCTTCGGATCGAAACGAAGAGGCTGAAGAAGACCAACAAAGATTACGCCGGCATTGATTCGGTCCTTAAGTGGATGCTTGTTACATGCTTCGGCTACACGGGCTACAGGAATGCCAAGTTCGGTCAGATCCAGGTCCATGAGAGGATCACTGAGACATCCAGGGAGCTGCTTATGCAAATCAAGGAGCTGGCCGAGAACATGGGCTACGAGGTCCTACACGGCATCGTGGACTGCCTGTGGGTCATAGGCGAGCCCATATCGGTGTTCAAGGAGGCGGTAGAGAGGGAGACAGGCATACTCA
>JBGQAL010000206.1:0-3882 GCA_041494285.1 Methanotrichaceae archaeon
AGATCAATGAGGGAAGAAAAAGATGGACGCAGCGAACTCCGGCAATGGCTGAAGGTCTAACTGATCACGTATGGAGCCTGAAGGAATTGTTGAATTTCAGAGTGCCAATTCAATAAACGACATACACGACCGAATCATCCACGGTCGTCTTAATGCCGTCTCGCCCGCGTGATCTGGACTGTGCCTGGATCGCGTGCTGCCTAGAGTAACGCTTCAGGCGGAATCGTTCATATGAGCTTCAGCTCAAAATAGAGCTTTAATAAAAGTATCACCAAGTAGGGTTTGGTGTTGGACTATGTTGATTACCGAGATTGAAGCTTATGAGAGTGAGGAGTCCCCGAAGAACTACCCTAATATAAACAGAACTATAGTTTTCGAAAAGGCAGAAAGACAAGAACTTTTCGAAAAATGGTTAAGTCAAATGTAATCATGCCCCGCTGCAATTAGTGAAAAATTTCTAAGCCAGTGTCCAGTTGTCGGAGGTGGGTTCAGGCTCTATGGCCTTGAGACGACTAACTATGCTGGAAACTCCATTTGACCTGCTTCCTGGCCATTAATGTCACAAAGCCGGAAAATGGTGGGCTCATCAAACCGGTGTTCATATTCTGCCCATTCGTCGCCTCTGCTCGGATCGGCCGCTATGAAAGAATTTGAGTCCCGTGTGGAAAAAAGCAACAAGCGATGCTTGAAGGCTCGTACCACGTCCTTATATCATTTAAACACCAATAAGTCCATTTGAAATCTCAGATTAAGAGGTGAGCAAAATGCCGTATTATCACATGGGCTCGTATCCTTTCATGGGATTCGGGATGGGTTTAGTTTGGCTGATATTCCTGATAGTGGTAGCATATTTTGTTTACAAGCTGATCAAAAGCGAGAGGATCTTAGCACCCCCAAGCAGTAGTGCAGAGAATATTCTGGCTGAGAGGTATGCAAAGGGAGAGCTGACCCGAGAGCAGTACATGCAGATGAAAGAAGACTTGAAAAAAGTCCAGTGAATTGCATGCTTTTGCAATTCTATTAAGGCTGTACCACGTTTTCAAGGTGCGATTAGACTCGAAAACTGAAGTGGGCAAACGTCGCACAATTCCCTTTGACATAATCATCCACTCCAGTCTTTCCTAGCTTATGCTGAGCTTAACCTTCAATAAAGCCAGCAGAAGGCAATCCAAAAATGCCCGGAACAAAAGAAGAGTTTGCAATCGTAGGTGCCAATCAGTCTGCATGAAATAATTTGAATCACCCTTCTGATGCTACCCTTCCAGAAGGGTTTATTCTAATACTGATATCAATTGCTTTGTTACACGGAGACAATTTCTACAAGCTGAATATCGAATACAAGGTCCTGCTCGGCCAGGGGATGGTTGGCATCTAGTGTAACCGTTGTGCCTTGGATATCGGTGACCTCAACAGGGATCACCTGTCCTTTTGGGCCGCAGACCTCCAGGGTCATGCCAATCTCAGGCTCGACTTCCGGAGGCATGTCCTTTCGGTCCACATTTATTACGCGGTCCTCTTGATATCGTCCGTACGCCTTTTCTGCCGGGATGTTCGCTGTCTTGGATTCTCCTGGGCTCATCCCTACAACAGCCTCCTCGAAACCAGGGATCAGACGGCCAGACCCTATCTTGAACTCCAGTGGGTCTGCTCCAGCGGATGAGTCAAAGGCCATGCCGTTCTTGAACTTGCCAGTGTAGTGGACCTTTACCGTGTCTCCTTCCTTTGCCTGTACCATTTATATGCGCCTCAATGATTTTGATTTTGCGTTACTTTTTAGAGCTTTCTACTATTACTCCTATATCTTCAAATATTTTATCTTCAACTATTTTATTTCATCCCTTCTCCCGCGGCTACCTGGAGGACCTTTCGAGCAAGCCGTATGCATTGAATCATTGTTCCATTGATTGAAGACCAAGTCAACGAGGCAGTCAAGTGGTTCTGAAGATGAGTTACATTGCCTGTACCACAACAGTTAGCGAGAAAGATAATATCCTAGAAACGTCTTACCTAATGACGTCTAAGAGAAAGGACCTCGATAAGGACGTAATTAAGGAATAGAAGAGATAAGTTTAGCAGAAAGTAAGGTGTTAAGAATATATGAGAAAATGGAAATCCGATCTTGGGCTTGAGGCCAGGATGTTCATTACCATGATACTCCTGGCAGTGATCTATCTGGCGTTTCTGGCTTTCTTGCTGGCCAGGGGTACCGGCAGTGTGGGGATAGTCCTGTTCATGGGCGGGTTCATGTTCCTGCAGTACTTCTTTTCGGATAAGATGATCCTAATGTCCATGGGAGCCAAAATGGTCTCGGAGAGCGAAGCTCCTGAGATCCACCAGATTGTGTCCAGGCTGTGCGCCATAGCCAACCTGCCCATGCCGAAGATCGCCATAGTGAACACCAGCATGCCCAATGCCTTCGCCACAGGCCGGAACCAGAAGAACGCCGTGGTGGCGGTCACCACCGGCATAATGAATCAGCTCAACAGAAGCGAGCTTGAGGCTGTTCTGGCCCATGAGCTGACCCACGTTAAGAACAGGGACATGATGGTCATGACCATAGCAACCTTCCTGTCCTCGGTGGCCATGCTCCTGGTTCGGTGGCTGCCTTTCTTCGGTGGAGGAAACCAGCGCGACAGGAACGGGGGAGACAGCTTCATCCTCATGTTCCTGGTCTCCCTGGTGGTCTGGATAGTTAGCTACATCCTCATAATGGCTCTGTCCAGGTACCGCGAGTTTGCGGCTGACCGGGGCTCGGCCATAATCACAGGTCAGCCATCCAATCTGGCCTCGGCACTGATGAAGATAAGCGGTTACAAAGTACCGACCCAGGACCTGCGAAAGGTGGAGGGACCTGTCAGGGCTCTATTCATAGTGCCTGCAATCTCAGGCTCTTCCGTCTGGAACCTGTTCTCCACTCATCCATCGATGGAGGCCAGGATCGCAGCCCTGGAGCGGTTAGAAAAGGAGCTGGAGGCCTGATATTGGGCTTCCTTGACTCGATCCTCGGAAAGACCAAGCTGCCAGAGGCAAAGACGGATAAGCTCTTTGCCATTTCAACCGCTGCCATAACCCTTGAGGCAAACCTGGGCCTGAAGCCAGACGGCGCGGCAGCGGTGTGCATCAAGCCCATGGATTCGTCCAGGTACGAAGCCGCTCGTGCTGAAGTCGAGGACCTCCTCAAGCTCAGCTTCAAGGAGACTGGAACCGAGCACAGTATACAGAAGGACGAGTTCAACTACATCTGGGTAGTTTTGAAGGACAAGGACTTCGACGACCTAGTTACGAACATCCAGATGGTGAGCCAGATCCTGATGGAGCAGGGATTCGGCACTCAACTTTTGGCCGCTGTCTACCGCTTCAAGGGCGAGAATACCGTCTACTGGATTTACAACTTCAAGCTTGGCTCATACTATCCTTTCGTGCCGAGCGGCAACCAGCAGAGGAACACGTCCTTAGAGTTCAGGCTGAAGTCGGTGATGGGAAGAGAGCTGCCAATCGAAAAGGATGAAGCTAAGTGGTATCCCATGTGGGGGATGCCGATATAGTAAGGTACAAGTCCGCGTCCAGCTTGCCCTTTAATCCTCCAACCGTTCAGCCTTTAGTATGGACTTCGATTTTCTCCCCTCTGTCCCTCTTCACACCAAGTCATTCAAAGCCCCGGTAGCCCCAAATGAGATGTTCGTCAAGGCCCTCAACCGCAACCTGAACCTGCGGCGCTTGAAGGTCCTACATCTGTAGAGCTACTCCGGCATCCACAACCGGCACATATAATTTTCGCATCACGTCTGCCAAATACGGTATGCCCTCTTGACTATGCCCATAACCCTCTCTGCATTATCTGAACCACTCATGCGGCGAGCATTGATCATCTTCAAGAGTTCC
>JBGQAL010000098.1:0-10482 GCA_041494285.1 Methanotrichaceae archaeon
TACTTAGTATTATTATTGGTGAATGTAGAATGAAATTAGAAAGCATGAGGATCGCCCATGCCCACTAAGTCGGAACTGGAAAACCGAATCGAACAGATAGACGAGATTCTAGGCGTCCTTCAGGAAATCCGGGATGCTGCGGTAGGTGAGTTGGAGCAGTTGTTAGTAGAGGCCAAGTAGTCATGGTCCCTGTAGATTTCAAAGCCGCTATAAATCAGGACATCAAGGAGATTGACCTTGCTTTGAGCGTTCTGAATAGCCTAAGAGATGTCAACCTGGCCCGACTCGCGTTGATTCAAGAGGCGGAGAAGAGGAGTTCAGAGGATAAAGTTGAACAGAGCAAGTAGGCTTAGGCATGTCCCGGTTTACACTGGGGTCCCTTGTGACGACACCCGGCGCCCTGCGAGCCATGAATGGATCGAGCATGTGGCCTTACATAAAGAGGCACGCTTCGGGTGATTGGGGAGAAGTAGGCGCCGCCGATAAGAAAGAGAACGAGCTGTCGATAAAAGAGGGCTTCAGAATAATGTCGGTGTACAGCGTTCCGGGCGGTGGGAAGATCTGGATTATCACAGAGGCGGATCGATCGTACACGACCGTACTAACACCAGAGGATTACTGAGGCGTGTAGATTGATCTACACACAAGCAAAGCAGGCCAGAAACTCATCGATAGGCCATTCCCTGCCCACTTAGCAAGGATTTCTGGTTGTTGGATATGTGTATCGCACGATCGTTAGGCAATAATCGATAAGCCTTAACTATATAACGATCTAACGATGATTTTTACTCATCATTTATCTCGCTAATCTTCCACGTCCTAGCACTAATTTTCTCGACTTTTATTCCGATGGTTCGCAGAGGCGGAGTTAAACGAGTTAGAGATGAGCTTAGAGCATTAGGTGCTCTGGGTAGCAGAGCAGCATGTGTATCATCTAAACCGTATTTGAGATCGTCGAGTAGTTTTGATGCAATGCCTTTCCAGCAGGGTTCTTGTTCCAAGAATCTGGAGTTACGACACCACTGCGGAATGAATTCCTTGAGCCGAACAACAAGGTAATTGTCTGCGATGGATTCTTCTGAAGTGTATTTCTTATTATCGTTGTAGGCGGCTAGGAATGCGTCACCTTCGTTGCCTAATCCTGCTACTGCAAATTTGATGAACCCGGCCATCCTGTATGGGCCATCTAGTCGGACCTCACCTTGCTTTTGTAGGGCGACAACAGCAGCGTCTAATAGTGCACCTAATATCCTTGGCAGCTTATCATTGAACTCTTCGATGAGCTGTACCTCTGGTCTCCGGCTTGCTGTTGGAATCGGGTGCAACGTTATGTATATGGATCTGTCCAAGAGATCTGGCCTAGTGATGATGTTTTCTATTCCATTCATGATTATCGGTCGACACACTTGCAGGATTGTTTCGTCTTCGTCGGTATAGAGTGTCCTCCTCACTATTCCGCCGCCAGTAGCCACACTGCACAGATCGTCTGATAGGCCATCGCCTATTTTGCTCATGTTATCGAACGAGACGACCCAGCTGTTTTTCGCCGCAACCATCAGGTCATCTACTTTCGTCGCTGGTCGGCGGTTAGGCGATGAGCTAGGATCAGCCACAGAACGCAAGAGCTTCTGCGTGTAGGACTTGGCCGTGTCTTGTTCGCCACGGAAAGCCAGAATGGGATGAGGTCCATTGGGTAGCAAGAGTCCTAGCAGCCATCCCTTGATCAGAAGCCAGGTTTCGTCTGAATCTGCATTCAGAAGTGGTCGCAGATCTCCATCAAGCGAACCTCCTGAAACCGGCCCTGGTAATGGTAGCATGCTTCCAGTTCGCCTAAACTTGACCGGCGGGTTCTGGATAACATTCCAACCGGCGGCGGTTATCGCTACAGCGTTCCAGGACGGATCTCCAAGGTCCAAGTAAATTGCACCACCAGCCCCGCCAATCCTGATGTAGGTTTCATATGTTGGGCCTCTTTGTGCAAAACCTTCGAGAACGTTGATGACATTGCTCAGGACTGATGAGTATACAACATCTCCAGTACTATCATAATATCTGGCTGCAAGCCACTGCCTGGTTCTTTTATCCCTCAAACGATAATGTTCAAAATGACCGTCAGGGTCCTTCTTCGTTGAAAAATAACCCTGGCTATCAGGATTATGCCAGAGTTCGACATCAACATCTCCATGAACATCATCTACAATGCGTTTGGCTATGGACTCCTTTGCACTAGCCATATAGTCTAAGCCCCTATGTGTGTAAGATACTTAATGATGTCGATTATTTTATCGTTAGATCGTTGATGTGGCATACAGAACCCGGCAGAGTGTGAGCCGGGTGTGTGGCTGTGTCTTTTCTGCGGCATTTTTACGCGAACCACTATAATAAATAGTTTCGTTGGAGAGTTTTCATGGAACCACCATTATTCGTCAGGAAATTTCTTGGCAAGAAATACGGACTTCTGAGCATCCCGAAACCCGTGTACTCTACATGGATCGAGAAAGGATACAGTCATGCCACTATGATGTGGGATGATACCACAGAAACATTGACGGTACACCCATGTTGATTTTGAGGAGATATATGACACAGAATTATGATAATCAATCTGAGGCTAAAAAGAGACGCCTATCAGAGGCAAAGGCTACACTTCACAAAACGTTAGCCGGGGAATCTGATGATAAACAGCTAGAACGGATATCGCTGGAAGAGCTGGAAGCAGCGAGATTGAGGCTTGTGAAGGAAAATCAGTCGAATAAGAGCTATGCACTGCGGAAAGCAAAAAAGGAGTTAGAAGATACCCTTTCGAAGAAGCAGATTGAGGAGGAGGCTCAGGCCTGTTGTCGAGGAACTTCAAGACCGGATTTCTAAGGTAAAGACGATCCTGGAGAAGTACGATAGGATTGTGATTTAATACAGTAGCAATAAAGAAGCGTCTGGTTTATGTTTCGTTGGTTCAAGTCTGTTTTATTTCAAACATAACCAATATCATCAGCCCCGAAATTGAGTAAAAGCCTTCCAAAAAGTATATATAGTAGAATCACATGTATTATTTTAACTTTTTTGATCTGAACTGAAAAGTTTGGACCGAGGGGTCAGTCTGATCCACTGACCCTACCCTGCTTCTTATAAAGGAGTGTGGGTGAAGGAAGGCATAAAGATAGCAGGTGTTTAGTTGTTTTGTTTGGTGGTTTGTGATATTTTTTAAGTGATCATCCGTTAACGTATTTTACGGGTTGAATAAGTATGGGAGATTGTTATATGATATCGTCTCAGATGGTACAAAAAGAACCTATCAAAGATAGTGTAGTTGGTGTGCGATGCAATGCCGAAATGAAAGCGTCTTTGGAACGTCTTGCCTCTTCTATGGACATGAGCGTGTCACGTCTGATTTTTCGGATGATTAAACGCGGCATGAGCCTCGAAAAGGAAAGAAGTGAAAAGATAAGACAGATATTAGATGAATTGAATTAAAATAATGAATAAAAAAAATAGCAGGTGAACAGCGCCCGGATGAAAACGCTGTTCTCCTTTCCTAAAGAAGGTTTTAGTCAATGAAAAAAATAGTTTTAAATCAAGTTAATACAAACGTAAAGTACGTTATTATATATAAAGTTTTGTATAGAATAATTGCAATAGCAAAGAAGAACACTCGCAAGTCCATCGCAATAAGTATGGGCCAAGATTGCCCAAAGATGGATCTTGTCTGAGCGACACAACCACACCAACGGAACATACAGTGGCATCGTTTGATCGAAACGACATCGTTCGAACGTTCCAGTTGTTCCACAAGCCGGGCGACGTTGTAGAGGTACGTGTCCCAAGGAGCAGAAAGGGTGTAGTTTCAGGCTACGTCAAAGACGCTGAATCCTTCGCAGATGCCGCGATGTGGGTGTATCATAATGTTGAATACTCTGACGGTATCTACTTTACGATTAATCAGTTGAACCCGGATCTTTTGGCACGATCTGCCAATACCGTGCAACCATATGTGAGATACTCCACCAGCGACGAAAACATAACTCGGAGGAAGTTACTTCCCATTGACTTAGATCCAATTCGACCTTCCGGCATTTCTTCAACAGAGGAAGAACACGATGCTGCGAGAGTCCTTGCACGAACCATCAAAAAAGACTTAATTTCTAAGGGCTGGCCCGAAGATAGTTTCGTCGTAGCAGATTCCGGTAACGGAGCATACCTAAATGTTGGTATAGACCTGCCGAATGACGACGCAGCAAAAGACCTCGTACAAAAGATATTGCAGGGATTAGATCGCAAATACTCCAACGACAAGGTCCATGTGGATACTTCCACCTATAATGCCGCAAGAATCATGAAAATCTACGGCACGATAGCCAAAAAAGGCAGTAACGTTTCGGATCGCCCTCATCGCACCAGCAAGTTACTTGAGTATCCAGACGCCTTAGAGACGGTTTCTATGGACCAACTGAAGTCGTTGGTTACAGAATTTGAGACAACGCCACCAAAGAGCGAGTCACCAATAGCTCAAAAACTGACCCCCACTTCTCCTAAGTCTTACCGCCCACAGAAAAAGATACGCCGTATCAGCGAAATGTTTGACCCGGAGAAGTATGCCAAAGATCACGGACTGGCCGTAACCGGGACAAAAATCGCAAAATATGGTTACCTGGCCATGCTGGGAGAATGTCCTTTCGATAAGACCCATGGCGGCAATAACGAAACTTGCTTAGGTCGCAATTCAAAAGGTTATCCTTTCTTTAAGTGTCTGCACGAGTCCTGTAAGGACAACCATTGGCGAGAATTAAAGGCTTTGTTGGACCCAAATGAACCTCAGCCGGCATTGTTCTTTGAAGATGTTGCGATTGACACAGGTAACGATGATCATCCAGATATTGTGTTCAGCCCAGAGCTCGCCTCTAAAGCAGTCTTGGAGAATATCCCCCTTGCAATGACTGACCACGGAAAGGACATCTATTACTACGATAGCGGTATCTGGAAGGATCAAGGAGTTGAAATTGCCATCGACCCGGCCTTATGCGAAGCAGCAGGAGACATGATAAAGGTTTATCCCCTCAAGGAAACGGTTCGCCGAATTGAAAGCAATCTGCTGGCTAGGCCGGTTAAATTCAACCCGAACCCGTACCTGTTCCCGACCTCAGACGGCGTAGTTGACTTGGAGACCGGCCAATCCCGAGAAATCAAACCCGAAGACTACGTGACGTTCCGGTATAACGCGGCTTACAATCATCCGAATCCTGACTATAGACATTTCATATGGTTTTTGTGTTCTTCGTTAGCAGATCCTCGTGATGTGCTAATGATGTTAGATTATCTAGTGTCCGTTGGAATTCGAATTCCGCTTGATTCTGTTTTCCTACTATTCGGTAGCGGAAACAACGGCAAACTTGTTTATGAAACGGTCGTGCGAAACCTATACACCATGGATCGTGGCGCATTCATCGATCTTAAGGAGATGCAAGAATCACATTTCGCTGCTGGTAACGTTGACGGCAAGGATTATTGGATCGGGACAGAAACAACATCCATTAAAGACGTGACCGCCATGTTGAAGGCACGGGCTACCGGCGATCCTAGAGACCATGATGTAAAATATGCTGTAAAACCTAAAAGAGAAATTGCACATGAGAAACCACTCTTTGATGCAAACAAGGACGATGCGTTCGATTTCAAGGACAATACTCACGGTAGGAAGCGGCGTTTTGTCGTGGTTATTTTTCCATACCAATTTGGTTACACGTCAGACCTTCGTCCTCAAGACGTTAACCTAAAGGAGAAACTCGCAACTCCTGAGGTATTATCGGGTCTCTTACAGATCATTGTAGGCAGAGCACCGGCACTCATCAAAACCAAGAAAATATACCGACGCAAATCCATTGATGAACAAGAAGCTGAACTCGAACACCGGCAGTGGTCCCTATCCAAATTCTGTGATGAATGTCTCAGCAAGGAAATTTTGAAAACGCTACCAGGTAAGACGGACAAAGTGCTGATCAATGACGTGGCTTACAACGAATACAAGAAATATTGCCAATTGTACACTGTCACAGAACCTTCGAAAAAGATTCCATTCGGTAAGTATGTGTGCAAAAAGTTCAATATTGAATCTAAACCCGTTAATTCCAAGATCACTTATCCTGGTCTGTATCTGGTAAAGACTGCCCAAGAAGCATATGAAACTAACAAAGCCGAGATCGGTGTAAGCACGAATACCGCAACAGAAGGGACTAAAATCGAGAACGCTTTGAAAGAATGGGCAGGTGGAAATCCGGTGTTGATCTCGGTAACAGAGACCATCACGGAAATGTTTGAATACATTGGGAATTGCAGCCAACCGACAGACATTACCTACGAAAACTACCTAAAGTCTGCCCCAGTATAGTACAACGAAAACGCGATTTTCTACTATACTGGAAAAAATCGCTAAGCTCAACTGCGAAAAGTATAGTTACCTGATTTCAGCTAAAACTACCTTATAATTAAAAAAAGTGCCTTAATAGAGTTTAGTACGATATCGGACTTGCTATACTTTTCGCGTTCCACGTTAGCGTTTTCTTGTCAGTATAGTTAAAATCGCGTTTTCGTTGTACTATACTGATAGTCGTTCACGGCTATAGTTAGCGATTCATAGGCTTGAACCGTAGACATGATCACTCACAAAAAAAAAGGCAAGTCCCTTCAAAACGCGAGCTGAAGCAAGATACTCAGATATACATTTATATATTAATATTAGTGGGACCCCCCCGCGTTTACTTTATAATTATGATGGTGAAAGAATAATGATAGAAATGAAAGAACCAAAAGACATTCGAAAACTGATCAGTCAATGGATTTCTGAAGCCTGCGAAATGAAACATCTACCTTCGACAAGGATGGCGGAACGATCGTTCAGATGCTAAACCTGTGGCTTTGCTCTTATGAGGTGTCAAAGATCGAGGAGATAGAGAAAAGACTAGCCGAACTCAAAAAAAAAAGAGCCTTAGAGAAGGGTAAGCAATGATAGGCATTGCAACTCTTTCTAAGAGGATCGAGCGGCTCGAAATAGTACCGGACCCACAACCAGATATCATCGGTGCCGTTCTGTCAAGCCTAAGTGATGCCCAGATAGATCTCCTACAGGAAATGAGCAGCCTGAGAGAGGCAGGCTTCGATTCGGATACCGTGGCCATGTTCATGACGGATAGATATGCTAAGGCAATGCAGGCGGTAGAGGTCTTTCAGGAACGGTACGCGACGATCCAAGAGCATATGAAGCCAAAGACTAGACCAAAGAAGCCTGGGCAGAATGGTCGAGGCAGGCAGAGTGTACGAAGTCTCATGCAGGTTTAAGCGATGGCTGCTACGACGATTATTCCTAACCTAGACAACATAGAACGAGAGCATCGCAACATCAAGCGTAAGATCCTGCGGTGTGCCTCGTCGGGTGACATTAGGCGGCTTTTAGGGATCCGTGCCGGATTGGTAAGAATCCGGCAGGATCTTGAAAAGATGAAGCAGGATTGTACTACGCCAAAGCCTGCATTCCGACGATCTTATGCGCTAGAGGCCTTCATGGAAGGTCTATCAGCAGGCAAGAAACCTAAAGATCTTCAATCTTCTCGGTGCCGATCTTTTTGACATTGGGCTTCCAGATCTTTGCGGGCATCCATGCGGGTGCGCTGGCGGGCTTCTTTATCTGCTTTCGCTCTCCGGTGAAGATATGCACTTTCTTTGTTCCCCGCTCCCTCAGTCGGATATCCGTGATGCCCCTGTTAGCCGCTTTTAATGCTGCCTGTCTCGGTGATCTTCCTGTGAAGACCCCGTGGGCTCCCCTCCTAGATGTTTTCTGTTACAGGCTTCGTAAGTTCTCCGATGGCTTAATCGCCGCTATCTTCTTCGCAAGGAGGTACGACACGAGGAGCGAGATTACAATGGAAAGGCCAAAATATTCCGCAACAACACCCAATGGGAGGGCCAACGGCATCGCTATTATCGTAGGGGTGCTCTCTAGACCCGTGGGGGTTACCTGAATAGTGATGTTGCCGAGGAATGCTATAACCACAAGGCTGGCAATGGCACCAAGGACAAAACCCAGCATTGTTTGCAGTGAGGTCTCAGAGAGGATTTGCTTGGCAATTTCCCTTTTCGTCCACCCTACGGACTGCAGTATTGCGATATCCCTCCTCCTTTCAAGAAGAGCCAAGGCGTTCACCTTAAACAGCACTAAAATGGCGATCAAGGCCATAATGCCCACGCCGACCCAGTAGAACGTGCCGTATATGTTCACTACATTTTTGAGTGACGCAGAGATGTAGTTCCCTGAGACCGCAGTTATCATTGGGTCGATTTGGCTGATCTCTTCTTTTACTGCTTCCTCATTGGACAGTTCATCTACTTTTAAATATAATTGATCGTATCCTTGTATACCGCTAATGTTTTGAGCATCTGAAGGTTTTATATAAATGTTCGACGAGAATATAGGGCTTCCTTCACCTATTTTCAGTATGCCTGCGACCTTGAAAGTCTCACCTGCCAAAGATATACTGTCCCCGACCTTCAAGCGATTGAACTTGGCGTAGTGGCTTTCGAGGACGGCTTTTTTATCGTCACTGTTGTTTATGAACCTCCCTTGAGTGACCCACGAGCTGAGTTTCTTGCCTACGGCACTGACTGCATCAATGCCTTCTATCGATGTAAAACCTGTTTTATTAAAATCCCATATTATAAGAGATCCTGAAACGTCTCTCACGTGGTTCAAGTAAGAGATCTTCATCACTTCGCCATCATCGAAAGTCCCTCTTCCAAAGGGCAACCTTATCTCTGATGTCAGGTTTGTCGTGTTGTATGATTTTTGGAGTATTATGTCAGAATCAACGTCCTTGAACGGGAGATAAATGGCAGATGTATAAGCGTTCATGATGGCGGTAACTGATATGAGCATCGCAATAATTACCGCAATGGTTAGCACGTTAGTCAATGTCCTGGACTTTCTCCGAAACACCTCCTTAAAAATATATGGAACGTACATTGTGTCCCTCTTAACTGCTTTCAGGCGCTGCCTTGCCGTTGTTGCTCAGTACATCGTTGATCACAGCATCTAAGTCTTCTTTGGTCCAGTATTGGCCTTCAAACCACTGGAAGGTTACCTCTTTTCCATCCAGCTTATATTTATAAATCCCATTTATCAAAATGTTCAGGTGTGCTGTGAGGCCGTGATCCTGGAGGTATTTCTGACCTTCATCGGTCGTCGTGTCTATCCAGTTCACTGTCACATTATCTCCATACTTGGAGGTCACTTCTTTTATCGCTTCGACCGTCGGCTGCATCGGGCCATGATTGATCATGCCAGCCACATCGATATTCACTTTATCTGTCGAGGTCGCAACCGCTCCATATGCCAAGGATAGTAGGCACAGGATACATGCTACAACGAATATTTTACTCATTTGTCACCACTCCGTCTTTTATTTTGATTAACTTATCAGCTTCTTTCGCCAGGCCGTCATCATGGGTCACCATGACAATTGTCAAGCCTTTCTCTTTGTTGAGACTCTTCAGAAGATCCATCATCTTCCGGCCTGTCTCAGTATCGAGATTTCCCGTGGGTTCATCTGCAAAGATAACCTCGGGCTCATTAATCAGTGCTCTAGCTATCGCTACTCTCTGCTGCTCGCCTCCAGAAAGCTCATTTGGATAATGATTTAAGCGGTGGCTTAACCCCACGCTCTCTGCAGCCACCTTTGCCCGATCAAACATCTCCTTCTTATTGTCGCTCTCCGGGAACAATGGCAAGGCGATGTTCTCAAGGACATTCAGAGTCGGTATCAAGTTGTAATACTGAAAAACGATCCCCACGTTTTTTCTTCTGAACAGGGCAAGTTCGTCTTCGCTTAGTGAAGTTATGTCTTCCCCACCAAACTCGATCTCTCCTGCATCTGCCCTGTCAAGCCCTGACAAAAGGCTCAACAAGGTGGTCTTACCGGATCCTGATGACCCTTGGATTGCCAGGAAATCTCCCTTTTTCACGTCAAGGGAGACGGCGTTGACCGCTTTGACATTGCCCAGCATCTTAGACAAGTTCCTTGCGACGATTATCTCACTCATACCTTAGCACATCCATGGCTTTAAGCCCGTTAATGTATCTACTCAAGGCCAATACCGTCAGAAGGCTGATTGCGAAGACTGCGAGCAGCACTTCCGCCGAGTACACCGTATCGAACCTGATTGGGAATGGGTATGTCTGTACAGGCGCTATGAGGTTCGGGTTCGAGGTGAGGAAGTGGGGATATGGACTCATTTCCCAGGGTATGGCTACTGACACCGTTGTTTTAGCCAGGGCGAATATTGTAATGAATGACAGCGCAACCCCTATGCAATACCCTATTATGGCTTGGAGGAGTGTTTCAGCCGCCACCTCCTTCTGTATGTCCCAGCTCCTGAAGCCAACGGCCTTCATTATGCCGAACTCCTTCCTCCTTTCCAAGAGCGTATGACTCATGCTTTTAA
>JBGQAL010000064.1:0-13964 GCA_041494285.1 Methanotrichaceae archaeon
ATCTTCATGTTCATTGGCGTTGTCATGTTCATTGGCGTTGTCATGTTCATTGGCGTTGTCATATTCTTCGCCATGCTACCATTCTCTGTCAAGGCCACTCCTACAAAAGAGGAGATCAATAGTATCGATAGTAGCGTCAATCCAGCCAATACGGAGTTTCTCATTTGTACCCTTCCTTATTTTCCCACGTTAATTAGTCAATCCGAATTTAAATCTTCCTGAGGACTAACTTGTTGGCCATAACTCGTCCTCATCTTGCCAGCTATCCTCGCTCCAGCTCTTTCCTCAAGCCTCTTCCGGATCATGTCAGGCTCCAGGGTTGTCTTGCTCTTTTATCCCAGTCTTCGATCGATCAAATCCGTGAATTGGGTATAGGGGCTCTTATGGATCAGTTCGGTACTTGTGCAAATTTTATCTGATCAATTCCTGTATGGAATGAAGAATCGTCTATGAAGGCGCTGCCAATAGAACGGAATTGCACTACTTGTTCTTTTTCTATCGGCCAGCTAATTTCAATTAGCGGAACCTATGGAAGATCTTGGGTTGGAATCCTAATCCAAAAGACTCCTGCATCCGATCGAAGCGTGCACATTAACTACTGCTTTACTGCAGTGGCATTTCCTTTGCCTAAGGACTGTCCGCCTGAACTCAAGACATAAGTTCCCGACAGAGTATTGTTTATCATAAGCAGGTCGAGATCGTACACATCATATTTTTGATTGGCGTATTCGGGTGTGGCTGACTTAGCGGTCAATGTTAGCTCCTGCGCGGTTAAATATCCGCTGGCAGTCACAGAGTTCTTAGCACAGTCTTCTGTTAGGGTGCCATAACCCATAATTCTGTTCCCGCCGGACGGCCATAGGTTCAAGTCAAGTGACCTGTCTTTGCCGTCATTAAATTTTATCGACCATTTGCCGCTCACGTTCATTGGTTGGACCCCTTGTTGTATTTGAGTCACTTGAGTCTGATTAGAACTCGTGTTACGGGTTTGATTGAGTACCTGGTTAGGATTGATGTTTGGCTCGACTAGCGTCTTGGGGTTTGTCGCTGGCACGTCCATGTTTGGCGCTGAGATGTGAGGCTCTGGCACATTCATGTCCGGGACGGGCATACTCGGAACCGCGATGTCACCAACATCGCCATGAGCCTGAATTGATAAACATGAAAGTAGTATAGCTAATAACAGTATGCTTGCCAATCTCATTCAACTAACCTCCACCTTGATATGGTTACACGCAACAACTTTAAAGGTTATCCCATGCATGGAGTATAAGCCAACTCTCTTAAACCCCTGGATGTGTGGATAGCAATCTCGCAGAGAAAGAGGTCTCTCCGCTACAGCTTTCCTCCAACGGCCTCCTCTGTATCATGTTCTCTACATCCGAGGGCCGGGCATTGGAACACTTCCGCTAGTATCTCCTTAGCTTCCGAGGTGGCCAGAGAAATTGGGGATAATAGCTTGGTAATTGGGGTAATCGATAGCAACTTGCCCTACTGATATAGATTACCATTCTCCAAACCTAGGGGAAATTGCAGGGAGATGGGGTTGAAGATTTGATGGCAATTACCCCAACTACATCACATAGTCTCAAATGTGAGTAGGTTGAAATCAAACGCCGTTAGCTGATTAACTCATTTATCCCCATTTATCCAAACTATATCTATCCAATCGATTCTATAGAGCGCGATGGGAAAATGAGAAGAGTGTCTAATTTGTCCTGTTCACGCATAATTTCCTGGAGGCTGTTTATGTATAATCCAGTACAGCCCTATACACAACCTAATCCTTGATCCCTGGCGTGGTCACCGAGAACACCGCCTCGCCATCCGGCAGATTAGGAGAATCCACAAGTCGAGCGATGCGCTTCTCGCCCTTGGACTTGCGCAGGTACAGCCTGAAGGTTGCAGTGTGGCCCAGTACGTGCCCACCCACGGGTTTTGTTGGATCGCCGAAGAAGGTGTCCGGCTTGGACATGACCTGATTGGTGACCATTATCAGGGCGTTGTTCAGATCTCCAAAGCGCATCAGAGCGTGGAGGTGTTTGTTCAGCTTCTGCTGCCGATCCGCCAGGGTTCCGCGGCCCACGTACTCAGCCCGGAAGTGAGCAGTGACCGAATCCACAATGAGCAGCCGGACCGGCTTGTCTGAGTCTTTTAGCTTCTCGGCTAGGTCCAGGGCGTTCTCGGCCAGGAGCATCTGGTGGTTGGAGTTATACGCTCTGGCCACGTGAATGTGCTTTAAAAACTCCTCCGGCTCCCAGGTGCGATCTTCGGATGCTGGCAGGCCACCCACCATCTGGGTGATCCTCTCAGGCCGGAAGGTGTTCTCCGTGTCGATGATTATGGCCGAACCGTTCAGCCCGCCCATCTCCTGCGGGAGCTGGACGTTGACGGCTATCTGGTGGGCCACCTGGGTCTTTCCCGAGCCGAACTCGCCGTAAAGCTCGACTATGGACTGGGTCTCCATGCCGCCGCCCAGGAGATCGTCCAGGCTCTTGCTGCTGGTGGTCAACTTCCCAACGTGCTTTCTTCGCTCCAGAACTATGTCTCCTGTCTCGAAGCCTCCGATGTCGGCGGCCTCGCGGGCGGCGGCTATGATCTTAGAGGCAGTAGTCTCGCCAACGTCCGCGCACGCACCTAGTTCTCCGGGCGACGCAACAGCAATGGCCTCGATGGAGTTGAACCCAGCCTCTCTAAGCTTCTCGGCCGTAGCGGGACCAACTCCAGGCAGATCCTCTAGAAGTTTTATTGGCATTATGATTTTCCTCTATACTATTTTGGGCCACTTACTTAACTGAGTTACTCGGGCGGGGCGAAAGTGATTTTGGTACTCCAGCCGCAACTGATCTCCAGCTCTTCATTCCATCCGCTCTTGACCTGGCAGTCCACAATATCGGCCCGAAAGCCAATATCCAGCCCATCCAAAAGCTGTACATGATCTCCCCACAGAGCGGCTTTTACCCGGCCGGTGGCATCAGAAACGTAGATGTTGGCCACCCTGCCCGGAGTGCCGTCGGCCTTCTGAAACTCCCTCACCTCGCCTAGACCGGAGACGAATCCGGAGACTGTGCAGATCATTCCCGGCTCAAGGTCGGCTATCGGCGTTATCTTCTCGCTGTAGTCCACTGTAACATTGCTCTTTTTCACAACAGTGTAGCCGCCGGTCTGGATCTCCACCTGGTCGTACCTCTCCCGAGAGGATCCGTTTATGATCTCCAGGGCATCGCCCGGAGCGATCTCCATGCTTGCCTGGTCGTTCCAAAGGCTGAGCCTGATCTTCCCGGTCTCATCGCCCAGAAGAACGGTCCTGACTAGCCCCTTCGATCCGTCTTTACGCGCGAACTCCCGAACAACTCCTGGATCCAGTACACGAGCGACCAGATTCACCTCGCCCATGTCTCTATTGATCTCCGAGATCTTGTAGGGCTCCAGCCTGGGCTTTATGTCTGCGTCCACCTCTTCGACGCCCCCGTTGCGGCCTATGGATACCTCCGTTCCGGCATAGCCTTCCTTGGCCAGGCCCCGCACCTTCAGGCACTGGTCCACCCTGATGTCCCCAGACTTAACCAGATCGGTTGCCTCATCCCATAGGGCTGCCCTGATGGTGCCCGTCTCGTCGCCAAGGGTCAGGTTCACAACCCGTCCGGGCGAGCCATCCGACCTCTGAAACTCCCTAACCTCGGAGATGGATATGATCTTCCCAGTAAAGGTGACAGTTCCTGTTTCAGGCTTGATACTTCCGATCTTGAATTGGACCTCGCTTGCTCCAAGCTCCCGGGCTACCAGCATGGCCGCAGTTCGCCGGTCGCAGAGTCCACCCATCAGGGAAACCTTCTCCGCTATTCTGGTCTCGAACTCCTCGGGGGTGATCTGGTCAGAAAGCTGCTGGTAGATCTCTGTCAGCTCATCATCCATATCAAATCACGTCAGAATCAATCAAGTCAGGACCTGGCCTGCAGGTCGCTTAAGGTAGGCAGCTCCGCACCTGGAGAGGAAAGCATTGCAGACCTCGTCGGGGTTGCCATCGGCGGATATGGCTCCGTCTTCAATCAGAATTGCCCTATGAGAGACCTCACGCACGAAGTCCACGTGATGGCTGACCAGGAGGATGGTAGTTCCCAGCTCCCTGTTGATCTTCTTCAGGGCGTTCGATACTTCTCTCAGAGTGAGTGGGTCGATATCACCAAAGGGCTCGTCCAGGATTAATATCCTGGGCTTGGCCGCCAGGAGGATGGCTATGGAAGCCCTGACCCGCTCTCCCCCGCTGAGCTGTTCGGACAGTTTCGTCAGGACAGAAGGGTCGAGGTCCATGAGCTTGAAGACAGGCTCTGCAAACTCGAGGGCCTCTGTAGTCGGGAACCTGGGGAAAAGCTCCTTGAAAACGTCCCTCGTCAACCCCATGGATTCCAGCACTGTTTTTGCTTCCTCTTCTTGCATGTCCGTCAGCGTGTAAATAAGATCCAAGACCTTGTCGCTGATACCGTTCTCCTCAGCCATAGATCTGGCGTGCTCTATGACATTCTGGCCTTTCACTCCCAGCTGGTAGGCTATCTGCTCTATTATGGTTTCACTCAGGGATAGGGCAAACTCCTGGTACATTATGCCCAAGGATCTTCTGACCTCCATCCTGAATGGCGAATAGGAGATAATGTCCACCCATCTTTCGCCCAGCCTGTAGAGCACGGATCCCTCGTCTGAAGGCCTCAAGCCCTCGATGATCTTGAGAATAGTGGTCTTGCCACATCCTGATGATCCTATTATTGAGGTGATCTCTCCTTCATTGATATCGAAGCTAAGATTCTCAATATTTAGAATCTCACCTGGGCCAACCAGGTAGTTCCTCTTGTCCAGCCCCTCAATACGGATGATCGGCTCTGGATTAACTCTAGGGGCCAGGGGTTCAGCTACGCCGATGCCTGATAGGAATTTCTCCAGAATCTCGCCGGGCTTACCCTGATCAACTATCCTTCCATTATCCAGCCAGATGAGCCTGTCGTCCAGATACTGGTGAACCTCGGGTAAGTGAGAGACCACCAGAATAGTCAATCCTAGCTCTCTGTTCACGTTCAAAACGGCGTCCAGAACCTCTTGCTTGGTGGCCGGGCACGCCATTGTAGCTGGCTCGTCCAACAGCAAGAACCTGGGCTTCTTGGCCAGTTGTCTCGCAATAAGAAGCCTCTGCTTCTCGCCCCCGGAAAGGATGGTGGCAAGCTGGTGGGCCTTCTTCTCCAATCCCACCAGTCGTAGGTAGTACATCGCCTCCTTGTAAATATCATCGTAGTTGCCCAACTCTGGGATTGGCAGCACCTCATAGCCGGTCTCTCTGGAGTAAACCCGCATGACAACGTTTTTCAGAGCAGACTCGGTCCACAGCGCAAAATCCCTCTGCAGATGAATGGCTGTGAGCCTCATCTGCTCTCTCTGGATGTCGTCTCCTGACTCGGGCATTACAGTCAACTCGCCCATGACAATCCTGCCGGAGTCGAATGGCTCCATCCCTCGCAGGATCTTCATCAACGTGGTTTTGCCGCCACCGCTCTTGCCTACGAACCCCAGGATCTCACCAGGCTTGACGGAAAAACTGATGTCCTTCAGGGCTGCAACCTCTATTCCGTCTATGGTATAAGACTTGGATAAATTATCAACTTGAAGCAAATCGGATCCCTACCTTACCTTTGTTCCAGGCTCTACCCTTTCCTGGGGTCTGAGCAGCAATGCCTTTCCGCCGATATCCGCTGCCAGGAGCATAGCCTGTGATTCCACACCGAAGAGCAAGGCCTTCTCTAGATTGGCCACCACCACCGCCTGGGTTCCTACTAGGTCTTCAGGCTGGTAGGTCTCGGCGATGCCTGCCACCACCTGCCTCTTCTCTGTTCCTATGTCCACTACGAGCTTGAGAAGCTTATTGGAGCCCTTGATCCACTCTGCCTCTTTTATCTCTCCCACCCTCAGGTCTATGCCCTTGAACTGTTCAAAGGAAATGGTCTCCATCCTCTTGTTCTTCTCCTTTTTGTCTTTCGATTCGGCCTGGATCATCCGCTCTTTGAAGATGTCGTCCAGTTCCTTGATCGTCGCGTCCTCCATCTTGCCAAAGAGGATCTCCGGCTTTCCTAGCTTATGTCCCTCAGGCACCGGAACGATGGCATCTTCAAATCTTTGGGCCTTTACGGTCCCTTCCAACCCCAACTGTCTCCAGGCTGCCTCCATCTTGGAGGGCATGACCGGGTCCATCAGGATGACGAGCGCCTTGGCGATCTGCAGGCACGACCGCAGCACAGATCCAGCCAACTCTTTGTCGGCCTTCACGAGCTTCCAGGGCTCGTGGGACTGGAAGTAAGAGTTCCCATAGTCGGCCAGGGTCATCACACTATCGATGGCCTTCTTGAACTCGTACTCCTCCAGGCCCGATTCTACCTCCCTGATAGTTCCTTCAATTCTTGAGACAACTACGGGGTCTATCTCTCCCGAAGGTGTCATGTCGTCGAAGTTCTTGATGGTAAAAGTAAGGGTTCTATTCAGGAAGTTGCCGAATGCTCCGGCAAGCTCAGTGTTCACCTTATCTCCGAAGATCTTCCAGGCGAAGTTGACCTCCTTGTTGTGAGCGGTGTAGCTTGCAAGGTAATACCTGAGAAGGTCGGGGTGCAATCCACGATCCAGGTAGTCGTCCTTGACCCAGATTACATAGCCACGGCTCTTGGAGAACTTCTTGTCGTCGATCTTGAGCATTCCGCTGGCCACGACCGCCGATGGCAGGGTGTAGCCAGCCCCTTTGAGCATAGCCGGCCAGAAGATGCAGTGATGGTAGACTATATCGCCACCGATGAAGTGGACGATCTTTGACCCGTCCTGCCAGTACTCCTTCCAGTCCCTGTTGTTTTGGGCACACCACTCCTCTGTGAAGGCGATGTAGCCGATGGGGGCATCCACCCAGACGTAAACTACCAGCCCGTCGTGCCCGGGGAACTTGATCCCCCAGGGCATGCTGCGGGTTATGCACCAGTCTTTCAGCTCCATGCGTACCCACTCGGATGCGTAGTTCCTGGCGCTGGCCGTTCCTCCAAGGGTCTCAAGGTATTTCAGGAGGAAGTCTTTGAACTCGGAGAGCTTGAAGAAGTAGTGAATCTGCTTCCGGTACTCGGCCTTTCCGCCGCAGACCTTGCAGACGGCATTCTTGATCTCCCCTGGCTCGAGATGGCGACCGCAACCCATATCGCACTCATCACCACGGGCCGATACGCCGCAGTATGGGCAGATGCCTTCTACGTACCTGTCGGGCAGGAAGCGGGAGCACGCCGGACAGTAGGCCAGCTCTATCTCCTTTTGGTAGACGTAGCCCTTCCCCACCAGCGCCTTGACAATCTCCTGGGTCCGATAATGACTTTCGGGGTCGTCGGTATCGCCGAAGAAATCGAACTTCACGTTCATGCCCTTAAAAACCTGATCGAAGTGAGCGTGGTACTTGGCCACCAGCTCCTTTGGCGTTGTCCCTTGAGCCTCGGCGTTGACTACGATTGGCGTTCCATGAGCGTCAGTGCCGCAGACGAACAGGACGTCCTTGCCCATCTTTCTCATGCCTCTTACGAAGATGTCCGCTGGTACGTAGGTTCTTAGGTGGCCTAGGTGGCAGGGGCCATTGGCATAGGGTAGGCCGCAGGTTACAAGGGTACGATCGAAGCCTTGAGACAATGAGAACACCGCCTACTGGTATGCGTAACAGGGAGATATAGGTTTCCCAGCTTAGTATCACAAGGATATGCCGTTAAACCTGAGCGGTTTTTCCTCCAAAGATCTATAAAATATAGAATCCTCTTTATAAGAAAAAGCGGCCCGGTCTGAGCGGGCCCTTATTTTACCGAGGAAATGCATTTTTGATCTATTACCAGATTACGCGATCATTTGATGACTATTTGGTTGGTGATCCGATGGTTGGCGTGTAGACATAGTACATGAGAGGATGTTCGGAATCGATTACCTTCTGATTGGCAGTCTTGATGTAGATGTTATTCATTAGAGGCATATCCATATTTTTGAGGAGAGTTATTGGGTTATCTTTGTTATCCATTGCGATGGTCATTTCAGACGGGTCGATGTTCCTGATTGACATCTTGTCGTAATGCTGCTTGATATCGATAGATGTAGATGAATTAGATATCTGGAAAATGCCATCAACAACGCAGGTTTTGCCCCGAGTACAATTTACCCCAGATATATGGAGTGCCAGAACAGCAACGCTTTTGGAGGCTCCGAGATCCTTGATGAACACATAAGTGTGAGGTACAGTAAAGTAGTCTCTGTCGGTCAGATTGCCATTTTCATAAAGCTCCAGTAGCGTCTTATTGCAGGAGTCGTCCACAAGAAGCCGAGCCTCGAACCCATCGTTCAACTTAAGGGATGTCCCGCTCTTAACCATGTGCGGTTCGCCGTTGTCCACCAACACCTTGCTCAACTGGGAATTAGCAAGAAGATTGGGTTCCTTAGATTTATGCCATAGTATTCCGTCCTCGAAGCCTGATCCTTCGAGATAACCTGCAAAGTAGCTCTGGCCCAAGAAACTCATATTGTAGTAGTAACCCCAGGGCTTGAACTGGAATCCTTTCTTTTGGGCAGAGGCGATGTAGGTTATACCCCTATGGCCATTTGCATCCATTAGGTCGCTAAGCTCAGCACTTTTCTTATCAGCATTTACGTTGGATAGACTGAAAGTAAGCTGCTCAAAGCCAATGTTGTTATCAATATCCTTGTAAAATCCCGCAAAGTTCTCCGGTGTCCATGTGAATTCATTATTGCCGAGATCTGTCGCCGTTCCCCTTATCTCTTGGTTTCTAAGTTCTGTCCTGTTCTTATAGACGTATATCCTGTTTGGAGAGGTAGAAGAGTTTGCGGTCTTGATCTTTACGCCATCCACGACCTCAATCTCTTTGTTTCGAGTGATGTTCAGACTAACGTTGTTGATTAGAAGAAGCTCAGAATCCTCGATAGACTTTAACTTCATCATTCCGTAGGTTGTGCCTGCCCTAATAGGCGTAGCTTTCTCTGATACCTGGAATATTCCCGCCACAGTGTAATAGCTATTCGGCGTTAACCTGACATTGCTCTTAATATGAACAGCGATGAGTGTCGTATTGTGGTTTCCGATTTTAGCGGTGTAAACGTAGTCGGCGGGAGGCTGGATTACGGTTGTATTTTCAAGCGAGCTATTTTTATAAAGAGATACGTTGACACCTTTTTCAGCATCGGAAAGTTCCAAGCTGTAGCCTTCTGCCAAGGGCAAAGCTTCGTTGCTGGCTAAAGTCCTTCTTTCGGCGGCGTCTATTAAAACTTTGCTAAGATTGCCTTCTGTAAGGCTGTTCCAAGGGGATGCAATCCTGCAATCGTCGCTGTATCCTGCGAAGTACTCTTCACCGAGGAAACAAAGCACTCTATAGCTTCCCCATTCTTTATGCTCAAAAGCTGTAATTTGCATAGAGGATATGTATTGAGCTGCTCCAGGTTCCACACGTTCTCCGCTTATGTTTAGATTTAGACGCTCAGTACCTATGCCTTTGTTAATATCTTGGAAGAATCCGGGGAAATCGCTGGAGTTCCATACAACTATTCCATCAGATACGTTGTAAATTGTGCCCCGTATTTCGCCAGCAAAAGAAGGCGACGTCAAAAAGGCGATAATCAGAAGAAAAATCGCAATAGATTTCATCTACTTACCTCCAGGATTCTGGAGATCAACGAGCTTGTAGATATAGTACCTTTCTGGCGTAGCAGATGTGCCATCCTGGTCGCCGATTTTGATGTGGATGTTCTGCATCAAAACAATGTCTTTGTTCTTGCTTAGTGTTATCTGGTTATCTTTGTTGTCCATAATGATAGCCATGTCGATCGGATTGACGTATATGATGGACATTTTGCCGTACTGTGTACCTAGTACGATAGTCAGAGGCGTTTCAGATATCTGCCAAAGGCCATCTATCTTGCAATATCCTTTTCCTTCAACGTACACAGGCTCTTCGAAGTGAGCTGCGATCACAGGAAATCCCGTTGCATTTCCCACATTGGTTTTATAGACGTATGTGTCAGGCGGGATGATGGTTGCTCTATCTGCAACTTTGCCTTTGTTCATAAGCTCGACTAAAATCCCTTTATTGTCACTTCCAATCGTTGGTTTGAGAGAATATCCATTCATCATCTCCACTGCGGAACCCAATGAAACAACTTGTTCTTTTCCTGAATCTAGCAGTATTTTTGTTAAATAACCGAACTCTAAAAGGTTCGAGCTATTAGCATACTGCAAAATTTGGGTGCTGTTGTCTCTGTACCCTGCGAAATACGACTCTCCTAAGAAAGCCATTACATCAAATGAACCCCAAGGACTGAACTGGAAGTTCTCAGTTTGAGCGTGGGCCTGATAAACAATACCTCTTGGTGCTCCATTGACCTCTTGGTCACTGAGTGTTGCACCGGTTGGGGTGGCATCAGTTAAACTGAAGGTTATCGTTTCAGCGCCAATGTTCTTGTCTAAATCGTAGTAGAATCCGGAGAACGAAGAGTTATCCCAGGTAACCTGGTTCTGCATGACATTGGCTACAGTTCCGCGTAGCTGATATGGGCCTCGTGCTGTGATCTTCTTGTATATGTAGTACCTTAGTGGAGTTGTAGCGGTGCCATCCTGGTCGGCAGTCTTAATGTGGACGTCCTGCATCAGGACAATGTCCTTGTTCTTGCTGAGGGTAATCTGGTTGTCCTTGTTGTCCATTATAACGGCCAAACCGGTAGCATCAACGCTTCTGATAGACATCTTGTCGTACTGCTGATCGGACTTTAGAGGGGTCACTGTATCGGATATCTGGAATTCTCCGTCGACTGTGGCAATGTTGGTGTCAGAGCCACGGAAGGCGTTCTTGAAGTGTATGGCTATCTGGATGGTGTCTGTGGTGTCTCCGAGCGTTGTCTTGTAGTAGTAGGTCTGGTCCTTCATCCTGGAGTTAAAGATAGATGGCTGAACGACCTTGCCGTCAACGACCTGTTCATTCTTGGACAGCACAAGGTAGGTTTTGCCGTCAACATCTATGGACTTAATTGCCAACTGATAGCCCTGTTGCAATACTAGCGGGTTAGTGGAGGTGATGGTCATCTCCTTGTTGTCATCGATTAGAACCTTGCTTATCTGCTCGTAAGTCATGAGATTTCTGTTCTTGGACGCGTCGTAGAGGTAGGCTACGGACTCATCGACATTGGCAACGTCCGCAGTTACTGTTGGATCGTATGCAGCGAAGTACTTGTCGGCAAGGAACCCAATAACATCATACTGGCCCCATGGTTTGTACTTGAATTTCTTGAGTTGAGCACGGGTCTCGTAAACAACACCTCTTGGTGCTCCATTGACCTCCTGGTCAGTGAGCATTGCACCGGTTGGGGTGGCATCAGTTAAACTGAAGGTTATCGTTTCAGCACCAAGGTTCTTGTCTATATCGTAGTAGAATCCAGCGAAATTGGAGTTGTCCCAGGTGAACGCCGAAGCGCCCAAATCGGTTACTGTGCCTCGAACTTCCGTCGTATTAATAGCATTTACGTTTGAAATCGTTATCAGTAATACAATAAGCGTAAACATGGCCCATTTTCTAGTCAATTGACATCCTCCTACATCTCCACACAAAGATTGCACTTGTGCCATCAATCCTATAAAACTATTGAACATGCTTAAATTCGTTCATCGTAAAAAAAAAAGTGCTCTGGCAGAACGAACTTGCATTTTAGCTTCAGAATTACCCAACTTCGAGTAAAATATTGTGCTTCACCAACTTAACCTAAAATATCCCTTTCAGAGCTTGCCACAGTAGAATAATCAGTACAATCACGGGAAACACCAGGGTTATGAGTAGCGTCCAGGAGCCGAACCTCTCTGCAACGATGCACCAGTGCTCGCACAACCTGCCGCCAGTGCCCCCTCCGCAGACCAGATTACACCACCAACGGGTGAGTGGCGAGTTGGCTACTTTCCAGTCCTTGCACTTTGCAGGAATCCTGTCCATAGAATAACGTTTCCTTCCTTGATGATATAAAGAATCTCTGACTCTATTGATTAACTTTATAGGCTAAGGACACTTAATAGTCGAGATTATTCGGTGGCGGTGCTATGGTAATAAGGGTCAAAGCCAGATATGAGGACAAGGTGCTGAAGCCTCTTCGGGACATCAAACTACGAGAAGGCGAGGAGGTAGAAATAGAAGTCAGAAGGCCCCCGGTTGATGAGTTTCACGGACGACTGAAGATAGATGAAAAGACAGCCGATGAGATTATCAATATGGAGTTGTGGGATTGAAGCTATTAGAGATTCCGGATGGCGAGAAGGTATTCATAGACGCAAACATATTCCTTTACTCAGCCTTCGATCACTCCGCCTTTGGTCGGAATTGCAGAGATCTTCTTACCCGCGTGGAAAACAAGGAGATCAGGGGGTGTTCTTCAGACTTCGTCCTAGGCGAGGTATTCCATAAGCTCACGGTGGCAGAGATCTCCAGTGTCTACGGAGTCGAAGTCCGGAAGGCCAAGAAGCTGTTCAAAGAAAGGCCTGAGATAATCGATGAGCTGAAGATCGTCTGGGTGGAGATGGAACTCATAAAGAGCTTCAATCTCGGCTTGTTGGAAGGATCGCTTTTCCCTGATTTTGTTGTGCTATCCAGGAGATACAGCCTAATGGCCGCAGATGCAATCCACCTTTCGATGATGAGGCTGAACGAAGTAACCAACATCGCCACCAACAACAACGACTTCGAGAGGGTGGAGGGAATAACTCAGTGGAAGCCTTGAGGATCGTTCCATTGTAGGAGGGCGAGGAGAGCCCGATGGGAACTACTTGAAGGATCGGAGGGATCTAAAATTACCAGACAGAGTTCTAGGGGAACCTGCAGCTTCTGCAAAGGTAGCTTTGCCAAGTCGGCGATGGCAAGGCATTTGAAGTCCTGCAAGGCCAGAGCTGAAGAGAACGATAAGTTGGCAATCAAGGGCGCTACCAAAGGCAGCGCCATTAGGACAATCCTTCATCTACGTGTGGAAGGCCTGTACCTGCCGATGTACTGGATGCACATCGATATTCCAGCGAATGCGACTCTGCAGGACCTGGACGACTTCCTGCGTCAGATCTGGCTGGAGTGCTGCGGCCATCTTAGCAGCTTCGAGATAGGAGGCAGCACATTCATTTCAGAAAAAATTGAGCCAGACGACCGGAGCATGAAAATCGCCCTTGGAAAAGTGATCGTCCAAGATATAAAATTCGAACACATCTACGACTTCGGAACCTCAACGGAGCTTTCACTTAAATTAGTCTCAGAAAGGGAAGGCCTGGCACAAGGCAAGGCCGTCAGGGTCCTAGCCAGAAATAATCCTCTTGATATTAAATGCCAATGCGGCAAGCTGGCCACAGCTGTATGCTGCCTGTGCACCAACGAGGGTACCGGTTGGGTCTGCGAGGAGTGCGCAAAAAAGCACGAGTGTGGAGAGGATATGCTCCTGCCAGTCGTCAACTCTCCTCGGGTCGGGATGTGCGGCTACACTGGATAGCAGTACGAATAGTCCGCAACGGGTCTACAAGGTAATTTAGAAGCCCAGAGTCGGAAGCTTGTCCATGATAGAGTACTCGGCGAAGTGTCAGCCTTTTTGAAGGCATAAAAGAAAGAAGACAATAACGTATAGCTGCTGGTATCTAAAGATTATCACTTAAAGCGGTGCAAGCCGACAGTATTTCCCTCTGTATCCATCATAAATGCTATCCAGCCAGCATCACCCATCTTGAATTTCGGTGCGATGATCTTTCCGCCAGACTTTTCCACTCTTCCTATGACCTCATCGATTATTCGTACTTGCTCAATATTACGTTGAATTCCCCAATCGAGTGAGTGCATGGACCAAAAATTATTAATACATATATCTAAAATATTTTGTTTGTGCCAGATATTATACACGAGGCTGTAATC
>JBGQAL010000056.1:0-15599 GCA_041494285.1 Methanotrichaceae archaeon
AGAATAGAGATCAATGAGGGAAGAAAAAGATGGACGCAGCGAACTCCGGCAATGGCTGAAGGTCTAACTGATCACGTATGGAGCCTGAAGGAATTGTTGAATTTCAGAGTGCCAATTCAATAAATGACATACACGACCTATCTTTTGTTCTACTATTGAATGACTCGTTGTTACTACTTATTCTCGCTCGCTACTACTTAAATTCATTTAGATTTAAACGAAAATGATATAAAGCAGAAAAGTTGGAAAATACAGAACTTGACTACAGTGCGCTTGCAGCAGTTGACTGTATAGTTCCTATTCGTCATCGCCACACAATAGGTAACATGACGTTGATGTATTTTGATGGTATTGATCATACAATTATAAACCAAAACGGATGTGCTTGATCTCCAGGTACTCGTCCAGGCCGTAGTGACCAAGCTCTCTACCTAAACCGCTCTGCTTCCACCCTCCAAACGGAGCCTGAATCTCGGCGACGTTATTCACGTTGACGCCAACGCCACCAGCTTCTAACCTTTCCGTTGCATTTATGGCGGTGGTCAGGTCATTGGTGAAAACGTAAGCCGCCAGGCCATACTCGGTATCGTTGGCAAGGCTAATGGCCTCATCCAGATCCTCAAAATGCATTATGGGAGCGACAGGTCCAAAGGTCTCCTCGCGCATCACCCGCATGCTGTGATCGACATTTTCAAGGACAGTGGGCAAGAAAAAGAAACCATTTTCGTATTCTTCTCCGTCAGGCTTGTGACCGCCGCACAATACCCTGGCTCCTTTTTGTACCGCATCATCGATGTGCCCCTCGGTCTTCTGTCGCTGAGCCTCGCTGAACATAGGACCGAGGTCAATTCCGGGTTCAAGGCCGTTCCCAACTTTGAGCATCATGGTGCGATCGACCAGCTTCGAGGTGAACTCCTCCGCCACCTCTTCTGCTACATAGATCCTGTTGGCGCTGATGCATATCTGCCCCATGTTGGAGAAGGCTCTCTGAGCGCAGGCCGACACGGCTTTGTCTATTGAGGCGTCACTGCAGACGATGAAGGGAGATTGGCCACCCAGCTCTAGGGAGACGCGCTTTATATGTCTCGCCGCTTTCTCCATGATCCATCTGCCAGTTGCGGTCTCGCCGGTGAACGCGATTTTTCTCGAGATCGGGTTTTCCACCAGCTCAGCGCCGACAACGCTGCCCGATCCATGGACAACATTTACCACTCCGGGAGGTATCCCCGCATCATTCACCGCCTGAATAAATGCTGTGGCCGCCAGTGGTGCAAGGCTCGGCGGCTTTGCCACCACGGTGCAACCCGCAGCAAGCGCAGGCCCGACCTTCCATGCCATGAGATCTACTGGCAAGTTCCATGGGGTGATGATAGCTGCCACCCCGATAGGCTGCTTTACTACTAGGCTTCTGCTGCCTTGGGATGCTGCTGGAACCCATTGGCCGAAGTTACGTTTGCCCTCCTCGGCGTAGTAGTCGAGGACATCTGCTGAGGACAGCACTTCTCTTCTGGAATCCTTCAAGGGCTTACCCTGCTCACAGGTGAGAAGAGTGGCCATCACCTCAACGCGCTGGCGCACAAGTCTGGCTGCTTCGTGGAGGATTTCACCTCGTTGCTGACTGTGAGTCTCTGCCCATGTGGGAAAAGCCTTCCTGGCCGCGTCCAGGGCTAGTTGGGCATCTTTGCGGACGCCCACGGAAACCTCGGCTACAGGTTCCTTGTTGGCGGGATTGTAAATTGTGGCTACTTCTCTTGCGACGGAGTTCACGAGCTTTCCATCGATCAACATCTTCGAGCTGTGCATGGGACCTCATATTTGACGGATAACAAGTTGTCTAACCAGCCGATATCATAGCGGGCCCTTTTAGTTTTCGGCTTCTTAGTTTCAACTGATCTTCCTATGCCTAATCCATTTTACGCCCTATCTTTGGTAGGATGCCATGGCTTCGCCCTGCTGCAGGATGTGCCCTTTCATGGCGTTCTCTAGGTCACTCTTGGTAGCGCCAGGATTCAGATCCAGCATCCTATCCAATCCATAGACTCTGAAGAAGTAGCGGTGGGGCTTTCCTTTTGGTGGGCATGGACCCATGTACCCTATCCTCCCAGCGCTGTTCGAACCCTGCACAGCCTTGATGGGCTTTACCAGGGTTAGATTGTTTGGTATGTCTGCGGGCACAAAATCCGTAGGCTCGACGTTCCAAATGACCCAATGAGTGAACGTGCCCGATGGCGCATCAGGATCGTCCAATATTATTGCAACCGATGTCGCATTCAGCCCGTGAATCTCAATCTTCGGTGAAGTGTCCCTGCCGTCGCAGGTGTAGTCCACGGGAACCTGGTTGAACCCAAGCTTAACTTCCAGATTTTTCATTTTTTCGACTCCTCCTTGGCACACAAGCACTGATGAAACAATCGCTAATAAGGTGAGTGCAGTGATGTACTTCGTAGATGCTATTACTGGTATCATCGAATCCCAGCTTTCTATTGGTTGAACAGCTATGTTAATTGAACTATTTATGGATCGAACTATTTAACCTTGTTACAATATTGTTCTCCCGTCTTCTAGCGGTTCATGACAATTTGGAGAACGATTGGTTTTGAGATGAGTTCTTCTTCAAAAGGGCTTGATATGACCGAATAGACGCACTGGGTCAATACCCCGAAAGTGAACCTACTCTTGCAAAGCTGCATCTACAATTATTCTTATATTTTAACCAAGAGATAAATAGTAGACTTTCATTCGACCATTAATGTTTCATATTGTTTTCATCTGTCTTGGACAGATAATCCACGATTTGGCCAAGGAGGTCATGGACCCGGCCAACTTCTGAGGGGCACAGGTCTGAAGGCATTAGAGGTAAAGCAAACAGTACGGCAATGTCCAGCCTCCTGACTGTATCAGGTCCTTGATGCATTTTACACCATTGAATAGTGCTTCTGACGGCTTCGATGCTTTGCATGATATAGCTCATCTCCTCCGCCCTTTCCTCTAGGGATCTTTCGGGGGCATCAAGACGCCAGGCTTCAATGATCGCTGTAGTCAACTTGCTTATCATGTCGTACGGTACATCTATCGCTTTGATCAGATCGACGATAAGGCCAAGCTTGCTGATCCTAAATTCTCCTTCCCTGGTTATCAGGTCCTTCTTGCCCAGAATTGCTCCGTAATAATCAACTTGTCCAAGAAGATCGCAGCCTAGCGGGATATATCCAAGGTTTGCAGCTTCACTCATCGTTCTTCACCTCACGTTGGTTCCAGGCTTCTGTGAGCACTTTCAAGAAAAAAACGAATTCGCCTAAATAGTGTTCGCCTGGATGCTTTTGCCCAGTTTTGACATTTCTTGATTTTGGCAATCTCGGAGAAAAGGTCGGGAATATTGAACTCAATACCGACTTGTCAGAAAAGGAAATGTGTAGGAGGTCGCTGTCCGAATTTTCCATGTTCCCCATTTGTGGAACCCCTCGTGAACAAGCTCCTTGGTAGCTTGGGTCCTCCGCAAGCCCAAACTTAGCCAGGGTCTCCCCAGGAATCGTTTCCACAATAGCAGGCTTCTATGCTAAGCCATTATATACTTTATCTCAATTAACTATTTACCAATAATTCATGTAATTAATCTATATAGATATTCTGTGGTACGATTCTTTGACAAAATATTCAGGTAATTACCAGGACTGTAGGAGACAAGAAGGAAGAAACGATCTCATACCGTCGGTGTGTCACCATTGCAACTTCCATGCTTAACGTCATTCTGATTTTATTTTCTATATACCTATATTTCCAAATCCACAGTCAAGCATACTTGCGTTGTCTAACGGACAATAGATAAGTCAAGTCATCCCTCTTAATGGCATTATCTAGACGAAGCCTACCCTAGAACAATTATCTGTGGGCTCCTCTTCAAATCACCTTGAAGAACCTCCAGGCTTCCTCAATGTGCATGGACTTCATCCCCAGTTTAACCGAAGGTATTATGTCGTTTTCGAAATTATCGCCTATGTAGAGTACCTCTTCTTCCTTCAACCCCAGTGCTCTAACTCCCGCCAGGAAAATCCTCGGGTCGGGCTTTTTAAAACCAAGATCCGATGAGAAGATAACGGACTTGAAGTGATCGAATAGATCCAGATACCTCAGCTCGATCTCTGAAAAAACCCTCTGGCCGTTGGAGACTACGCCTAAAGGATACTCCTTCAGCTCCTCTAAGAGCCTCATGCTTTGTGGAAAAACCTGAAGCCTTCTAAGCGAGGCCGACCGGAAGGCTCTGGCCGTCTCTTCTCCCAGGGTTGTCTCATCTATATCCCACAACGAATGTTGTTTGCAAATGCCTCCGAACATTTTCTCTACCCTAACCTCGGGATGCTCTTGCCCGGAGCTTTGAGTCCCCAGCAGGCAACTTCCTTTGTACTCCCTCTTCAACTGATCAGGAGTGATCCTGACACCCTGATAAATCAACCAGTTGCTGACGCATTCATAGGTCTTCTGGTCGTCTTCGTCGGTTACTATGTCTATCAGAGTTTTATAGCAATCGAATAATATGCCCTTTATTCCCTGCAACCCTTCGCGCTCAATCATAAAATACTCCACGATAATGATGATATGAGGGACTATGTATGGCCGAGATAAAAACTGTTGGCTTCCAGAGGTTTTTTACATCGGCCAATGTGCTTAACTGTGCCCAAAAAACATTGTCGTCAGTATCAGAGTAACCTTTGGTATTTCGGATCTCCCTAAGTAATAAGATGCTATTTCGGTTACTTTAGAAGCTTCCAGGCCGCCTCAATGTGTATGGCCTTCATACCCAGCTTTGCCGATGGAGCGAGGTCTTGCTCCATGCTGTCGCCTATGGACAGAATCTCTTCGGGTTTTAGGCCCAGCTTTCTGGCCCCCTCCAGGATGATTCTGGGGTCAGGCTTCCTGTGCCCAAATTCCGAGGAGAATATCACGAACTGAAAATGCTTGCGCAGATCCAGGTACTTCAACTCAGCCTCAGCATAGACCGCTTGGGCGTTGGATACTATTACCATGGGATATCCTTCCAACTCTTTCAAAAGCTTCACACTCTGATGAAAGGCACTGAAATGTCTTAGAGATGCCGCTCTGAAGGCGCGTGCTGCCTCCACTCCAACAATGGATTCGTTGATATCCCACAAAGCATGCTGCCTGCAGATCTTGCCAAACACCAGCTCGACTTTGATCTCAGGATTTTTTTCCCATCTGCTCTCCAGCTCTTCCTCGGACTTCTTTTTGTATTCGGCCATAAGCTCTTCAGGATCGATTTTAACGCCCTGATAGATCAGCCAGTTACTTACCTGCTTGTATGTATCTACGCTGACATCGTCGGTTTTGATGTCGATCAGAGTGTTATAGCAGTCGAAGATTACGCCTTTTACGCCTTCAAGCCCTTTGTGTTTAGGCATGCAACAACCCCTTTAACGTGAGTATGGATAATTCTAATCATGGTTTTTATGTCTCTCATAAAGCACCGAGAATTTAGTTCAGATAACCTTATCAAGACAAACCGAATCCCTAATCAAGATCGCCAGCATCTTATATAAACTATCAAGCCACCGTTAATTTATTCTGTAAGGCTATTCTTGGACACAAGAGAATCCAGTTTACGCCACTCTGCCCGACCCATGGATGCAGGGTTACGATATGCTTCTCTGACTTTATTGCCGAATCGAAAATCGAAGTCAAGTTCATAGAGCGGGATCTAGTTTCATATTTGCCCGGATCGCTTGCTTTATTCCAGAAGCCTCAGATGTCAGGCAAGCTCAAGCGGCTCCCGACGCCTCATATTTGTATCTCAGGTCTCTCATCAGCTCACACAGTTTTGTGGATGGCCTAGCTAAATAAGGAGTTGGGGCAACGATTTTCAACGATGAGCGGGGCATTTTGGAAACGCATTCTTCAACATAACTCTTAGTCTCGTGAATGCTTTTCCTGGCCATAACGCGCGTACCCCGGGAGATCACACGACCCAACAAGGGAACGGTGTTAAGATCATTGCTTGGAACACTATCCTTCGATTCACCTTCTAAACAATCTTGAACCTTTTCATCCTCCAATGCCAGAAGATCTTCTTTGTAGTTACCCTGGTCATCCGTGAGCCTGTACACCTGCTTAATTCCCGGGTAAGTCACTTTGGCGCTCGAAAGCTTGATCACCGGTCTATCATCGATTTGCACTAGCTTGTAAACGCCTGGAAGCGCAGCAACAGGCTTTCCTGTTATCAGCTCTGTTCCGACGCCATAGCTATCTATTCTGGCTTTTTTGGCCACTAGCTCGGCGATCTTGTACTCATTCAGGTCGCTGGTGGCGATGATTTTCACGTAACCAAGCCCTTCGCTGTCCAGAATAGCCCTCACGTCTTTAGAAAGATCTGCTAGGTCTCCGGAGTCTATCCTGACAGCATCCAGCCGGTGACCCGCCGCTTCCATCTCTTTGGCGACAACGGCAGCATTTCTTGCTCCCTGCAGAACGTCGTAAGTGTCTATAAGCAGAGTCACATTTTCCGGGAAGGATGCTGCATAGGCGCGGAAGGCATCAAGCTCTGTAGGAAAAACCATCACCCAGGAGTGGGCCTGGGTGCCGCTAACGGGTATTCCATACCTCCTTCCTGCTTCCACATTTGATGTTCCGCGACAACCTCCGATGAATGCGGCCCTAGTTCCCTTGATGCCTGCGTTCGGACCCTGGGCGCGCCGCAGTCCGAATTCCACAACGGGAGCGCCTGCTGCGGCCCTGGCTATCCTGTTGGCCTTGGTTGCGATCATTGTCTGGAAGTTGACCTGGTTCAACAGGGCGGACTCCGCTAGTTGGGCCTGGATCAGCGAAGAGCTGACCCTGAGGATGGGAGTGTTGGGCGCTACTGGAGTCCCCTCAGGAGCTGCCCAGACATCTCCTCTGAACTTGATATCCTTACAGCAGTCAAGAAAATATTCAGGAAATCCCTGATCTTTGAGGTAACTGATGTCCTCAGGCCGGAAGAAAAAGTCTTGGGTCAAAAAATCTAGTGCGTCCTCTATCCCGTTGGCAATCAAAAATCCCCAGTTTTCGGGGAGGCTTCTTACTAAGAGATCAAAAGTGGCAATATTATTCTCTATATGGCTATCGAGATAGCCTTTGGCCATGGTCAGCTCGTAGTAGTCCGTAGACAGAAGGCGATAAATTTCGTCTTGCTCCCTCATCTCCTTACCCATCATCTTTGCTGATATTAAATCACTTCTTAATCGATAGCTAACTTTGACCGATAGCTAAGGATAACCCGTCTCATCAGGAATAATATTCGGGATTCTTTGTTTCGCTGGTTTTTGTAGTATGCCGGAAAAATAGTCTTGTAAAAGCCTTCGGGTCCAAAACTCGCAAGTTTGGACCCCAGACACAATAGGCAATTCAGATGTACTGCTGAACCAAATCGGCGGGTTCGTTTATTTTATCCTTGCGCAGGATCTTGGCAGCAGCGTTCTCAAAGTCCGTTTGGTAGATGGTGGTTCTCTCTTCTCGAATGGCGTACATTCCTGCTTCTGTTGCAAGCGCCCTGAGATCCGCGCCGCTGGCTCCCTCTACCAGCCCTGCAATCTGTTTTAGGTTCACTTCTTCGTCAAGGCTCATGCCCTGGGTGTGTATCTTGAGTATAGACGTGATGGCATCTATATTGGGCATGGGTATCTCGATGACTCGGTCAAACCGCCCTGGCCTGAGTAGTGCCGGATCGAGCATGTCCAGGCGGTTGGTAGCCGCAATTAGCTTGACTTCTCCTCTGGGATCAAACCCATCCATCTCAGCCAGGAGCTGCATCAGAGTCCTCTGAACTTCCCGATCTCCGCTGGTGGCACCGTCCAGCCTTCTAGCGCCGATGGCATCAAGCTCGTCTATGAAAATTATCGCCGGGGCCTTATTCTTGGCCATCTCGAACAGCTCGCGAACCAATCTGGCACCTTCGCCTATGTACTTCTGGACAAACTCCGAGCCCACCACCCGTAGAAACGTCGCGTCGGTGCTGTTCGCGACCGCCTTGGCCAAGATAGTCTTTCCCGTCCCCGGTGGACCGTAGAGCAGAACTCCCTTGGGAGGCTCAATGCCCACATGGACGAACAGATCTGGTCGTTTCAACGGCAGTTCCACTATCTCCCTTATCTCGGATATCTGGCTGTCCAGCCCTCCGATCTGGGAGAAGGCAACATCAGGAGCTTCCTCGACTTCCATACCAAAGACCGCTGGATCTCGCGGCGATGGCAGAACACACATTACAGCAAAAGACTGTTGGTTCAATCCCACTTGCGTTCCCGGCTTGAGCTCTTCCTCGATGAACTGAGATAAGTTGACGACAAACCTAGGACCTGTGCTGCTCTTGACCATTACTCTGCTCTCATCCAGCACATCCACAACTGTACCTACTATCATCGGACCTACACGCAGGCGCTCCAGCTCGCTTCTGAGTTTTCTTGCCTCTCGTTCGAACTTGAGCTTTTGATTCTCGATGAGCCGCTTCTCTCCCTCAACGCGGTCCTTCTGCTCACGCAGCGCCAGATTTCGTTCTTCAAGCTGGCGCATGCGGTCCAGGATGTAACGCGAGAAATCCGCGCCGGCCTGTGACTCGTTCATCCCATCTCCGCTCTCCATAACTAAAAGCTTATTAAACTCTGATCCCTATAAATGTTTCCGAGATGAGCGATATGCAATGCGAGATATGTGGCGCTGAGATACCAGGAACTCCAAACAGGATTGTGATCGATCGCTCAACGCTAGATGTGTGCAAGAGCTGTGCACGCTTTGGAAAAGCTGAGGATAAATGGACGCCCGTACCAAGAAAGGTTGTTCCAGTCGAGCGCGCGTTTACTGCGAGAAGGCCTCAAAGTCGCGACCATTTCAAGGACTTGGTAGAGATCATCCCCGAATACGGACGGGTGATAAGGGAGGCTAGGGAGGGGCTAGGCCTCACTCCAGACGAGCTGGCATCCACAATAAAAGAGAAGGCTGCCCTAATCAAGAAGATAGAACGCCAGGAGCTGATCCCCGAGGACAGGGTCAGAAAAAAACTTGAGAAAGAGCTGAACATCAAGCTTACAGATCAGGCAACAGAGGAAAAGGTGAAGTACCGCGGAGGAGACAAAGGGCTAACTCTTGGAGACATCGCGGATATCAAACGAAAATGAAAAGATCCGAATCGATCCGAGAAGCTTCAAAGACGATAATCAGTGGCGGGGTAATAGTATATCCGACAGAGACCGTCTACGGCATAGGAGCTAACGCGTTGGACGAACAAGCCGTCCTGAGGGTTTTCCAGATTAAGAAAAGGCCCATGTCCATGCCCATCTCCCTGGCAGTTTCAAGCCTAGAGATGCTGGATAGGGTTGCTGAACTTAGCCAAGATGACCTAGAAATTCTGAAGCTACTCCTGCCAGGGCCGGTGTCGGTTCTAGTGAGGAGAAAGAGCGTCGTTCCAAATGTGCTAACGGCAGGCTCACCTCTGGTAGGAATAAGGTTCCCCGATCACGAGGTGGCCCTTAGGATAATAGATATTGCCGGCCCTATAACCTCCACAAGCGCCAACCGGACAGGCTTACAGCCTCCAGCAAGCGCAGACGAGATCTCCCCGGAGATAGCAGATAGTGTGGAAATGGTTTTGGACGGAGGAAAATGCAAGTTCGGCCAGCCCTCTACCCTGCTGGATCTTACAAACAGGAAGATAGTCCGTCCTGGAGCGGAGCTTGGAAAGGTGAAAAAGGCGATCTCTTGAAGGCCAGAATTAGAGACTTCATAGAAACCGTGGACGGCTGGATATTCGCCGTAGCCGATTACGCCCGTCAGGATGGCTTTAGATGTCTTCTTAGGTATGTGCCTGATCCGGAGGGCAGTCGCGAAGCTCGTGGGATAAAGTACAAAAAAATGGACTTCGATGAAGCCTTTGCTTTCCTCAAGAGAGAGCGACCTGAATATGTTCGCGACCTGCACGTTGTTCCCGAAAAGGATGTTATCAGGATTTACAGTCCAGCCGATGAGCTGTCGCGCGTCGCGAAGACTGACTCAAGGTTGAAGAGAATATCGACCCTGCTTGCCGAGGGCGGAGTGCCAGAAGAGTGCGTGGGCATCACCGGGTCCATGCTCATTGGTCTGCAGGGTCCGTCTTCGGACATCGATCTTGTAGCCTACGGAAAGTCCTGGTGGAAGGCCAGAACAATCCTGGCAAAGGCAAAAGCAGAGGGCAGCATCCAAGAACTGGACGAGACCATGTGGAAGCGGATATATTCCAAGCGGAAACCCGAGATAGGCTTCGATGAGTTCGTACTTCACGAGATGCGGAAAGGCAACCGAGGTATGATTGGAGGCACCTATTTTGATCTCCTCTTTGCCCGCGATTGGTCTCAGATCAGTCCAAGACTGCCGGGACAGGTTATAGGCAGGCGTAAAATCGTGGCAGAGGTCATGGATGCCGAGTTCTCCTTTGACAGCCCAGCCATATTCAAGCTCAACCATGAGGTAGGCGAGATATTCTGCTACTCTCACACCTATGCTGGACAGGCACTTCCCGGCGAAACGGTAGAGGCCAATGGAGTGGTTGAGAAAACCCCAACTGGGCAGAGGTTGGTGGTGGGAACCACCCGCGAGGCCAAAGGCGAATGGATAAGGTCTCTATCTCTCCTGGAAGCCGGAAGTTAAAATAGCCACAAAATTCATTCTCAAACAGAAGAGGTCTTTTGATGTTGGAAGTCTATCCCTTTGACATAGAGATTGGACAGTACAAGGTGATGCTTAACCTGGCAGATGCAAGAACGATGGGTCTGAACCCGGGCGACAGGGTCCGAGTGAGAGCAAAAGGAGCCGCCGTTACTGCCATCCTGGACACTACCACCCAGATGATAAAGCAAGGACAGATCGGCATTTTCACCGAGACCATGAGGGAGCTGAAAGAAGCAAAGATGGTAGAAGTCTTGCCGGCACCAAAGCCCGCCTCTCTCTGCTACATCAAGATGATGATGGACAAGCAGAAGCTCAACGAAGACCAGATAAAAGCCATCGTCAGGGACATAGTTGATAACCACCTGAGCGATGTCGAGCTTTCTGCGTATATCACCGCCTCATACATCCACAACATGGACTCCCAGGAGACCGAGTGGCTCACGAGGGCCATGATCGACACCGGCGATAGAATACGCTTCGACACCCACCCGGTTGTGGACAAGCACAGCATCGGTGGGGTTCCAGGTAACAAAGTATCTTTGGTGATTGTTCCCGTGGTCGCTGCAGCTGGGCTCCTCATCCCTAAGACAAGCTCTAGAGCCATCACAGGAGCCGGAGGCACGGCAGACCTGATGGAGATCCTTGCCCCTGTTGAGTTCAGCGCGGACGAGATCAAGGAGATAACTGAGAGCGTAGGTGGTGTCATAGCCTGGGGAGGTGCCACCAACATTGCGCCAGCGGATGACAAGCTGATCAAGGCAGAGTACGCTTTGTCCATCGACCCCTACAGCCAGATGTTGGCATCGATCATGGCCAAGAAAGGGGCAGTGGGTGCGGACGCCGTTGTAGTGGACATGCCAGTGGGACCAGGTACCAAGCTGGCTACCTCTGAAGCCGGCAGGTCTCTAGCAAAGGACCTCATAGACCTGGGCGAACGTCTTGGCATTCGCATGGAGTGCGCCATGACTTTTGGAGGATCTCCGGTGGGAAGAACAATAGGTCCTGCTCTTGAGGTAAGAGAGGCCCTTGCCCTCCTGGAAGGAAAAGGTGGGCCCAACAGCCTCAAAGAGAAGAGCATGGCCCTGGCCGGCATACTGCTGGAGATGGGAGGAGTTGCTGGCAAGGGTGATGGCTCCAGGATTGCAGAAGAGATCCTCGTCAGCGGAAAAGCTCATAAAAAGATGCTGGAGATCATTGAGGCCCAGGGAGGCGACCCGAAGATAAAGAGCGAGGATATCCAGATTGGGGAGAACAAGGAGGATGTGCTCTCGCCGATCAGTGGCTACATAGTGGCTTTCTTCAACAAGAGGATTATCGAGGTGGCAAGGCTTGCCGGTGCTCCGGCGGACAAGAAGGCAGGAGTTATCATCCACAAGAAGATGGGACAGCAGGTCAAGAAAGATGAGCCACTGCTGACAATCTGCTCCAGTTCGGAATGGGATCTCAACGCTGCGGTCAAGGACGCCAAGAGAATGATGCCCATAGTAGTTGAAGGGATGCTTCTGGAAAGGTATCCTAGGATAACGGAGATATAAAACGAATTTTTAGCTGAAGTGAAGGAAAAAAGCATGAAAGTAGCGATAACCTATCACGAGGACTTCGGAAGAGACGGTTTCAGCGTTCTCAAGGAACGGATAAGGCCGTCCTTTGAGGCGCTCATGGAGTCGGGGGTCGTAGACGGCGTTGATGTCCAGGTATTCAAGCCCCGTCCTGTACCTATCGAATTGGTCAGCAGGGCACACACTTCTTCTCACATGAAGTGCATGGAAACAGACCCATACAGGGACGTGGCAATACTGTCCGCAGGCAGCGTTATGATGGCCGCGGAGCTTGCGGCCACCGGCCAAGCAGAATCAGCCTTCGCCTATACCGGAACTGCCGGCCACCACGCCTCACGTGGAAGCGCTTGGGGGTTCTGCTACTTCAACGATGTAGCCATAACAATTCTACGGCTGAGAGAGCTTGGGCTGAAGAGGTTCCTGATCGTGGATGTGGACCCGCACTTTGGCGACGGCACACGAGACTTTTTCGGAGACGATCCCGACGTGTTCCACATAAACTTTCATTCAGGTACCGGTGAGAAGCACGATCCGGCAAGGAACAACTACGACATAGGTTTGGGCTTTGGAGCCAGCAACGAGCAATTCCTCAGCGCCCTCAAGAGCTCTCTTGAGCTGGCAAAGGACTTCGACTTTCAGATCGCCTTCGTGATCTTAGGCCACGACTCCCACCAGGACGACTACGGCGGTTTCAATCTGACCTTCGATGCTTATCCCAGAATGACGCAGATGATAAAGCAAACTGTTGGGAATAAGGGGTTGGTCTATGTCCTCAGTGGTGGTTCATGCACTCATGTTGCAAAGCAGGTAATACCTGACGTGGTAAGGGTTCTGGCTGGAAGGTGGCCCTCTTGAAGATGGCCTGCACTTGCTATTCTTGCATCCTCGATAGGGCCAATTTCGAGTGCGATCTTGTCTTCAAAACGGAAGGTGAAAAGACGAAGGCAGTCGAAGAGCTGCTGGACTTCATGGCCTGCCATAAAGGAGGAGTTCCAGCCCTGGTCGGAACACAGCGCGAGGTGATCATAAAGCGGCGCAGCGACAACCCCGACCCGTACTGTCAGCTCAAGTCTGAAGAGAACAAGTTAGCTAGGAGCCTTCTGCCCGTGGCCAGGCAGTTCTACAAAGATTCGGAGAACAAGCTGGAGGCCCTCGTGAGGATCGCTGCTGCAGCTAACTCCATGGAGTTCGGGGTTAAAGGGCACGACTTTGACAACTCTACCTTTGGCCAGATCTTCGGAGCTACTCTTGCAAAGAACCTCCACGGAGACCTAGGAGAGGTAAAGAGGCGACTTTCCTCCTTTGATAATGTGCTTTACCTGACTGACAACGCCGGAGAGGTGATCTTCGACCTCTTTGTGATCGAAAAGTTGAAAGATATGGGGAAGAGAGTAGTAATGGCATCCAAGTCGGAGCCGGTACTAAACGATGTTACGGCGGAGGAGCTATGCTCCATGACCGATAACGAGGTGATCATCACTGGGCCTGTAGTTGGCACGACTATGGAGAATATCGGCCAGGAAGCGCTTTCACTGTTATCCAACGATGATTGGCTAGTAATATCCAAAGGGATGGGCAACTTCGAGACAATATCGGAGTTCGATGCACAACTCCGAGGCAGGCTTATCTATATCCTGAGGGCCAAGTGCGAACCAGTTGCTAGGGCACTAGGCGTACCCAAGGGAACCCTGGTGGCAAAGACCGTTTGATGAGTTCAAACGACAAGAAAAATGCATGAACGATGTTGCATTTAGCAACGATCAGCGATAGTACATGTCGGTGTCCTGATAGCAGGAGACATCCTCGGGTTCTTCGATTCTCAGACCATCGAGCGATATGTCCAAGCCTAGCAAGCTACATGTTGCTCCTAGAAGATTCTTGGATGCCTTAAGGTCTACAAGCTCCTCTCCAGAAGTGGTTCCCAGGATGCAATAGCCTCGTATGCCGTAAAGAGGTGACATACCGGCCAGCAGACCGTTGATGCCGCCAATGGCACCACTGCGCAGTATAGGAATGTGATTCTTCTCGAGCTCTTGGACCAGGGTAGGGTCACTGGCGGCTCCCACTACCTTTTCCTTCGAGTCGCCTACATAAGCTGCCAGCGTGATCATGTCCGTCACTTTTAGGGATTTGGCAGCTTCCAGTATGTCCCCTGCCAAGGAGTACATCTCCTCAATCTCTAAAGGCTGTGCATCTCCGGAGAGTATGTACATGTCGCCTCTGCCCTTGGGCACCTTCAGCTCAACCCGAAACAATTCTACCAGGCCATCGTTGACCATAACTTGAGCAGGGAATCCTTTGGAATAAAACGCCTTAAAAGTACTGCATTCAAGGGAGGTCACCAGATAGTCAGCGGCTATCTTGCCCACGCTTCCAACTCCTGGAAGGCCTCCAATGCAGATGGTACCGGAGCTAAACATTAGAACGAGGTTGGCGTACATCTATAACATCTTTTCGCCAACCTCAGTCGAAGCTGATCTACTCTCCCAAGGCCCTAATGACCCAGTTCACCGGCAAAGTAGCGTTGTTCTTAAGGGGTATTGAACCTGGCCCAATTAGCCCGCTGTCTCTGATGTAATAGTAGGAGCGACCCGTTGAATTCTGGAGCTCCGTGTAAGTTCTCACTACATCACGGCCATAGAAGCATACATAGAAATCGCCGTTCATGGCTACGGCGGGAATATCGATCATTGCTGTCCTGGCCCCGTTTGCGGAGGTGAAGTAATCCAGCTGTGTATCTGCATACTGATATAACAGCTTTAGAGCAGCATCGCGGATTTCAACGCTGAATATTCCCTGAACGGGGTTCTCTTTCTGCGATGAATTCCATCCATCTGTGCCAAGTATCAATACTCTTTCTAGCTTCCAGCCAGCTTTTGGAGGCGTGAACTTGACAGCTTGCGCCAATCCAAAGATCCTCGGAGAATAGAAAGTGGCATTCATTTTCGAGAGATTTGTTCCACTATCCTCAATCAAGAGATTTGCTGTGGAGGTTACATTCATTGGTGCCGAAGCGTTTGACGGAGCTTTTGCAGCCGTTGCTGGCGTCGAGGCACCCAATCCATTGAAGCATAGTGCTGCAAAACACACTGCAGCTATTAGCAAGACCATCTTTTTCAAATGATCACCTCAATCAGATAATAAAGCCTCTCCTTATATAGATAATGCTAGATAGAGAGAAAACATAATTAATTTAATAATCTAAAATAAATTCATAAGTATGCAAATACCAGTTAGAGAATTCCTATTTACTTGCTCCACCAGAGGTTGTTCTCAAAGTTCGCGCTATTTTCGTTCTCCAGATGTCCAATTTTCCTTGAATTACCCTCTTTTTTCGGTCGCTCTTAGACAGCTTCCGCT
>JBGQAL010000154.1:0-6468 GCA_041494285.1 Methanotrichaceae archaeon
GAGAATAGAGATCAATGAGGGAAGAAAAAGATGGACGCAGCGAACTCCGGCAATGGCTGAAGGTCTAACTGATCACGTATGGAGCCTGAAGGAATTGTTGAATTTCAGAGTGCCAATTCAATAAATGACATACACGACCGGTTTCTTCAAGGGCAATTTTTCTGAGTAGTCTGATTACTTCCTGGTTATTCCTATCAAACTGACCTATTACTTCAATTGCTTGATGACATATTTCCTCGCTAGAGCCTGCCAATTTCTGTTCCATTGATCTTAAAACCATATCGGCATCCATTCTAGCGATTGCAGGAAGCGCACATATCTCTCTGACAAATCCATCTTTGGAACTCATTAGTAATTCAAAAATAGCATCCATTGCAGAAAGATTATTTAGATCAGATAACCTATCTAATGCTGCACATTTGCATTGATCATTGCTATCATTGTTTGCAATTTCTCGAAGTTCAGAAATAGATGTGAGTATTCTTATTTTGTCACTTTTATCACATGTCTTAATTTCTGTAAGTTTTCTTTCCATTTGATACCACTTTATTCAAATTTCATTCTTTAAAGATATTTAAATGTTACTTAAAATCTTCCTCATTTTGCTCTGCGATGTTACGATGAATTAATCGAAGTAAGAAAACACAGAACCCAACAGCAAGAAGAGTCAATCCAAGGAGTTACTAATTGCATAGCAACCGTTAGTCGAGCCGAGCAGTGGTTAGCTGCTCTTACTGCTTTAATGTGGCTCCGACTTTTGTTAGCAATGCCGACATGTGGTCTAAGTTTGTAAGTTCATCACCTACGACCCATTGTCTATCACACTGTAGCATGTAGGCGATTACATCTGGCGTTCCTTTAAATATTACCAAGTCTGCGATCTCAGGATATTGGTTAACTATTGCCACATAACCACCTACACTAATAGCTGAAGCTTTTGCTATGCTAGTTGCGGTCGGTTCTGGCGGTAATACATACATGTAGATAGAGTTATCGCCGTTAATGACAACTTTTGCCGCCGTTATATCCCGAAAATCAATCAAGGATGATTCAGTCGTAGTGATGATAACCTTTTTGTCCGATTCACTAATGGTTGCTGCACTCGTTGGTGTAATGACGCATATGGCCAAGACGAGCGATACCCAGGTTACAACCACCGATTTATTTGCAAACTTCATGATTAATCCTTCTATGATCAGTATTAGAAGATCTGACGAAAAAGGTTTTGGGTGAATGAACAATTTACAATAAATCGTCTTTACTAAACGTCCAAGCCCCTTCCACCGTCACCCCCTCCGGCAGTCCCCCAAAACTCGCCATAAGCATCAGCTCCCCAATCTCCTCTTTCATAACTCGGACAATCCCGATTATAGACGTCGTTGGCCTGGCGTTCACATCCACAACCCTCGCCAGATCGCCAACAACAAAATCGATCCCAGCATACCCGTGCAGCCCCAGCACTCCGGCCGCCTTCTGTGCCGTCTCCCAGATCTCAGCAGCGCGGGGCGTGTTGTAGGGCACCTGGCTGCCGTTGTAGCTGATGCTGTCGCCCTGGAACTCGATTAGCTGTCTGTTGATTGTTAGCGGCAAAAATCGCATTCCGACGATGAAGCTGGCGCTGAGGTGCAGGCCCTCGTAGTAGCGGGTGACGATATCGTCTGGGCCAGCTTTGACAAAGGAGGAGATCCGAACATTCTCAGAGCCGCAGCCCGTGCGCGGCTTTACGACGTAACGATGACAGCCCTTCTCGCAGGGTTCCGGCCCGGCGATGATCTCGGCCACGGGAATACCGTTCTCCTTAAGCGTCTGGGTGCAGAGCAGCTTGTCGGTGCACAGGCTTGCAGCAGCGGGGCTGCAGCCCAGGTTCACGGTGTTCTTCTCCAGGATTTCCAAGAATTTGGGCTGCATTTCGTCGGGCGCGATCAGGAGACCGGCATCGACCGTTGTGGATCGCAGGATCTGCCCGAACTCCTCCGGGCGCTTCAGAAGGATAGGCTTTCCGGCTCCGATGGTCGGCCCTGAGGTGGGATAGACAACCTCGTGGCCTGACCGCTCGAAACTTCCTGCCAGAGTGGAGAGCATAGCCCTGCCCTCCAGCTCGCAAGCGCCTCCCATGCCGACCGCTAAGGCGTACTCCGCAACGAGGATCTTCATATCAGTACTGTCTGGCCATGTAGGTGCGCTTGCTGCTCACCTTGCCGCAGACGATGCACGCTGCCTCGGCGAAGGAGACGTACTGGGGCTCTCCGAGCATGTTGGCCTCCACCTTGTCCTCTAGCTGGTGGCCGCACTCCTCCGAGCCGCACCATGGAACAAGGGCCACGCCTCCTTCGGTCTGCGCTTTGGCCTCTTCGATGCTTGAAACTCCCTTCACCTTGCTGTCCCTGAACTGCTCAGCCCTGCTGTAGAGCGCAGCCTGAATGTCGCCCGCCTCTCCGAACAAGAACTCCACCAGGCTCTCCACGGGCACTGCCTTCTTGACGCCGTCGCGACGGGCCATGGTCACAACGCCTTTTTGGATGTCCCTCGGCCCCACCTCCAGACGGATGGGCACGCCCTTCATCTCCCACTTGTAGAACTTGGCTCCAGGCCGCTCGTCGCTGGTGTCAAGCTGGACCCGGATGCTTGCCTCGCGAAGCTTCTGCTGCAGACTCCGGCAGACCTCTAGCACCTTCTCCTTGTCCCCGAGAAGTATGGGCACGATGACTACCTGCACAGGAGCCACGCCCCAGGGCAGGACCAGGCCCTTGTCGTCGCCATGAACGGAAATCAGTGCCGCTATGCAGCGCTCCGAGATGCCGTAGCATGTCTGGCTGATCAGCTTCTGCTCCCCATCCTCGGTCTCGTAGGTTATCTCGTAGGTCTTGGCGAATGTAGTGCCCAGATGGTGGGCGGTGCCTACCTGAAGCGTCCTTCCGTCGGGCATGATCACATCGATGGCCGTCGTATAATCCGCCCCTGGGAACTTGTCCCAGGCGGGCCTTCTGCTAACCAGGAAGGGGATGGCCAGCCGTCGGTAGAACTCGGAGTACCTCTCGATTGCCACCTCCACCTGACCGGCAGCTTCCTCCCAGGTGGCGTGAGCAGTGTGGGCTTCCTTGAAGGAAGTGATCTCTCGCAAGCGGATCAATGGCCGTGTGTGTTTTGTCTCGTACCGGAAGGTGTTCACTATCTGGTAGATCCTCAGGGGCAGGTCCGCGTGAGACCTTATCCACAGCTTGAACATGGGATAGATGGCGGTCTCACTGGTCGGTCGCAAGGCCAACTTGACGTCGAGAGGGGTTGTCCCTCCGGAGGTCACCCAGTACACCTCGTCCTCGAATCCCTTGATATGCTGGGCCTCTTTCATGAACTCGTTCTCAGGGATCAGAAGAGGAAACTGAGTCTCCTGGTGGTCTACGTCCAGAAGTTCCCGGATGATACTGTATACGTTCTTACGTATGGCGAAGCCGAAGGGGAACCAGACGCACATTCCCTTGACCGGATATCGGTTATCGACTATCTCTGCCTGAATCAGGAGTTCGTGATACCATTCGCTGTAGTCTTCCTTTGGAGGAAGCTTGTTAGCTTGAGCCTTGGAGTCGGTCTTTGAATTGGTCATGCAACCACCGATATGGCTAATGGGGTGATAAAAGTTTCAATGGCCGCGGCCAGGAAGAGCAGGGGCAGGAACCATCTGACCAGGAAATGAACAGCTATCCTGGTCTCCCCCGCCAGGTCGACCTTTTCTCCCAAGATGGTGAGGGCCAGCAGATACCCCAACCGAAAGCCCAATGATATGCCTAGCAGGATGGTGGGCAGCTCGATTATTCCGTGGGGCACGATGCCCGCCATCAGGTAAAAGAGTCCCTGCTTGTGGATTATGCTGTAGGATACTACTCCGATCATGAACCCGTTGGAGGTCAGGACCAGAAGGGGCACTAAGCCGAATCCCAGGCCAAGGAGAACCGACATGGCACAGGCTATGAAGTTCTTGAGGAATATTGCCAGCATGATAAGCAAGGGATGGAGGCTCAATATCCACTTGAACATCTCAAGTTCTTTCATCCAATTTGCAGCCAGCTCAGAATCGGCTGCCGCTGCAAAATAGCCCATCACTGCTGTGGCCAAAAAGACAAGCACAGTAATGCCTATGAAGACCCGGATCGACTTCAGATAAGCCAGATCGTCCTTAAACGACAATTGACATCTCCCATTTTATCCTGCCTCTGGCCTTTATATAAGGCTACCGTGGCGACGCAGAGCCGCGAAGAGTATGTAAAATGAAGTCTCGGCCAGGATGCAAACCGCCGCCGGAATTCCCGCCTTGGGCCCGAAGAGCACAAGGGAGACTGCTGTGGCCATCCCCAGGTTCTTGAAGGAGGCAAACAGAGTGTAAGAGATCCTTTTCTGCACATCCACTCCGGCAAGCCTGGCACAGAGATATACACCCGCTCCTATGACAAATGTGCGGGCAATCGCAATTAGAGCCACGGGAGAGTCCCCGTCCAGCAGTTTGGTTAGAGGTAGAACAGCAACCGCCGGTGGAACGGCGAGCATTACTACAAACCCCCGCCGCAGGCCCTCATCTCCCAAGTTGGAGGACAGCACCAGATAAGACCCGACAGCAGGATATAATTAAGGCCAAATCCGATCATCGCTCCTTTAAGGTCGCCTCTGATCGAAAGATCGATATCCACCATGCTGAAGACCATCATCATCAAGAGCACCGGGGTGATCAGGGGCTCGAGGTAATGGGCCGGGCCGGGATAACCGAGGCCAAATACAACAGCAAGAGCGAAAATAAAGGATGAATTTCTCATCAGACCTAAAAAAGACACCATGAAATTGGGCCGGTACATTTTCCCTCTCTCTCTAATGCTTACGTTTTGGTCAGGTAGTACAGCCCGAAGACGATTAGGAAACAGCCGCATAGGGCTAGAATCCTCTGGTAGTTGACCTCGGAGAGGACGCTTCTGCCCTTATCCAGGCTTGCCGAGACGAGAGTGTACCAGCCGAAGTCAGCTCCCCAGTGACCGATCATGAACAGGCTGGCCAGAATGAGGCCCCCCCTCAGTCCGTCTATCACCATAGCGCTTCCTATTGAGAGCCACCATATCCAGAAGTAAGGATTGGCAGCACTAGTGAGGACTCCGGCCAGATAGGGGTTTTGGACGGTGTTCGACGCCGGAGCGGCCAAGGAAGCTTTTTTGCTCCCCTTCACCGTCATGAGGCCGAAGGCTATGAGAGCGAGGCCTCCCAGTACAGCGATGAAACGCGAATACTGCTGTGCTGCCGCCGCCAAGCCCAGGACTATTAACAGGAATACGAACAGCTCCACCAGGGCATGTCCCAATGCAACCTTAGGTCCGGCGGTCCAACCAGACTTTAGGGACGAGTTGACTGTAGCCACAAGAGTTGGACCCGGAGCCAGAGCACCTGTCAGGCCTATGGTGAAGGCCATCGCCAAGATCTCGATCACCTCGCGGGTCATGTAGACCTCTTCTTTATCATGAGCAAAAGATGCCTCGATACGGGGAAAACCAAAACATAAGATGCCATAAAACGCCTGAAAATGGACAGGTCGGGATTTGAACCCGAGGCCTCTACCATGCCAAGGTAGCGATCTTCCAGCTGATCTACCTGCCCTTGAACGAGAGTAAGCAGATACCCCAAATAAACGTGTCGGTAGGATGCCTCCCAAACTCATCTTTTAGCTTTGTTCACACTTTCCCATGAAGCCTGCAGATAGTATGAACTCCATGCCCTTATCTACGTTCATATCTACTGGCACTATCCGATCCTCCGAAACCATGAAAACGATGCCTGTGGCCGGGTTAGGTGATGTGGGCACAAACACGTTGAAGAGCTTGGAAGATGTCGCTGCCTCTGCCTCCTGGGGAGATCGACATGCTAGGAACCCTATCGCATAGACATCCGGCAGGAACTTCACCATCACCACTTTCCCAAACTCGCGGTTCTCTGAAAGGAATGTGTCGCTGATGTTTTTTATTATGGAGTAAATGCTTCGCGATAGCGGTATCCTGCGCATGACCTCATCTACCAGCTCGGCGGTCTTTCTGCCAACTGTGTAGGAGACGAAAACTCCCACCAGTAGAAGAATGGCCAAGGTGACCACAAGGCCGAGGCCGGGAATGCTTCTTCCCAGGATGGCATGGATGATGGGCTGGCTTATGCCGTCCACCCAATGGATGAGCCACATCAGGATGTAAACAGTGGCCGCAAGGGCACCACTGTGGCAATGCCTGTGAGAAAGTACTTCTTTAGATCCATCTTCATTTTAAACTCCAAATATGAAGAGGTGAATTAAGCCTGGTAACTAAATAATTTGTATGTGTTTAGCTCCCTCGTGAATTAATTCAAATTTGCCTAAAACCGTTTTGACCAGAAAAATTAAATAATCTAATGATAATATTCCTCAAATGGGAGTATGGACGAAGGAGAGACCAACAAGCAACTTCAGGAACA
>JBGQAL010000219.1:0-3292 GCA_041494285.1 Methanotrichaceae archaeon
AAAACGCATCGCTCCAGCTTGAAATGCTCCTTCTAGCGCGTACTTACAATTTACTAATTCACTAGGAAACTCTATCTTAGCTTCAGAGGAATACCCTTTTCTCAGTATTTTCATCTCGCCATCTTTAACTTCATTACCATATTTCCAAAAAACTCGGTTATCTTGAGAATTATAAACAACATCGCATAAATTATGTCTGATTAAGCTTTCGGCCAAAGTACCCATGTTGTCGATTTCTTCCAAAAAATATGTCAAATACGAATGCCATATATCCCAATCCGCAAGCCGCATATAATCCCCCTTTTTTGCTCTAATGGTGTAGAATCGATATAAAGATTCTTAACTTTAATAGGTTTGCCTCCAACCCATAATCTTGAGATTGAACCTTAAGGTAGCTTATGAAACACAGGAACCAATAGCTTCGGTTGATTCAATGAGAGGATCGTCCTGATACAATACTACCAGAATGTCGTCGTAGCGACCACCTTTCGGCACAAAGACGAGGTGAAGGACTCATTCGCATTTTGCAGGACTAAAGGATCTGTGAGAGGCTGACGAGGATGATGTGTCCGAAAGCAGGAAAAAAGCGGAAGGCATTGGCCTTATTGGCTGCCGCCCTCAGAGACATCCACGTCTGAAACTTCAATCTAACCCAACAATTCACCTGTGAGCATAATAAGCGACTATAGGATCTCCCAAACGGTTTATGCGCACGAATCCATAACGCTCGAACTGCACAACCTTGCCCAGCTCCCTCGCTATTCCTGCTTCGCCGACTCCCTCGTCCACTCCGTCGGGCTTCATGACCTTCACCGGCAATGCGTCGTGAGGAGCCCAATGGATGATTCTAAGTCTGTCTTTCTTCGCCTGATCAGGATCGACATAGGCCAATAACGCTTTAACGGGCTCTTTGCTTGTAAGCGCGACTGTGCAGAAGTCCTTCAGCCTGAATAGTCCTCCTGGCGTGAGAGATTCTAGGTCGCTCCTGCACACAAACACTTTGTTTCCTGCAGGTATTTCCCTGAACCCTCGGTCTATGGTGGGATGGAGCGGCGCGCGCGCGAGCGCGGGCACGTCCCCCTCGATCTCGAGTTCGACAGGGTCCCAGACGAAAAAGTACCTGTTGGCCTCAGGGTCGATTAGCTTGCGATTTTCGGCGTAGATCGTGTCCATGCTTATGCTGATGTCGGTCTCGCCAACCCCCAGCTCTATCATGAACTTGCTCAGTGCCTCCGGCCTGATCCCACGGCAACGCATGGCTCTGACTGTAGGCACCCTTGGGTCATCCCAGCCGGTGTACTCACCAGCCTCGATAGCCTTCTTGAGCTTGCTGGTGCTGAAAGATCCAAACTGGTGGATCTTGATCTTCCCCCAGTGAATCACCTTCGGATACTCCCAGCCTAAGTGCCTGTAGAGGTACTTCTGCCTGCTTTCGCTGTCTGCCAGGTCTTTGCCCCGCAAGATATGGGTCATTCCGAGCAGGTGGTCCTCCACCCCAGACTCGAAGTCCAGAAGAGGCCAGACTCTGTACTTCGATCCGACATGTGGGTGGCTGGCTGTTACTATCCTGAAGGCAGGCCAGTCTCGCATGGCCGGGTCCTTGTGAGTCATGTCAGTCTTGACCCTTAGAACCGCTTGCCCTTCCGCCAGTGTGCCATCGAGCATCTTCTTCCACAGGTCCAAGTTCTCCTCCGGCGACCTGTCGCGGTGGGAGCATGCAATCCCTGCATCCTTGTGCTCTTTGAAAATCAACTGCTCGCAATGACAGACGTACGCCCCGCCTCTTTGGATCAGCTCCTCAGCGACCTCATAGTAGAGCGGCAGCCTCTCGCTGGCTATTATCACCTGGTCGGGCTTTGCACCCAACCAAGCGCAGTCCTCCAGATACCAGCCATACGCCTCGGGCATCGGCCTTTTCTTTACAGGGTCGGTGTCGTCGAAGCGGATCAAGAACTTGCCGCCGTACTTCTTTACATACTCGGAGTTGATGATGATCCCCCTGGCACTTCCTAAAGTAGGCGGGCCGTTGGGGTTTGGGGCAAAGCGCATTACTACGCCACCCTCGGCTCCCTCAAGATCAGGAAGGCCTTTGTCCGGCTCTTTGTGCTCGGAGAGTTCTGCGATCAGCTCCGGTGCGATGGCTTCCAGGCGCTCCTGCCACTCCTCGGGACTCATCCTGGCCACCTGGGCTAGAACAGACTTTATCTCTGGGCCGACTTCCTTGGCCCTGGGACGAAGCTCGGGATGCTCGCCCATGAGTTTTCCCATTACAGCCCCTGAATTTGGAGCAGCTTTGTACTTCACAGCGTTCTGTAGCGCGTACTTCTCTATGAGCTCCCTGATCTCTGCCATCTCAACTTCTCCTGAAAACAGCCTCTATTGGTATCAGTCTTTCTACAAAGGGATATCTCTTATTGTTGCGGTCGGTGATTTTTGGTCTTGGGAATCAAGGTTCTTGTTTGGCAATTGTTTGCTTATGGCTTATGGTCGAAGCAATACAGCCTTAATGCATCTCCTATCATTTTGTCATGATCGAAAGCAAGCATAGGCAGGTCATCGAGGGGAAAGACCTCAGCCGATCTCGCATCGGATCCTGAGACCAGATTACCTGACCCTCTGGAAAAGTAGCAGACGGAGACCACATGTCCCCGAGGATCGCGATGGGGATCTGAGTAGACTCCTACCAGGCCAACAAGATCGGTCGCAAGGCCGGCCTCCTCCCTGACCTCTCTGACCACGGCCTCTTCGGTGCTCTCGCCTATCTCCACAAACCCGCCAGGAAGAGCGTAACAGCCCTGAAACGGCGGATTCTTCCTTTTGATGAGCACTACTCCACCTTCGAAGAAGATGACCGAATCCACTGCCAGTAAAGGAGTTCTCATAGGCGAACCTTTTGACGCGTAACCTTTGCCGGACCGAAAAGCTTATTTGCGGCATGCGTCGTTATCACACACGGCAAAGGTCGATTAGTGATCTCCCTCCTTAACCCTAACATCCAATCGACTTTTGCCTCTTACTCATCATGATTGAGTTCGAAAGATAATCTTTTCGGTGCAGGCTCTACAGTGAATGACTACAATGCAGACGATGTAGTGAGGACCATACGGTGCGGCCGTGCAGTGAGTTCTACAAAGTGCCCACCTATCCCGCGCCGGTCGTGTATGTCATTTATTGAATTGGCACTCTGAAATTCAACAATTCCTTCAGGCTCCATACGTGATCAGTTAGACCTTCAGCCATTGCCGGAGTTCGCTGCGTCCATCTTTTTCTTCCCTCATTGATCTCTATTCTC
>JBGQAL010000194.1:0-4301 GCA_041494285.1 Methanotrichaceae archaeon
CTGAATTCAGCCGTTCAGAACACCATTGACCGGATAATCTTCTTGCGGATATGCGAAGACAGAGGGGTCGAAAAATACGAACAACTCAAGAGCCTCTCGGATGGAGAAGGTATCTATGCTAAGCTTTGTGATCTGTTCCTTCATGCTGATGCACGCTTCAACTCCGGTCTTTTCCATTTTAAGGACGAGCAAGAACGAGCTAAACCGGATCTCTTCACACTGAATATTCAGATCGATGACAAACCACTTAAGGAAATCATAAGCAGTCTTTACCCGCCGGGTCCGTACAACTTTGCCGTCATGCCTCCAGAGATCCTGGGCCAGGTCTACGAACAATTCTTAGGCAAGGTCATTCGACTCACAGAAGGCCATCATGCCAAGGTCGAAGATAAGCCAGAGGTAAAAAAGGCTGGCGGCGTCTTCTACACTCCGTCCTTCGTCGTTGAATACATCGTAAAAAACACCGTTGGTAAGCTGCTGGAGGGAAAGAACCCAAAGACAGCGTCATCCCTAAGGATACTTGATCCTGCCTGCGGTTCTGGATCATTCCTTCTTGGAGCCTATAAGTGTCTCCTTGACTGGCATCTGGAATGGTATTCTAAGGCCCTCCTGCCTTTTTTGGAAAAAGGAGAACCTGAGACATCACCCATTATAAAGAGACTACTTCCATCCGAGTATATCTCGGAAGCACCAAATAATGAAAAGCGGAGAGGGCGGAAGAAAAAGCACCGCCAAGTAGCGAACTTGCCGATATACCAGGGGCCAGGCAATGTTTGGAGGCTCACCAGCGGGGAGAAGAAGCGCATCCTTGTTAACAATATCTACGGTGTAGACATTGATACACAAGCAGTTGAGGTCACCAAGCTTTCACTCTTATTGAAAGTGCTAGGGAGAGAGTCAAGAGACCATACAGACCTTGTTGCGGTTTTCGCATGAGCGGGCATTGCCAGATCTTGACAACAACATCAAATGCGGTAATTCCTTGATCGGTCTCGACTTGATCAATATTTGCTCAGACCTGAGCCAAGAGGAAATAAAGCGTATCAACCCTTTCAATTGGTCTGAGGAGTTTCAGGAAGCTATTCAAAGCGGCGGTTTTGATGTGATCATAGGGAATCCTCCATGGGGGGCATTGCTGTTGAAGGAGGATGAAAAGTATCTTCGAGATGTAGTTAGCTATAAGGTAGCTCAGGGAAAAAGTATCGATACTTATGCCCTATTTATGGAGCGAGCTATCGGCTTATTAAGAGATAGAGGCTTATTTAGCTACATAACCCCCGATACGTTCCTTCGCAAGGATGACCACCTACCCACGAGGGAATTGCTGCTCAAAAGTACGCTCATTTTTGAACTTCTCGAACTTGGGCCGGTCTTCAGTAAGGTCCGCGACACTTGATGCTCTATCTTCATAATCGCAAAATCGTCACCTAACAATAGAAACAAAATAGCTCACAAAAGACTCAGCAGATCAGCTCGCTGAATCCAGAACAAATTCTGAACAAACACTACTCCAGCGGCAGATCGAGGCCACAGATAAGCAGATTGACCGGCTGGTGTATGAGCTTTATGGCCTTACAGAAGACGAAATCAAGATCGTTGAAGGCAATGGGAGAAACTAATATGGTATCGCTTACCGTTACGACGGCGCTGTCGGCATCGGTGGAAACAAGCTTTACTTTGAAGAGAAATTTGAGACCCAATCACTCACTGTTGCAAACAGATAGGAGCTAATCATGCCGACGCAACGTTACTCTGTTGTCCAACCACCCATTGAAACGCTTTTGACATGGATCAAGTCTGGCGAGATTGCCATCCCGGAAATCCAGCGTCCTTTTGTCTGGGACGCGGTCAAAGTACGTGACTTCCTGGATTCTCTATTTCAAGGATATCCGGTGGGTTATTTGATCGCATGGCGTAACCCTGACGTGAAGTTGAAGGATGGCACTTCTTCTTCAGGCAAGCGAATCCTCATCGACGGTCAACAGCGAGTGACAGCTCTGATGGCAGCGTTGCTCTGGCGAGAAGTGATTAACAAAGACTACCAGCGTGTCCGAATTCGTATTGCTTTTAACCCCGGCAAGCAACAGTTCGAGGTATCAAACCCGGCCATCGCCAAAGATACATCTTGGATTCCCGACATCGCAGCAATCTTCGATCCGCATGCAAGCCTGTTTGATCTGGTGACGGCCTACTGTGACCGAAACCCCGGCACTACCAAAGATGAAGTTTTTCGAAGCATCGAATTACTACGCGGAATTACCAGCAATCAGATCGGCCTAATTGATTTGGCCTCAGATCTGGATATCGATACTGTGACAGAGATCTTTATCCGCGTTAACTCAGAAGGCGTGCCCCTTAGCCAAGCCGACTTCGCTATGTCTAAGATTGCGGTCAACGAAACCTATGGGGGCAATATCCTTCGCAAGGCCATCGATTACTTCTGCCACCTTGCAGTAGCTCCTGAGTTCTTCTCTATCATCCAGAACGATCAAGAGTTCGCCAAGAGCGAGTTCTTTCCACAAATGACTTGGTTACGCAATGAGAATGGCGATATTTACAATCCATCTTACACCGACATGCTGAGAGTAGCATTCACCTCCGAGTTCCGGCGCGGTCGCCTACAGGATCTTGTAGCGTTACTATCGGGCCGCAACTTCGAAACCCGACAATATGAAGAGGGCATCGCCGAGGATTCCTTCACTCGTCTGAAGAAAGGCATTATCCGGTTCATGAATGAAACGCATTTCAAACGCTTCATCATGATTATCCGCTCAGCTGGCTTTGTCAATGCTTCGATGATCCGCTCACAAAATGCCCTGAATTTTGCATATATCCTATACCTGTTACTGCGTGACCAAGGCATCCCCAATGCGGATATCGAGCGTTATGTCCGTCGCTGGTTTGTCATGGCAACACTCACTGGGCGCTACTCGGCCTCCCCGGAAGCGACCATTGACTATGATATTCGACAGATCCATGCGCAAGGCATCCAGCCTTATGCCGATGGCCTCATTCAAGGCCAACTCTCGGATGCCTTTTGGGAATCTGTATTGCCCCAGGCATTGGACACCTCGGTAGCTTCGAGCCCATATTTCCGAATTTTCCAGGCAGCGCAAGTCAAAATAAACGATAAAGGATTCCTGTCACGAGACATTACCGTTCGGGAGCTCATCGAGGTGCTATCTGACGTCCATCACGTGTTTCCCCGTGATTACCTCAAAAAGAACGGGCTTAATCGTGGGCAGTACAACCAGATCGCAAACTACGTCGTAGCCCAGAGCGAGATCAATATCGCAATCGGGAAAAAGGAGCCCAAGACTTATTTCATCCAGCTTAAGGAACAGTGCCAAGGAGGAGAGAAGCGTTACGGGAATATCTGTGACCTTGAAGAGCTTGGAGAGAACTTCCGTATGAACTGCATCCCCGATGGTATAGAGCAAATGACAGTTGGTGATTATCCTGCCTTCCTCTCAGAACGACGGAAGCTTATGGCCAAAAAGATAAGGATGTATTTCGACGGGCTTTAGATTCAGATCGTTCCTAGAATGCCTGTAATAATCTTGAAAGCATCCTGCTTTAATGATAATAGCTTATCTTCGACCAATTTCTTAGCTTCAATTGATGAGGGATCTATGTAATTGACACCTATATCTGAAAGAAGTTGCTTTGCGAAACTAGGGAGATCTAGTTCAGGGTGGTTTAAGGCATGGCGAACGTATTTATATTTCTTCAAATTAGCATCGTTTTTACCATAATAATCCTCTAGTACTAAATAAAACTCTCTGAATTGATTAATAGGATCAGAAGAATACCTCAATCCAGCTCGATAATGTGCTAATTGTCTTAATGCCTTTACATCATTGTTCGCAAGTAACCTCTCAATACCTGCAAAATTTAAATCCACAGATCGATGTAAATTTGCGCTTGCACTGATTTGAGCTATTCCAGACCTGGACACTCCTTGCGGCTTAATTTCAGTAATATTCAGCAAATAGGCCTCGACAGGGAGATTATGAATATTGCTTAGCCAATCAGCAACCCTATTTGCTTTTTCTATAGCGATAATAAGGGCCTGTTCAGCAGGAGCTGGAGGAATAAATAAAGTAAAACCTATTAGAAATTGATTTCCATGCACATCGGTTCTCACATTACTTCTTATTCCGGTCGTGTATGTCATTTATTGAATTGGCACTCTGAAATTCAACAATTCCTTCAGGCTCCATACGTGATCAGTTAGACCTTCAGCCATTGCCGGAGTTCGCTGCGTCCATCTTTTTCTTCCCTCATTGATCTCTATTCTC
>JBGQAL010000222.1:0-3268 GCA_041494285.1 Methanotrichaceae archaeon
GAGAATAGAGATCAATGAGGGAAGAAAAAGATGGACGCAGCGAACTCCGGCAATGGCTGAAGGTCTAACTGATCACGTATGGAGCCTGAAGGAATTGTTGAATTTCAGAGTGCCAATTCAATAAATGACATACACGACCGACTAATCCAATTGAGCACTATTCGACTTAAGTGCTAATTATTTAGCACTAGCAAATTTAGCGTTAATATGATTATCAGTCGATCCAACCAGCGAATAGTTAAAATCAGCTAAATCTGCTAATTGAGCGTTGATCGCTCTGTGGAAGTGAAACGATGAAAGAAAAAGAGAACATTTGCGATGCCTGTTCCCAAAGGAACGCCTGCGCGGATAAAGATAGAACTGATTCGTGCGCAGTCAATCGAATGAGCAGGATTAAGCATAAGATCATAATAGCCAGCGGCAAAGGCGGTGTTGGCAAGAGCACCGTATCTGTCAACCTGGCCTGGGCCCTAAAGGCCAAAGGCTATAGTGTCGGTTTGTTAGACGCTGATATTACAGGACCGAGCATTCCCAAGCTTCTGGGTATTGAGGATCAAAAGATGAAAAAGAGCCACATGGCGTGCAGCCTGGAGACGCGAGTGGGATAAAGGTGGCTTCCATGGCACTACTGCTACCCAGCCGGGACTCAGCCGTAGTCTGGCGAGGTCCAATGAAGATGGCAGCTATAAGGCAGTTCGTTCAGGATGTCCTCTGGGGCGACCTCGACTTCCTCCTGATCGATCTTCCTCCAGGGACCAGTGATGAGCCTCTCAGTGTAATCCAACTGATACCAGACATGACAGGGGCGATTGTTGTAACTACCCCCCAGGAGGTCTCGCTCCTTGACTCCAGGAAAGCCGTGAACATGGTCAAGTCCATGAGAGTGCCAGTCCTCGGGATCATAGAGAATATGAGCGGCCTATCGTGCCCTCACTGCGGCGAATTCATCGACATATTCAGCACTGGTGGCGGAAAGAAGGCAGCAGAAGAACTCGAGGTTCCCTTTCTGGGAGCGATCCCCCTTGATCCCGAAGTGAGAGTCCTGGGCGACAGCGGAGTTCCTTTTGTTGATAGAGCGACCAGAGCAGAAGGCAGCTTCAAGAAAATAGTAAATCTACTTCTGGAAAGGATACATGAGGTTGAAAAAGCTAACAACTAGGCTGCTACAGAAAGATTTGGATTTAAGGATAGAGTCAATAGTTAGAGCTTAAAGGGCGAGGCCTCAGGGCCACAGCCTAAAAGCTATGTTGAGTCCGAGAACAACTACACCCGAAGCTATACAAACCCCTACTACCATCTTGGGATCAAGCTTTATAGCAGTGTCATCGGCTTCGAAGTACCTCATCAGACCTGCCGAGGACATCAGGCCGCTGTTATCAGTCTTTTTCTTAGCCATGTCTACTCCTCTCAGACACTCTTATTAAAGTAGATTTCGGTTTCTAACAGAAGATGTGCCTTCAGGGGCAATCCCAAGACCACCTCACGAGTTACTCGAAGTTTACAATAGGATTATCCAATTACCCAATAGAACTATCCAATAGCTTATTTATCCGCTTCCTCTTATTAGGCACTATGTCAATCCTTACAGGTGCAGAGGGCCGGAATTTGGTCGAGTCTATGATTGACCCCGAGATACAGACGCAGATGTGCGGCGTGGAGCTAACTTTGCAGCGCGTGGAGCGCTTCATCTCAGCGGGTGTTCTTGCATACGATAACAAAGAGAGAAGGCTTCCAGAGACGAAGGAAGTGGATTTCGATGCATCTGGATGGGTTGATCTTGATCAAGGATCTTACCTGGTGACCTTCAACGAGATTGTGAGCATTCCCAGGGACGTGGCAGCTTTTGCTCGCTCGCGGTCCAGTCTACTACGCAGCGGAGCCACCCTAGAGACCGCCTTATGGGACCCAGGATATCGGGGCAGGAGCCAGAGCCTTCTGGTAGTTTACAACCCGGCAGGGCTCAGGCTAAAGAAGAATGCCAGGCTGTTGCAGTTGGTGTTTATGCGCCTCGATGGCGATGCAGAAAAAACCTATACGGGAGCATACCAGGGAGAGAATATAAGACAATAAAAGGGGGAAATATGATAAAATTCAGGTCCATAAGCCGCTCAGTTAATGGTCAGAGTCTGAACTATCTGCTTTGTGCATTCTTATCGAAAAAGGACATAATTCCAACGTACATACTTTTGCCGACGTTCCAGTTGGCGAAGTAGACTGTATTGCCCATATAATTCAGGGAAATGTTGCCTATATTTAGGCATGAACTGTGATGTTCTTTCCATCGCTGTTCATTACGGATCTATTTTTACAAATACTTCGCAATTTTTTCTATGATGACATCGGCATTTGCCCAAACCCAAACCAATATATGCGAATAAAATCAGTTAAAGTATTGAAAGCTAAAGTGTGCTGATTATTATTTCCGATGTTTATCTGATATTGTTAGTTACTAAGTCAGGAATAGAACATGAGTTATATAGTAGGTTCTTTGGCCCTTGTGAACACAATCACAGGATATATTCAGACGATCCAAGCCGCATTGTACTCGTCTGGAATTGACTGGATTGTGTGGCCTGTTTTCCTAATCGTCGCATGGTGGGTATTATTGGCGAGAACAAATCCATTTCTTAAGCTCTTTTCTCTCCCAGTAATCACCATTGCGTCATATTTTGTTTTATATATTTCATATAGGACCATAATTTCTGTTGTATAAAGGATTTGCACACCAATTGCGGGGATGAATGGATATGATCTAAGCAACTATTGTAGCGTCAATCTTGTAATGTCGTAAAATATATAATGTATAGTCTTCATAATCCACCTGGGAGAATCGGATATGAAGAAATACATTGTGACACTTTCCGAAGACGAACGAAAAGCTCTTGGCGAGCTCGCATCCAAGGGCATGCAAAAATCTCAAAAAATCCTCGATGCGCTGATTCTGCTCGGATGCGATGAAGGCGAGTATCAGACAAAACGTTCGACTAATGAAGAAATAGCTCGCGTTCTGCAGATAAGCATGAGAAAAATTGACCGTGTCAAGAAGCGTTTTGTCGAGGAAGGATTTGATGTTGCTCTCAATAGGAGAAAGGGAAGCCGCATTTATGCTAAAAAGACAGATGGAGATTTCGAAGCCCATTTAGTTGCATTGAGTTGCAGTGAGCCACCTGAGGGTTTCGCACGGTGGTCTTTGAGATTATTATCTGACAAAGTTGTCGAGCTCAACTATATTGACAGCATTTCTCATGAAACAATACGCCGCATTTTA
>JBGQAL010000003.1:0-46729 GCA_041494285.1 Methanotrichaceae archaeon
GCAAGATCGGAATGCAATCGGGGCAACAGTAAGATGGAAATTCAATAAAAATGATGCCAGGGCAAAACTCCAGAGGCATTACCTTAACTTGCAAAATTAATGTTCCTGAGCACTAGTTTCAAGATGAATTACTCGTTTGGAAGTAATTAAAGTTCTTTTTCAAATAGGTGCTTAATAGATGCACACCATAGAACAGGAAACCTTAAAGAGTTCATCGACGCAATGCTTATATTGGCTCGCCCAGTTCAGAGATGTAGATTCGATCATACTGGTGTTCAGATGTTTCTCGATTTCAAGAGCGAGGTAGAGTCGCTGTTGCACAGTGCGCTTGATAAGTGCGGTTTCAAGGTGGAAGTGGGAGTAAACAGCCTCTCCCTGGAGAGCAGCCCCCACGCCGATCTGGCCTCCTCGGTGGCTTTCAGGCTGGCCCCTGTGCTGAAACGAAGCCCCGCCTCGATTGCTGCCGACATCCACAAAGCCGTGGCCTTTACGCCCGGTTCGGCAAGCTCTGTAGATAGGGTGGAGCTAACGGGTCCCTACCTCAACTTCTTCATGAACAGAAGCTTCCTCGACTCCATCGTCATCCAGGCCCAGGGCACGGAGTGCTGGAAGGGCAAGATGAGCCAGATGGTGATAGTCGAGCACACCTCCGCCAACCCCGATGGTCCGCTGCACGTCGGCCACATCAGGAACTCGGTGATAGGAGACACGCTCGTGCGCATCCTTCGTAAGGCCGGTTGCACCGTAGACGCCCAGTACTACGTCAACGACATGGGCCGCCAGGAGGCCATGGTTGTCTGGGGCTGCGACCACTACAAGCTAGACGACTCCAAGGCCGACCACGCCATCGCCAAGGTCTACATAGCCGCAAACAAAGCTGTGACAGAAAAGCCGGAGCTAAAGGCAGAGGTCGACCAGATCATCCAGCGGTACGAAGCGGGCGATCAGGAGCAAGAGGCCAAGATCAAGTGCGCCGCCAAGTACGCCATAATGGGCATCGAGCAGACCCTTCACCGGATGAACATCCGCCACGACAACTATCACTGGGAGTCCACCTTCGTCCGGAACGGCGACGTGGACCGGATCATCCAGGATCTGCAGAATACAGGCCTGGCGGAGATGGAGGATGGAGCGCTCCAGCTTGACCTGAGCAGCTTTGGCTTTGAGAAGAAGCTGGTACTCCGGAGAGCCGACGGCACTAGCCTATACACCACTCGCGACCTTGCTTACCACAGGTGGAAGTCCACCCAGGCCGAGAGGATGGTGGACATCCTGGGGGCTGACCACAAGCTGATATCCTCCCAGCTTCGCACTGCTCTGCGGCTGATGAAGATACCCGAGCCAGAAGTGGTTATATTCGAGTTCGTATCCCTGCCCACGGGCTCGATGAGCACCCGGAGGGGCAAGTTCATCTCCGCAGACGAGCTTCTGGACGAGGTTGAGAAGCAAGCTTTTGAGGAAGTGACAGCACGCAGGCCAGAGGAGAGCGAAGAGCTGCGGCGCGACATAGCAGCAAACGTAGCCGTTGGAGCGGTAAGGTACGACGTGGTGAAGGTCTCCGCCGACAAAGCCACCATGTTCGACTGGAAGGCTGCTCTGGACTTCGAGAAGCTGTCTGCACCCTTCATCCAGTACTCCCATGCTCGTGCCTGCAGCATCCTGCGTAAAGCTGGAGAGATCGGCCAGTTCGACCCCGGCCTGCTGACCGGCGAGAACGAGGTAGTCATGATAAAGAAGATCGCCGAGTTCGACCAGGTGATAGATAGGGCTGGCAGGGAGCTAAAGCCCCACCAACTAGCCACTTACGCCAGAGAGCTTGCGGAGAGCTTCAACCTCTTCTACAGGTTCAGCCCGGTGCTCGATGCCCCTCAGGAGCTAAAGGCCTCACGCCTGGCCCTGGTCAACGCGTCGAGAAACGCGCTCAGAGAGACTCTGGAGACCCTGGGGATATCCGCACTCGAAACGATGTAGAACAAAGGTAGGATCATGGCGATGGATTCGGATGGAGTTTGGCAATTGAACGCTATAGCCCTGGCATCGGTATCGGTTCTTCTTCTCCTCCTTTTGCTGGCATTCGGATCGGCTTATGCGGAAGAATCTGGCCCTCAATGGACTGTCTCTTCCTGGGTCAAGGGCGACATATCTAACCATAGTCATCCATCGACCAATGTGTCTGCGCTGGTCCTGTCAGACTTCAACCTGTCTGGGCACGAACCGTCAACGGTCATCCTGGGCAAGACGATGGTGCCGTTCCGGGAATACCAGTCTTGCGTGAGATCCACAGAGCTATGGCTGGAGTCCGGAGCAAACTGGACGCAATACTCGGAGATCCGCCAGGGCCAGAGCCTGAAGCTTGTGGCATACACTCCTTCAGGAGGCGACGGCGACCTTTACCTGATTGATTATTCCAACAGCTCAATCTTACACAAGGGATGCCATCTCCATCCTGGGTACAGCGATGTTACCTTCCGGGCGGACAAAATCGGCAGGACGATGGTCGTCTTGATGGTGGAAAACCAGCCCAGCAACGCCCTGTTGATAGATGTTATCCCACCGATTGAGGTTGCAAAGGGTCCCAGAGACATTGAGCAGTTCTCCCCGGGCTATGCCCTAGTGACCATAACTTCGGACAGGATCAAGGGATACGATGTTTACATGGACGGCGTCTTCTACAGCAGCGACATTGCCGATGGGGTGCTTGATGGAACGGCCAACTTCCGTGTTGGCGGGGACAGCATTCACACTGTAACCATCTCCAAGGGAGAGACATTTGGCTCGCCGGAATACAGTAGCGAACACACCAAGAGCTTTCAGAGCGGTTACCACTATCTATTTAAAATATAAATGCATAGATCTAAATACATTGATCTAATTATATGGATATAACCCCAAGATGTGATAATAAAGATCTGTCAATCTGTTTTGGCGATTAATCTGTTCTTTCAGAACTATCGTCGAGTATTACATTACTCTCAATAAAGTAGAAAAGAGATCGCGGTCATTACGACCAGAATTAAGCGATCCTTGATACGGTATTGGATCTTCCTTTGGTGGCCCGCGTCCAAGCCCAGTCGCCTCGTGTGCCAGTATTCCTGCCGTCTTCTATCCGGGACTGGGTAAAATCGTTTTGACTCGTGTCTGTAAGCTGTGGGGTCTCGTTGACCTCGTTGCCCTGACTGTCTGTCAGTAGAACCGAGGCGCTGTCGACAGCAATCCATTTAGGATCTCCTTCCGCCACGTAGAATTTCTTGGGAAGAATCTCGGTTCCATTCGGCACGGTGATCGGTCCAACCCAGGGAGTGGCGATGATGGCAATCTTCCAATTGCCTATGTCCACAGCCTGATCTCCTGTGTTGTAAAGCTCCACCCACATTGAACTATTACCTGGCGGACTGATCTCCACTTCGTTAATTACAACATCGCCTAGAGTAGTTCCGCAAAATGTGAGCAAGCCAGCAGTTAAGGTCAACAGTACAAGACAAGCTCTACTAATTGCTCTCATGATCATGAATCCTCTCCTGACAAATTCTCTATTATCCACTGTCTTTCTTAAATCAACCGGAGGTATTACAAGCGTTAGTTATACTTCTGCTGCCTTGAGAACTAACCAATCACATTGGACCTGCCCTTGGTGGCATAGCCGAATCCCCAGTCGCCGTCTGTGTTTGTATCGTACCCATCCGGATGCCTGCCCCAGGTGAAGTCGTTGTTGAGGTTATCCACCCGGTAAGGGGTCTCGTCCACCTTCTCTCCTGAATCCGAATAGAGCGTGGCAAACCCGCCGTTGTTGTGGTTCCATAGCGGGCTTCCCTCCGCAACATAGAAACCTTTGGCCGGGATGATAGTTCCTTTGGGCACGGTCATCTTTCCTATCCAGCCGCCGTCTGTGATTGTAGCAGTCCAGCCGCTTATGTCCACGCTCTGGTTTCCAGAGTTGAAGAGCTCTACCCAGTCAGACCCTCCCTGGGGCGGATTGAGCTCCATTTCGTTTACCACTACGCTGCCGCTGGCTGCAACTGCCGAGGCCGCCATTCCCACGATCAAATAGAATAAAATTGAATTTGTAATCAAGATGATGCCTCCTTCTGGAAGGGTATTCTACACATATCTCAATGGCCGCTCTACATCGCGGTATATTATATTACCGTTATCGCCTCATCTCATCGTCTCGGCGGAGCGTCTACCCGGATTTTACTATCGGATCAATATCCAAGGATTTCATCGATCAGGATCAAGGTCGCCCTTCCGGGCTGTCCTTCCTTGGCCAGAATTACACACTTTCCTATCTGGCTGGGAGTTCCGTAGACCTTCCTAGCCCTGGCGTCCTCCAGAGGATAGGCGTAATCCCAGATCCTATTCAGGGCATCCTGTAGTGTTGGAACTATCTTGTTTACTCCCGACACCAGTATCAGGTTCTGTGCTCCAAAGGGCCAAGCACCGATGCGACTGCCGCTGGCGTCACAGGCCAGAATCTGGCCGGTCTTCGCTATAGCATTGACGCCTGAGAGGAAGTACTCTGAAGTTATCGATCTTCGTCTCAGATCATTTCTCAATCGATCATCGTTCTCAGAGATGATGGCCTTATGCAGGTCCCCCCAGTTGTGCTGGCCGTTCATGAGGTCTTCGTAACCGATCTCTATCAGGGTCGTGGAAGAGCCGTTCATGACCTCTGACCCTGGGGGTATGAGCTCTTTGATCTTCTCAAGAGCCGCAACGCCATCTTTAACCCTGATCACTATGATGTTGTTCTTCTCAAGTGCAGCGACGCTGGCAGCAATGTCCTGCTCTGAAGGGATCCGGCTCCATTTCTCTGGATCCACTCGGGCGTCCTTCAGCAGATTTACGAAGCTGTACTTGGTCTGGTTCCCCACAGATAATACCTCTCACGGTGAGTGCTCAGTTATTACTAATAGATATTGTGGATTATGATACTTGTCCTCATGGATGCGGTTATTGTTATGCTGTGCTCAATCGAAACTAGAGAGAAGCTGGCATCACCTGATTACCTCTCCCAGGGCGGGGGCCTATTTTTCTGACGAGATCGTTGAGCAGAGGCAATTGTGCCTGCTCTTAAGCCACCCTCGATAAGGAAGCGTTCTCCGCCAAAGTAACATTGGAGGAAGATGTTGCGTTTGAAAGAGCTGTTGCATTCTGTATCGATGGGGGCATTATCTCGTTGCCGAAACTCAGCATGGCTGCATTATTGGTGAGATTGATTGCATATTTTCCATTCGGTGGAGCAGTCAATGACCACCCGATCTCTAAGACCTCGGCCACTGCGTACTCTCCGAGAGTCAGACCAAAGAAGCCATATCCACCATTTTTATCTGTGACGGTTTTGGAAACGACGTTCTCCGCGGGTTGCTCTAGATTGACAATCCAATTTGCTAGACCAGTCTCATTATAATCCATTTTCCCGTTGCCGTTTTGGTCGCTATAGACCATGCCCTGTATGGAGAACTTTGGCTCGGCCCTTGGGGCAGCAGGAGTATTTGTCCGTGCCTGTATTGCTACATCAGATGGGGTTGATAGGCCGATAACGTTGCTCTTTGCCGTCTCTCCAATTCCCTTTGCTTCGGGCTGGAATAAGGCTCCGTACTTCAGGGAGTTGGGCTCCCTAGTGACTACTACCGCAGGTTGATGTGATGGCGCCTCAATGCCTATCGTGTAGTTAACCCTTGCAGATTTGAAGCTATAAGAATGGTTACCTGACTGGACTGAGTAGCCCATTGTTGGCGATAACACAAATGCTACGAACATAAGGGCTATTGTAATTGCAAAAACTCTTCTCATGACTAAATACCTTCTATTCTTCTCACCGCGTAGTCTCCGATTATTCGATTGGGCAAGGGAGGAGGGCGAATGTGATGATGTTTGCCCTCAACCACAGTCAGATCTCATCGATCCAACCAGGTCAGTTCAAGCTCAGATTAATTGAGGCTGATTATCAGGATCGATTACATGCCATATCCCATCAATACCATTGCCTTTGGTAAATCCAGGAGCAATGTCCTTGCTGTATTGGTATAATGGCCAGCTCTTGAAGGTTGTCTGTTTTCGCTCGTCTGTCCGAGTTATAACACCGAAGTCGATCTGCCTCAAATTATCAGACAAAGATAGGTTCGATGAATAAAAGGGAGTCCATAGGGCAGCACATTCGCCATAACAGGTGCTGGCTCCGTTGGCTGCTGAATCGTTCTGGAAGTAATAGAGCGTAAAGTTGCTCTGGTTAACCAGGTAGTTGCCCAGGAACTTGTCCGAGGAAGTCTTTACTGTGTAACTTTCAGCCAAAGCAAAAATCGAAATTGAGAGAACCAAGGCAGCAAGGAAGAGAATAACAGTGCTATAGTTTTTAGACAACTAACTCACCCATGCTTCTATTAGTGAGAATGGTTATAAGCGTTTTGCATCCCCCTTTTTAGAGAGGCAGGTTGGAATACTCTTCGGCACAGACTATTACTCGGATCGTTTCGGGCATCGTTATATGTTATTATGGAATCCTCCCGTTGAGTCGCGACTGTTGCATAAAGGAATCTCTTCAACCTGCGGTCACACTTGCTCAGGATGGTTGGGACGAAGCTCCCCACCAGACCATCCCCCCGCCGCGTCAATGACCGCCGGGATCGGTTGTGGTAGGTTCTATTAGATTAAAATGGATTTGGTGTAACTGTAGCACGGTAGGTCGGTTCTGGCGTGGGTCTCAGGATCTACTACCGCGCATGCTTCGCAAACGCACTACGCGATGGATCTCCTAAGCACATGCAAAGTTGTTCGTGATGAAAGATTTGCTGCAGATGGATAAAGCCATTGGTCCTCTCGGCCTTCCCTCGGTTCGCTCGGCGCTGGATTATTCGCAGCGGCTTCCAACATGATCATTGTCATGCCGACTGAAGACCGGCATGATGAGCGAAGGACTCACTATACGCATATGCAACTGGAATCGATTTGTACAGAAGTGTACAGCGGAAGTGTCTATAAATATATAAAGAAGAGTAGTCATGCCAGAGAATTATGAGACTTAGAGTAGTTAGTCAAAGAACTGAGATTCCCAATCTCAATCCCAGCGAAAAGATGGTCCATATGGCCTTCAGAGCATCGAACGTTGACTTCCTCAACCTGATGCAGAGATGCCCCAGGCTCAGAACGGTTCAGGTACCCCACTCTTATCAGAAGACAATGTCCAATGCCATCCAGGTATTCCTGGACATGCAGGGCATCGAGCTGCTGGAAGGAGACGTGTGGGGCCACAGAAAGGACCTGGATGAGTACTACACCGTCGATGACGCTACCATTGAGGAGATTCGCACCCTAGCAGCTACCGGCGCGACTGCCGACGAGGTAGCAAACCAGATCCAAAGAAAGGCGAAAATTGGCCCGGATCTGATCAAGTACATTGCCAAGACAAAGACAACCGCTTAAGCCTCGATACCTTGAGCCAGACATAGAGCTGGCTCTACCACTTTTCTACGTTCCTTCTGTTAGCTTCTTCTCATTTACATTTCGCTTTTGCTTGTACCTTTTTGCTCGAAATTTTTTGGCCACATGGATCTGTCTATCAAATTCTCAAGCCTCTTAAAACGTCACTAGAATGGCTTCAGAGGGCATGTCTCAGGTGGGGAGTGGATTAATCGCCAAATTGTGATGAACGAAAACCAGAAAAAATAAAATAGAATTGCATATAATCAGCGGCTGCTTATTATAGGAATCCGGCTATTTTCACATGTCCTCACCCGTTTTATATCATTTTATATCATTTATAATTATCATATTTATAGAAACTTAAGACAAGATGGTCAGACCTTGGAAGCTTTTCTGGCAGAAACGGATAGCTCAAAAAGCTTGATCAATATAAGGCACCTGGAAGCCGATATCCTGATCTCTGAGAATTTTGTAGATTTTAAAGGACTAAAATCCCTGCCGCAGATCTTGCATCGCAGCCTCTGTCTCGACATAAAGTAGTATACTTGCTGCTTACAATTCGGGCACGATAGATCTTTAAATTTATTACAAAGATACTGAATGATTCTCTCGTCAGACGTGATCCGTCCCAGCTCTATTAAATTCATGCTATTCATTTGGTTTCGCCCTAATTTAAAGTTAGGGGCGATAAATATCTAATTACCTTAATTAAATATGCATCGGCGCAATTACGGTTAGAAATAGCTCTCTTAGTTTATAGTCTAAAGCAATATCACAGAGCTTATCTAAGGACAATGATAGGGAATGAAAGGAGCCTTCGAGGGTTTCTAGGGAGTAACTCAGGAGGCTCCAATTAATTAGTAGTATTTTAAACTATTTAAGTTTAATTAAATGTGCAGTGATGCAATTATAGAGTAGGAATAATCGGACTAGGAATAATTGTAGTAATAGTCATATGTAGTCCATTGTTTCGCAGCCTGGACCGGAATTCCGCAGGTGGATGCTAAATAGTGAATAAGGAGGGAGGGCAAAAGCCTCTGTGATGTAGGAGGGGAAAATAGGTGATCGGACGACCTTTGCCCTGAGATTTCTATACGACGATCAACGTATATAAGAATGTGGTACACGATACGCAATGACCTCCAAAGACGGGAGGCTAGAGGTTATTCATCTTGGCTATTCGTATCCTGGATGGCAAAAGAGATGGTTCTACGGCGACACTCCGGTATGGCACATATTACAGTAATACAGCATCACAGCAGGGATGGGACTATTACGTCTACATTTACATGCGGCTATTAGGGGACCCAATTGCTTCCCACAAAGCTTTTGGATATGATGGAAGATCCTTATCAGGAGGATAGGCAATTGGTGACAACCACGGAGAACACCGAGACTGTGAATGCGTTCAATAACAGCGGCCTTTTTTCAAATCACTACTTAGAGAATATGATCCAAAAGGTCCCAGAATGGGACGATGATGCACATCTCCGTGGAGCATACTCACAAATCAAAGTGATCTTCGACCGGAAAGGGAAGAATTTCGAGAAGTACGTTGAGGCTGATCTTGAACACAATTGGATCAGGCCGGTGTTTGACATCCTCGGCCACCATTACGGGGTTCAGGAAGGATTACATCACGATCCCCTGAAACCCGACTATGCCTTCTTTCCCGATCAAGAGACTCTGGAAGAGGCTTATTCCCACAAGAAGGGCGCTGAAGACTTCTATAAGAAAGCCATTGCTGTAGGAGATGCCAAAGCGTGGAATGTGCTTTTAGATAAAGGCCGCCAGGGAAAAGCACATCGCGAGATGACCAATCCCAGCTACCAAATAGACGTTTATCTCCGAGCCACTCCGCCGAAGTGGGCGATTCTCACCAACGGGAGACTGTGGAGGCTTTACCATGAAGACACGAGCTTCAAGATGGACTGTTACTATGAAGTAAATCTTCCCGTGCTGATCAATAGGATCGAGGAAACCGGCGATATCACTCTTTTCAAGTATTTTTATCTCTTCTTTAGGCTTGAAGCCTTTCCCCAAGTGCCGCTCGGTTCATCTTTCCTGGATAGAATAAGTGAGGAGAGCACTGCATACGCCCAGAAGATCGGGAATGATCTGCAAGAGAATGTCTATAAAGCAATGAAAGTCTTGGCTGAAGGCTTTTTTGCAGATCAATCGAACTCGCTGTCGTATTCGATGGAAGACATAAGAGATGTTCAAGAGAACTCCTTGCGACTGCTTTATCGCCTTCTATTCATCTTCTATGCCGAGAGCAGGAAGCTCTTGAACACCGACAACAAACACTACAGGGAGATGAGCCTTCGCAAACTGAAGGAGGAGATCGCAGACAGAATAGATCAGGGCGAAACTATGCTGGCGGTCAGATCTACCTACTGGGAAGGATTGAAGGACTTATTTCGGCTCATAAACGATGGAAGTGAAGCCTTCGGTTATTCAGGGGAAGAGTTCTACATACCGGCATACAATGGCGGGCTCTTCGATCAGACGAAAAATCCTTTTCTCGCTGGAAAGAAGATCGGAAACTCATATCTTGCGGAGGCCATCGACCTCTTGGCGCGGTCCAAAGGCGAGAAGGGAAGCGAGAAGGGAATGGTTTATGTCGATTATTCTTCCTTAGAAATTCGACATCTGGGATCGATCTATGAAGGCATCCTTGAGTACAAGTTGCACCTGGCCGACGAGCCGATGGTGGCCATCAAAGAAAAGGGAAAGGAGGTCTGGCTTCCGAAACAAGAGGCAGCAAACAAGAAATTCTCAGATAGCGTGGAGCCGGGCCGCCTATATTTGGTTACAGACAAGGGCGAAAGAAAGGCCACGGGTTCCTTCTACACACCGGAGTATATCGTGAAGTACATAGTGAAAAACACACTTGCACCACTGATCGATCCGATGATGGAGGAAGCCATGTGGGCCGAGGAACTCAGGAAGGATCTTCTCAAGAAGCTGCTTAGTCTAAAGGTCCTCGATCCGGCCATGGGTTCAGGTCATTTCCTGGTCGAAGCTACGGATTACATTGCAAGGGAGATCATTCATGCCAAAGAGATAGCAAGACGCGAGGACCTGGATTCTGATGAGGTAGCCGAGAACGATATCCACTGGGCCAGGAGAGAGGTTGTCAGAAACTGCATCTACGGCGTGGATCTGAATCCTATGGCTGTGGAGCTGGCCAAGCTCTCCCTCTGGCTGACTACTGTAGCCGCAAATAAGCCCTTGAGTTTTCTAGATCACCACCTGAGATGCGGTAACTCGCTCATCGGCGCGGAACTGGGCAAGCTGATGATCCTTCCCAACTCCAAGAGGGACCCCGGCCAGCTTCCCATGTGGCAGTTCGTGCTGAAGCAGCAGAAGGAGCATACCGAGGATCTGCTGAAGCGGTATGCAGAGATGGCAGCCCAACCGGATGACGACCTCAAGACGGTCAAGGAGAAGGAGAAAAAGTTCGAGGAACTCAGAGAAGAAGAGCTATCTAGAAGGCTCAATGATCTGGCGGACATCTGGCTATCAACGTTTTTCGGAAATGAAGTGGACGAAGAAGAGTATCAAGAGCTTCAGAACTACTTGAGCCCGAGGAGGTTTCTCGACTGGTCCGAGTTCAGGACAAAAGAGTGGTTTGCTCGGGCCAAGATGTTAGCTTCCGAAAAGAGGTTCTTCCACTGGGAGTTGGAATTTCCCGAAGCATTCAGTATGGGTGGCTTCGACGCGATTATTGGTAATCCGCCATACATCCGCATGGAAAATTTCAAGGAGATCAAAAATTATCTAAAAGCCGACTACATATCTCATGATGAACGATCTGACTCATATGTATACTTCATTGAAAATGCGCATAAGCATCTTAGCAAGCAGGGACGCCTGGGGATGATCGTATCAAATAAGTTTTTGCGCTCAAACTATGGTAAGCATATACGAGACTTCCTCCAGCAGAATGCTAAGATTGACCGAGTCGTAGATTTTGCTGGATTGGCTGTTTTTCCTACTGCTACGGTAAGAACAATTGTCCTCCTCACATCCCACGGTCAGCCAAATGGGCCAATATTCTACTCAGCACCTATGTCTGCTGAAAACTTCGCTTCCCTTTTAAACGGCTCATTAACAATTGACGATGCAATCGAAGAGACCACTTACGAAGTAGACCGATCAGCTTTATCTCAGCCTACGTGGAGTTTCGCCCGGAAAGAAGAGGATCGATTGATCTCTAAGTTACAATCCACTTGTATCCCTCTAATCAACTACTGTGATGGGTTGATAGGCATGGGCATAAAATCGGGGCTTACTGAGGCGTTCGTCATTGATAAAGAGCAGCGTTCTGCACTCATAGAAGCTAACCCAGAAGCAGCAGAGATAATTAAGCCCTTCTTAAACGGGCGCAACGTCCAGAGATATTACATAAAATCTGAAGGTCTCTATCTAATTTATACCTACCACGGTATCGACATGAAGCCATACCCAGCAATAATTGATCATTTGAAGCCTTATGAAACTCAGCTACGTAGCCGAGCAACAAAGCAAGAGTGGTATGAACTCCAGCAGCCGCAATATAATTACAAGAAGTACCTTGATAACATGAAGATCATATTCCCCGATATTGCTATCGCGCCCAGGTTTGCTCTTGATGAGGAAGGCTATTACGGGGCAAACACAGTCTATTTCATCCCGCTGCATGACCTCTATCTTCTAGGACTGCTCAATTCAAAGCTCGGATACCTTTATTTCCGCACAATCTGCGCTGGTCTGGAGGGCAAAGGAGAGATTTACCTGCGTTTCTTTGGACAATATCTTGAAGGGTTCCCTGTTCGATTTATCGACTCCTCAGTCTCCGATGAGGTCGAATTTCGTGACGGCATTATTTCTATGACAGAGCAGATGCTAGACCTTCATAAGTTGATGCAATCCGAGATACAAGGGGTAGAAGGATTTCTAACATGGCTCGAAGGCGAGATCGGCTCCAGGATTACGAACTTAAGCGGAGCCACCAAGCTCCAGGAATATTACAACCTCGACTTCGCCGAGTTTCATGCAATTCTAGTGAATAATAAAAAGAAGTTGAAGGAGGGATACAATCCCTCAGCCAGAGAAACAAAGGGGCTATTGTCCAAGGAGTTTCAGTCCTCAGTTTCGAGAATTAAGGCAATGGCAGTGAAGATCGAAGAGACCGATAAACTGATCGACGCCATGGTCTACAAGCTTTACGATCTGACAGAAGAGGAGATCAAAATTGTCGAAGGTTCGGTCGATGGACAATAAAGCGACACAATTACTTCCGCCCTATGCCTCAAATATTTATTCATCGGAAAACATGTGCAGATTAAATGTTGACGGAAAAATCAAGATAGAGTGAATGTATTATGGACATATCCAACTTCCTTATTAGCATTCAGTGCCCTAATTGTTCTTTTGAAGTAGAAGTTTTACTAAAACAGGTCATTGCCGAGGAGGTTATACTCTGTCCCGGCTGTACAAAGGAAATAAAGCTTGTTGACGAAAATGGTTCTGCGTCGCGGGCTCAAGTAGAGATCAATGAGGCATTAGGAGACTTTTGACTCTAATGAAGCAAAAATGGTGACCCTTAAATGACGATGGAGATTCGTGAAGTAAGAACACAGTGGCAAAATTATCGCCAAGAACTTTTACGAACAGATTATAATCATGCGGATGAAGCATTAGCTAGGACACTCTATTTTGCTGATAATACACCTATTGTTAGGAGTATTTTAATGAAGCTTCGTTTGACTCAGATCTACAAAGAATTCAATCCAGATAGCTGGTTAAATGGGCGCAGCCTTGCAGGATGCTCAGGGTGCGGACAGACAAATTTGGGTTTTTCTTTAGACGAGGAAGAACGAGCCGCCCAAAGCCTAAGTGTGTTGGAATCAGCTAGAGATCGCTTTGTGAAAGGCGATGATGGATTGTGGAAAATAGGGCTCACAACTTATGGAGGTGGAAGTTCAAAGCTCGTTGATGCGGTTCACAGCGCAGTAGATGTCATTTTCAATCCGTTTTATGGCTATGTGGATAAAGAGCTTCGCACTCTAGAGACGCTCATTACTCCAGTTGATATCATGAACCAAATACAAGGCTTAGTGGATAGTGAGGCTAGCATACGTTATCCTGAAACTCATAAATTGCTTGTTGATGCATATAGGCAACTTTTTAATTTATCCACCAGATCTGGCAATACCTCTTGGAATGAAGTTGGATATAAATGCAGGGATACTATAATTGCCTTTTCAAAAGAAGTGTTTAACCCTTCATTTGTACCGGAGGGTCAAGAGTTACCCAAAGAAGATGATGCAGGCAACAAACTTAAATGGACGGCAAGGCGCTACTTAAAGGCGGAAGACACTGGTGATAGATATCGAGAGAGTGTTGAAAAAATAGTTGAATCCAATTGGAGATTTGTTAATGCTTTGGGCCATCGCAAAGATACAGCAAATGAATTTGATGCTCGATTGGGGATAATCTATACGTATTTGATGATATGGCTTATGGATAATATAATTGCTGCCTAAGCGGAGGCCACTGGAATAAACGATTGCTCCACGCATCTGAGCCCGACCGCGCCTGCCTGGTGGCCGAGCTAAAGCAACTGTACCAAACCTCCAAATTCGAGGAGATCTTGGCCAGCGTCGAAGCCTGCCTGCCAAAGAAGAAGCAGGCAACTTCATCGCCGAGCAGGAAAAGTCGGATGTTGTACACGACCTGCTCGCTTTTCTGGCGGAGCGGATGCTGGAGATGAACAAACAAAAGCAGCAGGAGATCAAGGGCTTCCTGGGCTGGCTGGAGGGCTACGTCGGGGCCAGGTGGAAGACCTTACGCCCAAAACCGAAATCCAGAGCTACTACGAGCACGATTACGAGGACTTCCTGGCGGTGCTGAAGAAGAATAAGAAGAAGCTGGCGATCGATCCGGCCCGACGGGAGCCCGCTGAGGCGCTCCAGGCGGAGTTCGGGGCAACGGTGGGCAAGCTTGGGCCGCTCCGGGGGCAGATCGAGCGGACGGATGAGCTGATCGATGCCATTGTGTACCGGCTGTACGGCCTCTCGGAGGAGGAGATACGAATTGTGAAGGGAGGAACTTCGTGAACCTGCATCAGTTATCTTTTTTGTAGACTTTGTCATGATGGCAAAGGTCCAAAAAAGTCACTTTCTTCTCCTCTTCGTCGATTCTGAAGGTGAGAACAAAGGATTTCTCGATATGAACTCTTCTTCGCCCTTTGAGGTCGTATCTTAATGGCTTGTAATGATGGGGATTCTCTACGATATCTTCTATCTTCTTCATTGCCGCTTCATAGAGCTTCTTATCTTTTTTGTGAACTTTATTTAAGAAAGATATCAGACCCTTTTCTAAGCGGTATTCATAAGAAGACACTTTCAATGCTCCGCTTTCTCAATCCTTCGCCGCAACTCTCCAATATCAGTGAACTCTTCAAATTCGCCTTTTTCTTCTAGCTTGTCAAGATGCACCAAATAGTCATCCCGGACTTCAAATGCAGATTCGCTGTGCTGCATATCTGTAAGTGTCTGAAGTCGCTCTTCCATCTCTTCAACCCTTTTCTTGAGGACTTTTATTTCGTCCATCATCGAGCAGATAATGCTCGTCTCTTTCGCCTCAATCATATCCAAGCCCAATCATATTCTAATAACTTTTATATTTAAAGTTGCTTGGTCGGCGGTCAAATGGCTACAGAAATCTATTGTATTCAGCAGTATTGTAACGGCACTTCCTTTCTAGGCCGAGTCTCCTTCACCACCCCTGCACCGGCGTGATATCACACATGGAGCTTATCGAAACCTTTTTCATATCGCAGTGTTTCAATTATATTAGGAAGCTTATGATGTGATGATAAATGATTCCGGCTGAAATCTACTCGGGATTATCCAATTGTTCGCTGGAATTGAAGCGCCTGCTAGCTCGAGCCAGGCTAATCAACCATTATTACGAAAGAGATTTCGATATATCGTTCTCATCGATGCTTTTGGCATTCCTTGCCAACAGAGATCCAGTTTCGCAATGGTTCAGTGAGTACGTCAAGGGAACGGGGATTGATGTCAGAAGGATTCTGAACGAGCGCCATGTGAACCAGCAGATCATTGAGGACATCGGCTCTCGAACTATTTTTCCCGAGCTACTGCAGCCTACGTATCGTCAAACGACTTCAACGACAATATATCTTAGCTTCGCCGATAAGTTCAGGGAGAGCCTCGCTAAGGGAGACGCGACGTACCAATTGAATGTACACCACTTGATGGCTGTTTACATATACTATCCGTGGGTCCATGAGAGAGATCTAATTCGCTGGGGTTTCAAGAGAGTAAATTGGTCCACCGCGTTTCTGATTCAAATGCTATCGTTGTACCCAAATGAGTTTGGATTCTGGAAGGAGCAACACCGAAGAAACTTCCGGGTCGAGCCTGGTTTTTAGGACGACTTAGTTGCCTCAGCTCCTATTTTAGGTATGAGATGAATTATCTTGGACGAATTCAACCTCAGAACTTCTGGCTGAAATGAATAACGAATCCGAGGGCCAGGGCCTGAGATAAATTTCCTAGAACCAAAAATTTGCACCGCAAATTAAGATGGACTGTGGACTGGAGAAAGCCGGTTCAAAAGCAACTCACCAGAAGTCTTTAACATGTTTAAGTTCAATCTTTTAATGTGATTGTCCCTAGTCTCTTCGCTAGACCTAGACCAAGGATTGCAGAGAGCCCTACAGTGGACTACCTTGCACTCAAGTGCGAGCCTCACTACATAGTCGCTTCAGTCGAAGTCGGGAACACAACAACAAAGTCGATCCTGACTGCAACAAACATGGTATCAGGAAAGACCTATATCGTCAACAAGACTATAAAAATGACTAGGGACGTCAGGCAGCCAAAGCCCGGAGAAGAGATCTTCGCCAGGACCATCAATAGTACGCCCCTGACCAAGGATTCGATAGCGGAGCTTGTAAGAGACACCTTGATCGAGAGCCACGAGAAAGCTCGCCTGGACATCAAGACGGACTTAAATTTTGTCGTCAGGTCCACAGGCGTGGTGGCAGGGCTTGATTCGCCAGAACAGATAGGGGTTTTCATTCAGGCATTGGCCCAAGGATGCCTCATGGCCGGAGTTCCACCTAGGCTCATGACCCCTGCCATGTCCATCGATAACATAATTGATAAATTCAAGCGATATTCTTTGATGGATGATGTTGTCTTTGGCGGTGCAGTTGCATCTTGCTACCCACCTCAGGGAGCCACTGGACTGGAGATCGTGGCCAACGAGATGGAGGGCGAGCTAGCTACTGCGGGCATAAAGGAAGGCAGCAGGTGGACGGACGTGGACTTTCGCAACCCTTGTCTTTCCATGGATTTCGGCACCACCCTAAAAGGCAGAATCACCAGTGATGAGTTGCCCTATGCTCACACAATAGGAAACATTCTCGGCTTGGCTGGAGCTATTCACGACGCTGTGGTACAGGGAACAGGGTTGGTGGACAGGAAAACAGGATCAAGTCTGGACATCTACGATTCGACGATGAAGCCGGACTATGGGGAGGATGCAAAGGAGTATGCAGATCAGATAAACGAGCTGATCACAGTCGAGAAGGTCCCGACGAACCGAACAAAGTACGGCCTCGTACCTGTTAATCCTGAAGCGGCAAAATTAAACAATGTAGTCTTGATAGGCTGCGACGTTGGAGTAAACGGGTCCGACTTGCACAAACTTTCCTTGATCGGCGAAAGGCTCTACATGTCGAAAGGCATCAAAACCCTTTTCGGAACCCTCGACATGGTCAGCGCCCATTTGGTAAGAAGGCTGGTCGAGGTGGGGGTGGAAGAGGGTCTGGTAACCGACAAGACTGCCATTGGTGTGACTGGCCGTGCGGGGATAACCGGGAGCAAGCCGAGTTTGATCCTGGAAGAAATAGCGAAACTCGGCCTCTATGATGAGCCAGATAGAAACGTGGTCTTTGTCGATGATGGGCTTGCCAGGGGCGCAGCGGTTATGGCAAGATGTATGAACTCCATGGGAACGCCAAAGAACCCGTTAGGAGGACTGAGACATGGCAAGTGTATCTTGAAGCAGAGGATGGACTACGAAAAGAAGAAAGGCAGGCCACCTATATCACAAGCCATAAGGCATCGGGAGAAGCCACAGGCATACTATAAAGGAGGTCAACCTTGAGGAAATAATGTCTCCTATTACAATTTGTCGATCACATCCCGGTCTCCCTTTGATGAATTTCGTTCTCCAATTTGGGGCCGAATAGGAAGTATTTCTCGACCAACGCCCTGATCTCCTCATCAGATATGCAAGAATTTCTCTTTTCCTCATCGTAGAGGTGTTTGATATCGGAATGAATCGCCTGAACTCGCCAGTCGGTTTTTTCCACCTTCGTCTCTAGACGCATCATGTCCATGAGGGCTTCCTCAACCTTGAGCCTCACAACATCCGTCCCAGAAGTAGGCCCTATCATCATCGATCTCTTACCGCCCACTAGCTCTGGCGGATAAGGTTCGTATATGTAAGGATTCTTAATGACTCCGGCGGTGTGTATTCCGCTCTCGTGGGCAAATATATTGCTCCCAACCGCTGCCTTGTTTCTAGGTACGCGTATGCCCAAGTTCTCTTCGACATATTCTGCAAACTCTCTTAGGCAGCTTAGGTCGTACTTCTGAAACCCTTCCACCCTCTGGACCAGGAACAAAAGCACCTTTTCTAACTCTGCATTCCCCGCCCTCTCTCCCATTCCGAGAAACGTCAGATTTGACCAGTTAGCCCCGTGCCAGAATCCCGCAATAGATGTAGCAGTTCCAAACCCAAAGTCGTCATGAACGTGGGTCTCGATATTCTTGGCTCCGATTTCCTTCAGTCTCTTTACCATTTCCGGAATACCGTATGGGTTACAGGCGTTCTCAAAAGGTATACCGAAACCAAGTGTATCACACAAGCGCAGGGTACACTCGGGATCCCTCTCCAGGATCTTCTGGCTGAAAGGATAAACGAATCCTTCTAGATCCGATCTTGTAACATCCTCAAGATGGGCACGAGTTCTCAGGCCGTGGTCCAAAGCATATTCTAATGCCTGTAGGAACTTATCCTCAGCCTCAACTCTGCTTTTCAGTCCCATCTTTGTCCTAATATGTGCATCGGAGATGGACATGAGAATGCCTATCTCTTCAATTCCGTCCATGGATAATACGAGATCTATATCATTTGGATTGGCTCTGGCCCAGCCCGTTACCTCAGGAACTTCGTGGCCGTAATCCAGCATAGCCCTAGCTGCTGTTTTGTCGCTGTCTGTGAACAGGAATAACTCGAGCTTCTCGACACCTATCTTGTGAAGGTACTCGAAGATCTTCAGCCTGTTCTTGACAGGTATCACTACGCCGGGCATCTGGGCTCCGTCTCTTAGCGTTGAGTCGCTTACGAAAACCTCTTGCCCGTATGGTAGTTTCAATTTGGGAAGATCTTCATACGACATATACTCAGTCATCCAGTAACACCTCCAGATACCTGATTAGAAGTCTTCTCCGCCCACGTCTCCACATATCTTCTTCACACAGCTTATTCGAATAAAGTTCTATATTTAATGTCATCGAAGAATATCAATGTTGTTATCCACGCTCTGCATATTCGTTATGAGCATATATTCGAGAGGCAGCCAGGTGAAGAGAGACTTGAAGACCGACAGGATTGTGCCGTGCCCGAGCTGGTAAAGAAAATAGGAAAATTGCCGAATGCTGAAGGAGAGGAACCATATGGGCTAATTTGGCCCTTAATACAATCTATAACAGGGAGTTCATACAGCACCGAGTCGTCTTCTGCCATCCTGTCCAGAGGCCGGGTTTATTTCGGGAACCTCTTTATATTTTAAGCGACCACTTATTATGAGGTTAGTGCGATGGTAGACAAGCTAAAAGTCGGCGACAGATCAATAGATTTCACAATACAAGACCAGAACAGGAAGACGTTCAAGCTTTCGGATCACTTGGGGAAATGGGTTCTACTCTCCTTCCATCCTCTGGCGTGGACGTCTGTCTGCGCCAAGCAGATGAGAGCCTTAGAGGACAACAAGAGGACATTTGACTCGTTGAACATCCTGGCTTTTGGCGTCAGCGTTGACTCAGTGCCTTGCAAGAAAGCTTGGGCGGAGAGCCTTGGAATTGTGAGTACATCGCTACTATCTGACTTCTGGCCTCACGGTGGTCTGGCACAGCTTTACGGAATCCTGAGAGAGAAGGAAGGGTTCTCGGAGAGGGCGAACATACTGGTGGATCAGAGGGGCAGTATAGCCTTTTTCAAGGTGTATGATCTTAAGCAGCTTCCTGACCTGAACGAAATAACGGATTTGCTCAAAAGCAAGTGATCTATCGAGGTCCCTTTTGGAAAAAGATTAGGGGGCGCTATCAAGCCATGAGATCCTCCTTAGATAACCGAGCAAAACACAAGATAGCATTGACCAATTCAAAATAAATAAATTAGACGACTTCGGCTTTGAACTTGTCGAATCCTATTTCGTCGATGAACTCTCCCAAGCGCTGCTTCTTGGCATGAGCCTTGTAGTAGTTGATAACCTTCTCTGCCAGGTTCATGGCCTCATCGTCTGAGAGGTTCTCTGCCAGAACCTGTCCTATCCTGGGCTTGAAGCCACTGCATCCGCCTACCAGAATCCTCCAGCCCTTGGAAGTACCAATCAGACCCAAGTCCTTAACCGCCGACTCGGCGCACGAGTTGCCACAGCCCGATACTCCGATTTTAAACTTCCAGGGAAGCGCCATGCCGTGATATTTTTCGTCAAGCTTGAGACCAACGCCTACCGAGTCCTGCTGTCCTCTTTTGCAGAAGGTAGTTCCTGGACAGATCTTTACGCTCCTAACGCATAGACCGATGGCCGCGCCAGGCTTCATCCCCAGGTCCTTCCAGGCGTTGTCGATGTCTTCCGGAGGGATGCCCACAATGGCGATTCTCTGGGCGGATGTGATCTTTAAGACCTTGGCATGGTACTTCTCGGCCACGTCCGCGATCTTTCTCAATCCTGCTGGATCGATTATGCCTCCAGGGATATGAGGTGCTATGGCGAAGGTTTCCTTATCCCTCTGAATGATGGCTCCCTTTTCGAGTATGTCTTGTGTCGTATTTCCACCTCTTAGACGAAAATTTTAGTATCTATTTGGCTGTATAGTATTTGAACACTATCCTATTCCGATAAAAACGAGATTCAACTATCATTAGCACTAAAAGGCCGCTGAGGAATAATCGTAGCCTCGCGTGAATTTTTTTTGATTTACCTTGATACAATTAGTGCAGAATTGCTTTGTAATTGTAATTGATGCCTTAGATCCTCTAATGGTGATAGTAGGATTTGGACCACTTCGCGATAGCTTTTCTTGTTCTGACCGTGCTATCACACAGGCTGCAATCAATCGATCTCTACCCAGGCCGTATCTATGATTCATCAAAGCGGATATCATGGCCAAAGGTCATTTCAGAAATTAATTTTCTAAACTTTATGAAAATAAGTTGTCGAATACCACGTCTACTTATACGTTGAATGTCGAATACAAATCTAGGCAGAAGTCATGCGTCCTTCTTATTGCTTCATCATTGACTTTTGCCTCCCTCCTTATTATTCCTTCAACGATATCAATTCGCCCTGCTTGCCAACTGCCCTATTAATCCTGCCTTCCTTCTCCAACTCACCCAATATCCGCTCCATATTTTCTAGTTTAATTTCCATCGAACGGCGAAGCTCAGATCGAGTTATAGAGCCGCCTTTCTGGGCCAAGATCCAGAGTATTCGATCGCGGTGGTTATATGGTGGTTTCTTCATTGCCGCTCCTCACGCTCCATCTATTATGCATTCGTCCTATTTCACCACTTTTATCCTTCTTTTGGCCTCAGCCAGATCCCACAGGGCTTTATCATGTGAGCTCTGACAAGGCGATTCGTTTCCAGAACTACCATCCGCGCTTAGCCTTGGCCTATACTTTAAGTTTATACACTCTCCTTGATCGATAAGCATAGCTGCTATCTATGAACATCAGCTTTAAAATGTGGGCGCTAGTGGGTTTGAGCTAGCGCTTTTTCTTCGTTCTGAAGAAGATCGGTCTCTAGGGCTTGACTATACAGAATCGGTAAACGGCAGTCTATCGATGCTATTTCATCGGCCGCGGCCGCAATAAGCTCCAAAAGCTCCTTGCGCCGTGATGTGGCCATATCCAAATCGTTTCTCATGATAATTTGCCTGTGTCGCCAAAAATTCGACACCAAAATCTCAACTTCATCAAAATAACAGGAAGGATATGAACCCATCGCTCTCTCGCTCGTCGAGCCGATGTTCTGTAAGTGTCCACATAACCCGGTCGTATTGCCAGGAGCTGGGATTGGTCCTCGTATTTGGCCTTGGAGAAGGCCACTTCTGCTTCAAAATCCCAGATCCTCAACGTTTACGTGACTGATTTTGTCAGTTATTTTTAATGCAGGCTCAAATTTGGTATCGTAACTTCGACTTATTACAAGTCCTGCGGCAGGAACGCCATTTGAAATTCTATCTTGTACCCATCCCATATATAGTCAAAAACCCAAAGATTTATACTCATACACCCTGCGGGTAAATCCCTGCATGATGGTTATAAGTGTCAATCTTTAGGTGCTGCACTATAGTTAGATATCTGCCCGAATGTATTCTGGCTGGCTCGTACGTTTTTCAGCTCAATTACCACGTACCTCGTTTGCCTCTTGTCACGGCAAAGCAAGTCAATGCGACCACTGTTACCCTTACAGATGAATTGCCTACCAGATTGTTTTGAAGCTGGGTCAACGTATAATTCCAAATCATATCCGAATTTTTTTAATATTTGCAGATTGGAAATTAATGCTTCTTCAAGCTCTTCTTCTAGCCGTATGCCTTCTGCCAATGGTTCCTTTTGGATAAGCTCTATAAAATCAAGATACCCTGGATTATTTGCCGCAGCAAGCAGGTTCAGCCTATTCCAATATTCTGGGGAGATTTTAAAACTGGTGCGTTGGAAACTACATCTAAGTGGCCCCTTAATTATCGAAATAAGGATTGTTACGCAGGTCTTTTACGTGAATAGGGCGGTTAAATTTGTAAAGCACCTGGTAGTCGCATGCATAATCCCATCCCTGGTCGTTTTCATCGGCAATGGAATAGGCGTCGCTTTCGGCCTGAATTAGATAACCAATATCTTTTTTCGGAGAGGTACGCCATAGAAAAACGAGATCTCCTTCTTTAGTTCCTTTATTGCAAGTCCACCAGCCATCAGAATCCACGTTGTTTTCTGGATCTAATGATTCTCTCTCGCTGCCATCCTCGTCTAAGTAATATTCAGGGCGGGTTACCCATAACCAGTATTGGCGCTCGCCTTCCATCATAATTCCTCATCAAAATAATCGATATCCAGCCGTTTTATCTCATAAATAGCATCAGCGGCCACACCGATTCCATAATCGATCATTAGCTTGCCAAGCTCTTCTCCGTCGATCAGAACTATCTTCTTCTCGATACGAGTGACATAGTCTCGTGCGTCAGTGGAGAATTGGGATGTAGTGATCAAGACGCCTTTTCGCGCTCGTTGCCCCTCCAAGCTGCCTGCAAAAGCCTGTACTACAGGGCGGCCTACAGTAGCATCCCATCGTTTGGCCTGGATATAGATCGCATCCAGGCCGAGCTTATCCTCTTTTATTATACCATCAACCCCGCCATCTCCACTTTGGCCTACAGCTTCTCCAGCATCTTTTCGAGATCCGCCATAGCCCATTGCTACCAGAAGATCGACTACTAGATACTCAAAAAATCGAGGTGAACAGCTCTTGATACGAATCAATAACTCCTGAGACAGATCTCGTCTCATCTCTTGGTAACCAGCATCCATGACCTCCCGAGGCGTCCGAACAGCTTCGGAACTTGTTTCTTCGTGGCCTTCATCTTGGCGTGATGGTCGGTGAAATTCCTTGAATTCTACGTTCCCGTGTTTCATCAGGAACTTAACATCTATCCTGTTAGAGTTTGACTTGAGAACTTCCAAACCTCGCTCGGTTATCTTGAATCTTCCCCGCCTAGTGCTTTCAAGAAAACCGGCTTTCCTCAGGTAAACGCTGGCCCAAGCGACACGATTATCGAATCTAGTCTGTCTTCCACTAGGAAGCATCTCTTTTCTATCGGATTCGGTTATGTTGAAATGATGTGAGAGTGCTTCAGCTGCTTCGCTTTGACTGTGCTCATTCCCGTCAGAAGCAAATTTTAGCAGTGGTAGCATGAAGCTTTGAAAATCAGGGACAGCCATTATTGTACCTCGAAAGTTGCCATTTTACTATCCGTTCTGCTCCTCAACGAATTTTTATCTCTTCTTCAGTCAGCCCATATAACTCGTACACCAGCTTATCGATCTGCTTATTTGTGGCCTCGATCTGGCGCTGGAGCAATGTCTGCTCATGGCTGGTTCTAGCCTTTGCTAATTGCTTATGCAGAGAGTTTTCACTCTCGTCTTATATTCGCGAAGCTCTTTCCTCTGATCATAAACAGCTCGCTCATACTAATACTTCATCATCTCTTATGTCTCCCAGAGAGACCTTTCGCCTTTTTTATGGAAAGAGATCTCTTAGGGATCTCAATTCACCTTATACTCCGCCGACCTTCTCACTGCCCACTGATTCTTTAGGTTTTAGTCATTTCCTGCCAAGTGGAAAGTCTGGCATCGTAGCCCATGATCTCAAGAGCAAACCAGACTAAAGAGGCCTTGACGCCGGAAGTGGTGTATACCACAACCGGCTTATCCTTTCGGATACCCGAGAATAGAATCTTCAGCGCAGCCTCATCCTTGATTCGACCGTTGATCATGACGCTATCGTAAGGAATATTGAAAGAACCGGGTATGGATTCAGCCCCAAACTCTCCTAAGCTTCTAGCGTCCACCAATTGGAATCCGCCTTTCTTCGCCTCTTCTTGGGTGGCCAGAAGTTCTGGCTTCTGCAGAAAGGCGTAGTCAGCCTTTGGTCTGGTCTGGGATTCGTTTATTACTGAATGATTAGCTTCCACCCAGTTCTCTATTCCGCCATCCAGGACTCGAACCTTTGCAGGGTCGTGCCCTAGATATCGCATTACCCAGTAAGCGTAGGTGGATACTGCTGGTCCTCCGCCGCAGGGCCTGCACTCTCCATATATCATAACGCTGCTGTTCCGGGAGATTCCCGCATCCCCAAGAATCCTCGCCAGATCGGGAGCTGGCCGGAGCGTACCGTTGTCCTGGAATTCCAAGTAATCGATGTGCATAGCACCTGGAATGAATTTCGTTACTCCATCGCTGACATCCAGGACCACATCGAAATTGGATATGTTCGAGAGCGGAGATGCCATAGTGTAGAAGTTGCGGCTCCTCTTAGGTTCGAGCTCGATGCTGTTTGCTGGCTTTCTGAACGATTCGCTGGCTGATTGGTTGGCTTGCAATGCTACGCTTGCGCTGGTTTCTTCTGGACTGGAAGCCGTTGCCTTAGTTGAGCTGGAATCGTTGAAACCCGATACCGACTGATTCCACCTGTATTGACGGGAGACCTTTGGCCATTCGATTGCAGACTGGGACAGGGGCGGTGCTTGCTTTGCATTACCAGTGCCCATCATATTGTCCAGCTCGGATTTAGCGTCCCATCCACCTGAGGTTGAAGTGGAACAGGTCACTCCTACATATTTACCTAGATCTCCGCATTCGCTTCCCTGCGTCACATGAGCCAGCGATAGAAGCATGAAAAGCCCAGCAACGATGCAGATCAGTGCCCTTTGTGAATTGCATGAACCCATGATAATCCCCATTGTATCAGTTAAGGGCTGAAAGTTCTCCCGCTACTCGGAATAATTTCATCACACGCTCCCAAAACTCTCCTTAAGTTCGTTTCTCTCGCGTCCTTAGCGCTCATTTCAGCTCCAGGGCTAGTTCGAGTAGAACATCTGCAGTTGAGTTGCACCGGCCCACCAAACACCAAACCAATAATTAAACCAATATTTAGGGGGAGCGCTGCCATAACATAAGTTCATGGAGCACTACCAAAAGCGCAGCAACATAAAAATCTACAAATGCAACCATAAAGTGCAAGTTTGGAGAGATCTTGAAATCTAAGAACCCAACCGCTCAGGTGAGCGAACTGTTGGCAAATTGTAGCTTATAATTTCACGGCAATTTCATAGATGCACGAAAAATGGGATCAACCCAGACTTCTTGCACCTAAAGTCTGGTGTCCGCACCTAAAAGTCTGCCTGAAGGGCAGTTTAGGTGCAAAGCCGCTTGCCGTACAAGTTTATAGCAGCACAAACCTTATACTTTCGCTACTTTCTCTGCCTTAGGTCCTTTCTCGCCCTCTACTACCTCGAAAGTGACCTTGTCCCCTTCATCGATAGTGACACCGGGATTTAAACCCGAAACGTGTACGAAATAATCTTTTCCATCGTCGCCAGCTATGAATCCAAAGCTCTTAACTCTATTGAAAAACTTTACTGTTCCATTTACCATTTCTAATTCCTCAATTTAGCTTAGGTATGGCTTTTCCCTATATAACTCTATTTGTTATCATTATACCAACACTTTTGCAATTCGTATTCGGAAGAGCAAAGGCGCAAGAAAAACCACGTTCGTCTAATCATCAAAATATGAACTCAAGAACCACCAAGTCTTATCTTAAACTGCTAACTCAAGAATTGCCTTCCGGATACCGTAAACGGATGTCTGAATATTGTACAAGACGACTCGCCTCCAAGGGGCCTGGAGGTATTACCGCCCTTAAGAAAGTTGTAGGAATCGCCCTCCCTTCGCAGTACCTGTAATTTGGGGTGCGCCGGGAGTCAAAGCACTATAGCTTCCAGTTACTGAATCTTTACTTATCGTCAGGGAAAAGCGGTACAGGCTTATTTTTCCTAGTGATACTAGATTTAGGTTTAGCTTGTTGCCTGTAACTATACCACTTGCAGCAGCCTGAAGTGTGGTATTCGTACCCGGATTCATATTTCCAGATCCATAGACGGCATTTCCATTTTGGAAAAGGGTCAGATCGGCCTTGATGGACGTATTATCGTCAAGCTTCAAAGACCAACTTCCTGAAACCTTCGCAATTCCAGCGGGCGAGATCTCGGCAGGCGCAGTGACGTCCACGACCGGCCTAATGACGAGGGTCTGATTCTGCACCAGGCTTGATTGCTGTGGATTCAAAGCTCCGTAATAATGAGTGCCCATTGAGGAGGTCGAGGTATCGGTATCCTTCACTGGCTGTCCATTCTGAGCTGCCCTTGAAGCTTGAGCTTCTTCAGATAGGCTGCCGCCGCCTGTACTGAAAGATCCGGAGACCTCATCATATCCTGCTATCGGTTGGCTGGGGGATTGGGAGAATGCTTGTATGGTAAGCAAAGAAAGCAAAATCAAGGACGTTAAAATAAATAACCTAATTCTCATGATCGATGAACCTTCATGCTCTTGGATGCTGAATCAAAAAACCTGTCTTTGACAAGCTCGAAATTAGCAGCATTTTACTTCCGTGTATGAATGCTTCAGTAATAAGCTTAGTGGATCTGTGGATCGAATGGATTTCTGGGCCGCCCAGAAGATTCGCATCGCCATTGAAAAGTCTTGAAACAAATAAGAAGCAATGGAGTGGGAGAAGATCCTTCACCGCAAGGGTGATTTGCCTCGCGCCCCGGACAGTTCACGTGGAGTTTACTATAGCAAAGTCAAACTTATCAAGCTTCTGGCCCCTCTGGCCAACAAGAAGGACTAAGAAAATAGGATGAAGAAGAACTTCTGGAGCTCCAGAAGTCCTCAGCTTAGATTAAATCACTTAGGTGCTGTTGTGTTGGTCTGATTCCCCGCTGGCATAGCCGGAGCAGGGACGGACGCTGGCATCATCTTGTTGACAAAGTCAACTGTCATGTCCTTGTCCTTGAGTGTGACACTGGTCATTCCTTCTGCTGGGGTCACAGCGGTCCAGTTGGCTGGAAGAACTTCAGCAACGACATAATCCCCAGGCATCAGATCTGGGAAGGAGTAGTTGCCGTTCTTGGAGGTCGTTGTGTTGGCGATCACCGTTTTCGCTGGCTGCTCGAGGTTGACTTTCACATCTGCTAAACCGGTCTTATTATCGTCAGTGACTTTCCCTATAATGGAGAACTTAACAACTGCCGGAGCGGTTATGTTGGTCTTGTTCTCTGCTGGCATAGCCGGAGAGGGAGCGGTCACATTAGTCGCGTTAATTGCGTTAGTCGGCTTGGTAGCGTTCGCCGGTTTGGTCAAATCTATGACATTCGAGGCAGCTGGTTTTTCTGCAGGAACTGGATGTCCAATGGCCTGCTCGGTTGCGTTCTCCGGCTCTGTTGGAAGTTTGAGTCCATTTCCTACCCGTTCAGCGGTTCCAAGTACAGATGACTTGTGTCCACCCAGGACCTCTACCTTCGTCGGGTTGATCCCCGGCTTGATCGAGTACGGGGTTGTGGCTCCCAATTTGAAGGAGTAGGGCATAGGCATCGAGCTGATGGAGTAGGTCGGATAATGCTCCGCCATCTCTTCCTGGTAGACCATCTCATGGGCAGGCATCCCACTTCCGATCGTGTAGTTGACACTCGCCGAATTGAAAGTGTAGTTTGTCCTGCCTTGGGATGAAACGGTGTATCCCATGGCAGGGGCAAAAACGATTGCCGCAAGCACTAAAGCAGTTATAACAGCTAAAACTTTTCTCATAATGAATCCTCCTTTTCCTCTAGACGTAACTCTCATGACTGTGGTTTAACATCCTCCCTTCGAGAAGAACTATAATTTGTCTAGTTATTCTTCATATATATAGACTTTCGTAGCCCCCAGGTAGACAAAATCGCCCGCAGCCTACCACCTCTTCCAGCATCGGAAACCTGGGCGAACCGGGGATCGGGGATCTGAAAATGAAGACAGATGAAAACCTTAGGTGCAGGCGGTTTGGAAGAAATCTTTATATCACCGCTTCTTTTTCCGTTAGATGGGACCCATCACAAAATGTTCCGATCTCATTGGAAAAACCCTCCCGGCAAGTGGAGAAGGTAGCTCCATTCTCTGTAGACGCCTCTTTTACCTTCTGCATCAACTCAAACCTAACCATGTTGGGAAGATAGCGGTAGCCGCTCGTCCAACTTCCTTTCTCAAACATTGCGTACAAAGCTTCAGATTCCTCGGGAAAAGCCTCTTTTAGCCGCTTCCTGCTATCAGGCCTAGCTTTATAAGTGGATGATGTGATGTGCTGGGCTCCCGCTCTGCAAACCGCCGACACTAGATCCTCTATCTCGGAATCATTAATCCCCGGTATTATTGGGTCCAGCCTGGCCGTCACGGGAACTTCATTGCTTCGCAGCATTCGTATAGCTTGCAAACGCCTTTCTGGCAGGGGGGCACCAGGCTCCAGCCGCTTGGACAATTCATCGCTCATAGTGGTAACGGTGATGCTCACAACACAGGGCATGACCCCCAAGAGGTCAATATCCCTGGTGACGATATCTGATTTGGTCACCAATTGCAGTCGTAGCCTGCTATCCCTCAAAATCTTGATGCACTCTCTTGTCAGATGCAGATCCCTCTCCATTGGCGGGTACGGATCTGAGCTATTGGCGATCGAAACCAGTACTCCAGGTTCGATTCTACGTACATCGCGCCTAAGACGTTCCAGAAGGCCGATCTTGGGTCGGCAATCGGAAAACCTTGGTATGTAAGAAGAGGCATAACAGTACAGACAACCATGAGCACAACCAGTGTAAGGATTTAGGCTCAGCTTCCCCGGACATGTGCACATAGAGCCATTCCATGGGTCGAACTTCCTTAAGAGCATCTCAACCACGTTTCGCACGATCTTCCAAATCCAGTACACCCGATTTAGAGCGGCTTGGACGTATCTCCAGTCCTCAACATAGCGTCAGTGCTATATCATCGCCCGTAAAATCAGCGTTCGTCTTTCTCACTGGCCTCTCTTATCAAGAGCTCTGATGTAGAGGTCGGAATCGCTGAATCTTCCGGGCTTGTAAGGCGCGAGCAGGTCGCGAGCGATTAGTCCCTTCGAGCCTTCTCTTGCGCTATACTCCTCCACATCACTAATCCGCTCCAGTACCCTTTGCTCAGCAATCGAGATTCCGGTAAACGTCGCGCCCTTTGGCTTTCCCAGAACCACTTCCAGTCGCTTTCGTCTTTCTTCATACGAAAGCTGAGTTAAGTCCTCACCATCCAAGTAAAGCAAATCCCATAATACGAGGGCCGGAGCAACAGTACTGCGCCTTGAGAAGGTCCTTCGATTGATGTACCTTACCATGTCCTGCCGTCCTAACATCAAGCCGTTCTGAAAGCCCAACAGCTCCGCCTCCGCTATGAGGTCGTGACTGATAACCTGAAGCTCCCGGAACAGGCTGCTCATCGCAGATGTGACATCTCTTAGCCTCATGGTGTAGACGAAAAATTCTCCTTCGGCCTTATGCACCTGAACCCGAAGACCTGAGTGTCTAGGGATGTAAGCCCTAGGCACTGGGGCATTGGATATCTTTCCCTGGCGAATGAGCATGGGCCTGACAGGACGAGATGGCTTAATCGTGACTTCTGCCAGAGTTCCATTGGAAGCTGCCCTTGCCAGCAGGCCCAGTTCAGGCATGAGGGCGTAGGCCTTCCTGATTTGCTCGGTCTCAACGTCGAAGGTTTTAGCAATGGCAGCTATTAGAGTCTGTGGACCCAGGCCTACTCGTATGTTCCTCATGACCGTCCTGGCGATATACTTGGCCTCGATCGGTTCTGCGTCCAGAAGCAGTCCCCGGAGAATGGCTTCTCGCCGGTGTTCAGATTCTAGACCGTGCTGACGGGAGACGCGGTTGAGGCTCTTGTAAACCTGCATCGCCTCCAGGGGTTCGGTGGATATAGAGTGCTGGGATTTGTGTCGGATAGCCGCCTCCGCCACTAACCCCATATCACCAAAAGTTTTTCTGAGATTAGCCACGTCCTCAGTCGAGATCTCCTTGAGGCATTCCTCAACAGCCTCCGGGCCCATGCCCATCTCTCGCTCCTCCCAGGATGGCCACAGCTCTCCCATGAGAAGTCTCACACAAGCACAGAGCAGCTCTTTCGGGAGACCGGCCAAAAGGCCCGCGGACAATCCTGCCTTGTCGCTCCTCTCAGCTTTGCTGATCTCCTCGAGCAGAGACGCTATCCTTTCATAGGCCAGCATTTACCTCGGGAATTCGATCTTCTTCAGACTGGCTGCGCCACTTACGAGCTTTTCGATCATTGCGTCCAGTTGATCCAGAAAAGGTCCGGTTCGTTCAGTGGTAATCGCCCCGGGTGCAGAGGCTGCTATGAGGCCCTCGTGCTCCAGAACTCTTAAGGAGTACCTCACCTTGTGGCTTGGGATATCGGTCTCCTCGGCCAGTTTGAGGATGCCTATGGGCTCATTCTCAACAACGCATTTTAGGATGATCAGATGCCGTCCCAGCATCTCCAGCTCCCCGCTCACCTTTTCGGTCAGCATGTTATCACATCTCGGCAAGGATACAACTTATAGTAAGAAACCATATAATTCCATCGATTGACATGGTACATGCTACCACGTGTACAAAAAGATAACTCAATTTGCAGTGAGGGTTGTCAAAGTTCTGAACTGATGATAAGGACAAGATGGAGGTCCGCTTTACATCAATAGGTGTTGCCAGATTGGAGAATGGAGGGGAAGTCTCTAAAGCCGACTTCTCCTTCTCAGGAAGTCTATTCCGTGTTTAGAGACCACCTGTTTGGCCTCGTCCCTTCCAAGGATCTGCGGCGAAGTAACGCCTGTTATCACAAGCATTGTTCGTATGCCGTGATCCAGGTTGGGGTCGACCTGGGCCCCCCAGATTATCCTGGCATGTGGGTTGATCTTTCCATAGACTTCCTCTACAACAGTCTCTGCGTCTGTGATGGTCATGTCAGGGCCTCCAACGACGTTCACCAGGGCGGAGTTGGCTCCCGAAACATCCACGTCCAATAGAGGACTCCGGAGGGCCTTAGTGACTGAGTCCCTGGCCTTCTCCTCGCCTTCAGCCTCGCCCATGCCGATCATGGCTACGCCTCCGTTGGTCATCACAGTTCGCACATCGGCGAAGTCCAGATTTATCAGCCCGGGTCTGGTTATCAGCTCTGTTATGCCCTTAACAGACCTCATCAGGACCTCGTCAGCCACTTTGAAGGCTGCCTGCAGAGGCAGATTTGGAACCACGTCGAGGAGCTTGTCGTTGGGTACCACAATGACCGTATCCGAAACCTCGCGCAACTTCTTTAGACCGGCCTCGGCGTTGGCCATCCTTATGGCTCCCTCCGCGCTAAAGGGTAATGTCACTATGGAGATGGTCAGGGCTCCAGCCTCCTTGGCTGCCTCAGCCACCACTGGAGACGCCCCAGTGCCAGTCCCGCCGCCCAGGCCGCATGTGACAAAGATCATATCTGCTCCTTCTACGGCTGCCCGGATCTCGTCTATATTCTCCTGAGCCGCCTCTTCCCCGATGGCTGGCAGGCTTCCAGCCCCCAGACCACGGGTTGTGTGACGGCCGATGAGGAAGCGGCGGTCGGCGTTGACGTGCAAGAGGTGCTGAGCATCGGTATTGACAGCATAGAGCTCTGCCCCCTGGATGCCGCAGTCCGAAAGACGATCTATAGTGTTTGATCCACCCCCCCCGCATCCGATCACTCGGATTACAGTGGTTAGCTCCTCCAGGATCGAGACTAGCTCTTCGTCGCTCTGGACCACGCTCGACGATTTGGCCTTTCCCTCGATCTCTGCCCTGCTGATGGCCTCATCTATGATGTACTTCATCTCCATCCCCTAGGACTTTTTTTTAAAGGATTCTAGTAATCTATTAGTATATAGATCTTTTCATAGTTAAGATTGGACATACTAAATAAAATATTAGTTATTGTAAGTTGGAGAGAACCCGGTTTATTTAAGATAATTTTGATTGCCGGTGAACTGTTCTGGTGTTAAAGGCAAGAATAATTATTATTAATAAGTAATATATTTTACCGTAACCGCCAAGTCGACATTAAAAGAGAAAATATCAATCCCGGACAGCACAGGTTTATTGATTCGGAATAGCTCGATGATCTTAAGCTTTGAGGGCTTTGAGCTTCTCGATCTGCTTCATGATAAGGCTGGATTCTTTCGCCTTCTCTCCCTCTAGATACTCGATTATCTCCGGCAGGTTCTTGTTCAGTTTGTATATCCTGTAGGGCCTTCCCTTCCCTGGATTTTTCTCGTCTCGCTCCGAGATCCAGTCCAATTTTCGGATCACCCTCATGGCTATGCTCACCTCTGGTTGCCTGAGATCAAAGCCCATCTCAATCTCCCTAGATGTTGCCTCCTCCACTCCTGCAAGATAGGTCAGCACTTTGGCCACATTTCTCTTGAGGCCAATCGTCATGAGTATTGATGCAAACTCATCGCGCTCGATGCTCTGAGCGGGCGCAGGTATCTTCTTCACAGTGGTCACCACGCCATCAAAAGAGCCCGATAACATATATATAAGTTTCGTTGAAAATAATTGTTTGTACAACGATTGCGGTTCTTTTAGAAATTATTTTTTAAAAAATGTAATAATTAATGCCGATAAGCTGATCACCGATGGGCTGAAGTTCTACTTTTGATGAAGACTTTATATCTTGAGGACGGCTATCTACTAGAGTTTGATGCAACTGTGGAGTCGGCAAACGGCAACCGGATAATTCTAGATCGGACAGCATTCTATCCCCAGTCTGGAGGCCAGTCATCCGATACCGGATCTTTGCTCAAGGACGGACAGAAGTTCAATGTCCTTCGCGTGGAGGCACCAGGACCGGCCCACGTAGTGGACAGAACGGGACTTGGTAAAGGAGATAGCGTCCACGGCATCATCGACTGGGAACGACGTTACAGGCTTATGCGCAGCCATACGGCCTGCCACATCCTTAGTGCTGTGATCTTCCAAGAGACAAGAGCGAAGATAACAGGGAACCAGATCGATCTGACAAGGTCGAGAATAGACTTCAGCCTTGACGCTTTTGACAAAACTAAGATGGCAGAATACGTCGACCACGCCAACGAGATCATCAAAGAGGACCATCGGGTCGAGACTGCCATCTTGCCCAGGGCTGAGGCATTGAGCATACCCGACTTGGTCCGACTGGCCATGGAACTACCCGACAGAGAAGAGATAAGGGTGGTCAGAGTGGAGGGTGTGGACGCCCAGGCCTGTGGAGGAACTCACGTCCGATCCACCATCGAGGTAGGAGGAATAAAGCTGATTAAGGCTGAAAACAAGGGTAAAGCCAACCGAAGGGTCTACTTCGAGCTTGTGGATGGTGAATGAACAATGCACATAATGGAGCTTCTCGGCAGGACCAGGGTAAAGGTTGAAGACGAGCGCGTCGTTGAGTCCGGAGAACCTGTTATAGAGTGGTGTCCCCTCTTCGACAAGGTTCGGGGCATAAAGAAGGTCACCTCGGAGGCTGCCGCAGGCAACATGGCCTTTCGGATAGACCAGTACGGAATGTTCTCTCCTAGGCGCAAGCTTGAGATGGGAACATTTGTAGGATTCGGTGCCTCGGAATCCATGATGACAGGGATTGCCAAAGGCATAATCCAAGCCGCTGTAACAGTATGCGACGGTGCGGGCACTGTCATTACCTCCAATCTCCAGCTAATTCAGGGAATGGGCGGCTATATTTCTGGCCTGACAGAGACGGATCCTATCCCTCAAGTGATCGAGGGAATAGAGGCTAGAGGAGGGCATGTTCTCTCACCTAGCGACGCAAGAATCGACCAGGTCAGTGGAGCAAGGTGGGCTTCTGACGGCTTCTCCAGGTTCGCCGTCACCGTGGCCGATGCGGATACGGCCGAGAGGCTGCGAGAGCTGGAGGAAGAGTTGGACGTCGAAATTATGATAGTCGGAGTCCACCTGACAGGCATATCTAGCGAAGATGCCTCACGCTTGCTGGCCGTGGCAGACGTGGTTACGGGCTGTGCTTCAAAGCACATTCGGGAACAGGTCAAGCCGCTGGTTCAAGTGGGCACGGCTGTGCCACTGTTCGGGCTGACAAAATGGGGAAAAGAGCTTCTGATCGAGAGGGCCAAGGAGGTCGAGCAGCCCCTGCTGATCAACACCATGCCCCTTCCCGTTTTGCCAGAGCACAAGCAGCCCAGGCCGCTGGTTTAAGGCCACCTTGTTTAAAGATAGTTCGCCCTCTCACGGGCAGGGTATTGTCAAGATCGAGGACTGACCAGTCTCGATGGTCATCCTGACGTTCAGGTCGCCCACGTAACTACCGCCCATAGTGTAGATCGGAACAGTGTCGGCGTTTCTCTGGACTCGGGAGCCTATCTTGGTCGTGCCGCTGACAACGGAGCCGATCTGGTAGACGGAGACATTCTTGTCCTGATAAATATTGGTGTCTTTGACAAGCTGCCTGATATTCGAGTAGCTCTCGGAGAACACAGAACCCACCTCATAGTTCTTTGCGCAAAGGGCGTTTTTGAGGTCATTCTGCGTAATTGGAATCGCATAGCGCTTGTTGTTGCTGATTACTCCCCATTCATTGTAGGATATCATGTCGTCATAGCCTTGATGGCTGGTGCCGGGAAGCGTGCCGCCATAGACAGCCGCCGACTGAGTCCTAGACACGGTTCCGGTTCCTCGGGTTCCCGAGACTAGCTTCTGTCCGGCATATCCTGGCTCTGTCTGGTAGATCTTTGTGTCGTCCATGGAACCCTGAAAGTACATCCAGGAGTGCTCAGTCAAGTTCTGAGGTACACTCACCAAAGCTGATGCCATACCAGTAGCAAAACACATTACGGAGAACAACAAAACGAGACTTAGCAACAATCTCATCCAATACCTCTTCACTCGAACGATTAAAAGGCTGCATTCGATATAAATCTGATCCCTAAAGATTCCGTTTGGATTGCTTCGCCCCCGGACCCGTCCGTCTTATCTCAGACAACCTATTCTCTAGCGAACCTTTCAGCTCCGGAGATATTACACCGCTGTGGTAGTCTATCCTGGCCGCTATTGCCAGCTTTCCGGATAGCGCGCGTGCGAGCCTTCCTCTCAGACGCTTTGGGGCGTTCATTATTGCTGGATGTCTATAGATCAGCCCGTGCTTTGGAGAAGGAGCCTTCCCTTTGAGGTGCTTGAATAGGGCCTTCTCTGCCCCCATGATCTGGATTGTGCTGGAGGGCAGCTCCGATAGACGGCTGAGACTCCCTGCTCGCGACATCAGCCTGGCCGCCAGCAGTGGACCAGCCAGCTCGGACATGTTGGGTGCAATCGTGGAGATCGACGAACTCAGCTCCTCTTCGATCCTCTGGCGCGACTTTCTTAAATCAATTACGGCAGTGGCTAGCTCTCCGACCGGTCCTTGTCCAGTAAGCGAAAGAGGCAGATCCTTTGTTCGAGCTATATCGTCTCTGTGTAGCAGTGACCACTCGTAGAGCCGTTCATCCAGGAGGTTGATGGACTTGTCCATGTCGTCCAGGGCCTCAATCATCTGGAGTACATCTTGCTCAACCGTGGACAGGGATCGAAGCTCTCTTCTGACAAGCTCCAAGGCCACTTCTCTAAGAAGGCGGTTATACTCGCAATCGTCTTCGACATAGTGACAAGCCTTTGCATACGCCCGTAGGTCGGGCTGAGTTTTTTCGGGGATAGGGGATGAATCGGTCAATTTCTCAACCATCTGGTCCACGTCCCTCGTGGCTACAATTGACGTCGACTCCGGATTCATTCGGCCAAACCAGGCTACTAATTCCATTATCTTCCTACCAAGGAGATCATATCATAGATTACTTTCGGCCTGCGCTGATCCTCTTTATATACTATACGGGATCTGTTACTATCACCTCTCAATTAAAAAAACAGGGGCTGAATTGTATGAAAGAACTCGTAGATCAGATAAAGACCCGCCTCAAGGATCAGAACATCGAGGTCCCTGAGGAGGAGATTGTGGCCCGCTTAAATAAGTTGGTGGATGAGTTCCACGTTCCCGAGGCGGAGGCCAGGCGTTCTGTTGTCAACTATTTTCTAAAGGAGCACGGAGTTGTTCTGGTCAGGGCTAGCTCTGAACCTGTAAAAGTGAACGAGATCTCAGAGCCGAATCGATGGGTGGATTTGGAGGTCAAGGTCCTGGCGTTGTGGGAGCCGGCGAGCGACGCCATCTCCCAGACTGGTCTGGTGGGAGATTCTACAGGGAACATCAAGTTCGTCAAATGGGCTAAGTCGGGGCTACCGGACCTTGTGGAAGGCAAGAGTTACTCCATCAGGCGGATTGTCACCGATGATTACCAGGGAAAGCCCAGCGTAAAACTTAACAGGACAAGCCAGGTGGCAGAGCTGGATCATGATGTAGATGCTGTAGCACCGATGAGGAGTGGACCGACAGAGGATAAGAAGATTGCAGATATCACCGAGGCTGGCCTTTGGGTGAATCTGAGGGTCAAGGTTGTTCAGCTCTGGGATTCCAACAGCGAGACCATCTCACAGTCAGGCCTCGTCGGAGACGAGACGGGTTCCCTGAAGTTCGTCAAATGGGCCAAGGCAGGACTCCCCGAGCTAGCCGAAGGCAAGAGCTACTCCCTACAGAACGTGGTCACGGACGAGTACCAAGGGAGGTTCAGCGTCAAGCTCAACCGCACCAGCCAAATCATAGAGCTGGACGCCGACATAGAGGTAGGATCGCAATCCTTAGACTTTACAGGGGCCATGGTGGACATACAGAAGGGATCGGGCTTAATCAAGCGCTGCCCGATATGCAAGCGATCTCTAACAAAGGGCATATGCGGCGAGCACGGCAAGGTGGACGGCACCTACGACCTGAGAATCAAGGCGGTGCTGGACGATGGGCGAAGGGCTCAGGACATAATAATCAACCGGGAGACAACTGAGCGGCTGGTCAGCCTGACACTGGAAGAGGCCAAGAAGATGGCCATGGACACCCTAGACCACGAGGTGGTTCGAAGTATGATTGAAGAGAGGCTCCTCGGAAGATACTACACAGTTACAGGTCCAAGAGTGGATCGTTACATCCTTGTGGAGACCATAAATGAAGCACCTGCGGTTGCGGCCAAAGACGTGGACGAGCTGATCAGCCTGGTGGAGGTGGATTGAGATGGCCGGATTTTCAAGAGAGGTGGCAAGGAGGATATTCGCTGAGGAGCTGCGCAATTCTAACCTGTCCTTCAGAGACGGCGAGGATCAGCACCAGTACGCACCTATGTACCTTCTAACCCCAACGGGCGCAAAATGCAATCGTGTCTTCATAGTGGGTACTCTAACCGAGAGGGACGACATAGGCGGCGATACTGAGTACTGGCGGGGAAGAATTGTGGACCCCACGAGCAGCATCCTTGTCTACGCCGGACAGTACCAGCCAGAAGCTGCCCAGAAGCTGTCCAGCATTGAGCCACCGGCCTATGTGGCTGTGGTCGGGAAGCCTAACCTCTATCAGACGGAGGACGGTAATGTGGTTATATCCTTGAGAGCGGAGGCTATCCAGAAGGTGGATGAGAATACAAGGGACAGGTGGATCCTGGATACCGCCGGCCGAACCCAAGAGAGGCTGAATGCCATGGATGAGGCCGCGCCTGCCTCGGGCGAGTTCTCCACAGCAGATAAAGCGGCAGCCTTGCCAGCCATGGATGTAGATCGGGCCAAGCAGCACTACAACACAGACATCATGCAGTACAGGAAGATGGTAATCAGGGCCCTGAACTCCTTGAGATCGGATCTAGGCCAGGGCTCGAAATCGAGTCCGCTCGAAGCTGTCAAACCTGATGTTAACAGGGCGAGCTTAGTCGAACCAGAAAACCCCAAGCCCGACGAGTCCCGGATGGTGGCTGGCGATCAGGGAAAGGTCAAACTGGAAGCCAAACAGGATTCATCCAAGAAGAGCAAGTCAAAGGCATCTGCTGCAAGAGAGACCCTCTCGGGCTTTCCCGACAGTGAACAGGATGAGGTAGAGACCATCCCTGTCTTTAAGAAGAACTGAAAAGTTTTATATAATATGCAGAAGTTTATAACAGCGGTGAACTGAAATGGTGATAGGAGTAACAATGGTAAAGGTCGTTCCCGGCCAGGAGAAGTCCGTCTATAATGCGCTTCAGGAGATAGACGGGATCAAAGATGTTTACCACGTGTTCGGCGAATTCGACTTTGTGGTAGTGATTGAAGTCGAAGGCCTTAGCATGCTCAACAAGTTGGTGGACGTGATCCGGGAGATAGATAACGTCACCGCAACCCAGACCGTAGTTGGGGCTGAGCTGTAGCCCCCCATTCTTTTATGGAGATAGCAGAAGAGCTGGCCAAAAACCAGAAGGCCATTTCAGTAGCAGAATTTTTTGAGAAGAACCGTCAGATACTGGGATTCGACTCTGCACCCCGAGCCCTGATCACCTGCGTTAAAGAGGCTGTGGATAACTCCCTTGATGCCTGTGAAGACGGCAGTATACTTCCGGACATCTTCGTTCAGATAAAAAGAAGCGGAGATTACTATTCAGTCGCCATAGAAGACAATGGCCCGGGGATAGTCGCCGATGAAGTTCCAAAGGTATTTGCCAAGCTGCTTTATGGATCTCGGTTCCATGTTCTCAGACAGAGCCGAGGCCAGCAGGGAATAGGGATCTCGGCTGCCGTCCTATACTCCCAGCTTACCAGCGGCAAACCGGCCAGGGTCACATCCAAGATAGGGCCGGGTCACAGGGCCACGTACTGTGAAGTAGTGATAAACACCGCCAAGAACGAGCCAGAGGTTCTCAGGACTGAGGAGGTCGACTGGGAAAGGCCCCGAGGGACAAGGATTGAGCTCGAGATGGAGGGAGCCTATGTTCGAAGCCGGCGCCAATCAGTCTACGGCTCTCTCAAAAGCGTAGCCATCGTCAACCCTCACGCAAGGATCACCCTTGTGGAGCCTGATGGCAACGTTGAGGTCTTCGAGAGAGCCACCGAGACCCTTCCGAAGAAGTCCTATGCCATTCAGCCTCATCCTGAGGGGATCGAGCTCGGCGAGCTGATCAAGCTGCTGAGGTACACCGAGCGCAAGAAGCTGGCCGGCTTCCTGAAGGAGACTTTCTCCAGCATCGGATCGATAACCTCCCAAGAGCTGTGCAAAATGGCTGACCTGGACCCTGACCGACCTCCAGGCAGCCTGGATCACGCTGAAGCCAAGCGGCTTCTTTCCGCCTTCAAGAAGATAAAAGTCAAATCGCCACCAGTGGACTGTTTGTCTCCGATAGGCGAATCACTGATCAAAACAGGCCTAGAGAAAGAGTACCGTCTGGACTTCATCGTCACAACCATCCGACCTGTGTCAGTATACTCCGGCAACCCCTTCCTGGTTGAAGTGGGATTGGGTTACGGAGGAGAGCTGGACAGGGAAGGGCGAGTGGACGTACTGCGATTTGCCAACCGAGTGCCTCTGGTTTACCAGCAGGGAGCTTGCGCCATAACCCACGCCATAGAAGGAATCCCCTGGAAGAACTATGACCTGGCACAGCCAGGCGGTGAAGGGATACCGACAGGGCCTGCGGTGCTGCTGGTTCACGTGGCCTCCACCAGGATCCCTTTCACATCCGAGTCCAAGGATGCCATAGCGGACGTCCCCGAGATCCTGGCCGAGGTCGAGCTGGGACTGAAGGAGATTGGCCGGAAGCTGCGAAGGTACATGACCAGACAGAGCGCGCTCTCCGTGCGTCGGGAGAAGGAGGAGATCATAAGAAAAATCCTCCCCCGAATTGCCAGCAAGCTCTCCGACATCCTGCACCAGGACGAGCCGGACATAGCGTCGGTTGTGGCCAAGATCATGGGGAACGTCAGCGTCAGGCGTATAATCGAGATAGAGAATGGACTGACGGTTGTCAGAATAGCAGTCGAGAACCACGGCGAAGCGGCTCGGACCTTCAAACTCCACGATTTGATACCCCAAGAGGCCTCCGACGTATCGCCGATCGCCAAGACAATACCCATCGGCAACGGCTACGACTATCACTGGAGGTTGTCCCTTGCTCCGGGTGAGACGGCCTCTTTGAGCTACAAGGTCCGCTCGGAGGGACACATCTTCTCAGATCCCGTGGTTGAAGGGCTAGAGGCCGAGGTAGTCACTGGGGCCAGGGTGATCTGATCATGACCAATATAGAGATAGCCCAGGACAAGCTCCTTGATCTGGCTAGATCCCTCTACGGGCAATTCCAGAAGGGCATAATTCCCCACTTGTCCCTGCCGTCTAGGACCAGGGGCAATATCGAGTACAGCATCAAAGACGACGTGTGGGTCTACGGAGACCAAGAGACCCACCGGTCGGTGAAGACCATCCGAGGTGCCAAGAGCATTCTCAAGACCGTCTACCTAGCGGAACTGCTCATAAAGGAGCATCTGCAGAACAATAGGGGCTCTACCCTGAGGGAGATCTACTACATCTCCGAGGGCTGGGATATCGCCAAGTTCCACGAGCAGGCGGAGAGCGACAGGCTGATCGAGGACCTGGAGATCGTGACTGGCCTGCACAGGGAGGATTTCCACATCCGACCGGAGGAGGACGGCGCTGCTGTTTTCGGCCCACTCCAGCTCAGGGAGCGGACACGTCGGGGAGAACGGGAGATACATTGCCAGGGGGATGTAGGCGAGGCTGGGTACCAGATACCATTCAACGTTGACAACATCCAGTTCTTGAAGCACGATGCAAAGATGGTCATGGCCATAGAAAGCGGCGGAATGTACGCCCGGCTCATCGAGAATGGCTTCGATGAGGAGTATAAATGCATCCTGGTTCACATCAAAGGCCAGCCGGCCAGGTCCACCAGACGCATAATTAAGCGGTTAAACGGGGAACTGAACCTACCCGTCGTCGTCTTTACAGACGGCGATCCCTGGTCCTACAGGATCTTCGCCAGCCTGGCATATGGAGCCATCAAGAGCGCTCACTTGTCTGAGCACCTTGTAACGCCCTCAGCAAAGTTCATAGGCGTACAGCCTAGCGACATTGTGGAATACAACTTGTCTACGGATAAGCTGACCGACCAGGACATGCACGCCCTACGCTCTGAGTTGACGGACCCGAGGTTCAACACCGATTACTGGAAAAAGCAGATCCAGCTACAAATAGACCTGAAGAAGAAGGCAGAGCAGCAGGCATTCGCAGGAAAGGGCCTGGACTATGTGACCAAGACATACCTTCCGGAGAGATTATCCGAGCTGGGGATAATCTGATTTTGCCTGATACTCCTCTACAAAGGTTTATACTTTTCAGGATTATAAACGCTGAGTTATGAAGCGAGATCTTCTGGACATCCTGGCTTGCCCATTGTGCAAAGGAGACTTGACCATAGAGGTCTTCGAGGAGAACGACAAGGAAATAATCACCGGCAAGCTCTTCTGCAAAGCCTGCAACGAATGCTATCCCATCGAGGACGGCATACCTAACATGCTACCGCCGGACCTAAGAGACTAGCCTGGAATACTACAGGCGAAATATTTATTAGATATTATTGCTTATCCTATCTGGAGCAGGGGGTTTAGATACGGATTATGTTGTTCACATCAACGACGGCACCGAGGAAGTCAAGCCCATAGTGCTTCGGCTCCTCCCTGGGGAGGAGACCATCTTCGAGCTGCGGTTGGTTAATCACGGAGACCCTTCCAACATCTCCGTTGATGCCAGTCCACCTCTCATCAAGGCCATGCGCCTCAAAAGATCCAACCATTATGTGGAGCTTGAAGAGGTCATCCCAGTCCTGGCCAGAATGCCCGATGATGTTGAGAGGGTTGATGGCGAGCTTCTTGTCACCAGCGAGAGCGGTACCAGCAGAGTGCCCATCTCCCTCGTAAGAGAGGCCGAAGACTTCGATAAGGAGAGCACCGACGAGGAAGATGAGGCAGATTCCCTTGAGATCAAAGACGACTACAGCGCCTATGACGACGAGGATAAAGAAGAGGGCTCGGAAGAAGGAGAACCGTCTGACCCGGAGGTCGATTCCTCGGGCGGCGAAGATTACCGGAACTACAGGACTCCGCCCAGTCGAAGAGGCGTAACTGGCGACAGGATTGCTAATGAGCGCCGGAGTCATCGTGACCACAGGCCTCGGGCCGACCACGAGGAAGGCCGATATTGGAGCGATTCAGGCGGCCGCAGCGGAGGGGGCCAAGATTACAACCAGCCTTACGTCGCGGAAAAAGAGACACCTTATCATTCCTTTGGCAGCAATGGCAGCTATGACCCTTCAGGCCAAGAGCTCTCATATCCTATCTCGGACGAAGTGACGGAGGCCGACGTAGAGACAAGAGGCGGGCTATTTGGGCTGGACATCGTTTCGGAACAGATAGTTCCGATCATAATGTTTGTCATGATAATAGTCGTTTTAGCCCTCACATTTTACACTTCAACCATACCGGAGTTCCTGGGCGCTCTGACGTCATCAATACTGATCGTTACCCTTATCATATACGGAGCGGCTACGCTCCTGAAGGCGTGAGTTATGAGATATATTGTGGTCACAGGCGGGGTCATGAGCGGCCTCGGAAAAGGCATTACTGCCGCGTCCATCGGTCGGCTGCTCATGAACAGGGGATATAAAGTAACGGCCATAAAGATAGACCCGTACATCAACATAGACGCAGGGCTGATGAGCCCGTTCCAGCACGGAGAGGTCTTCGTCCTGAAGGATGGTGGCGAAGTGGACCTGGACCTGGGCAACTACGAGCGGTTCTTGGACGTCGAGCTTACCCGCGACCACAACATCACCACCGGAAAGGTGTACAGCACAGTCATAGAGAAGGAGCGCCGGGGCGAGTACCTGGGCAAGACAGTTCAGATCATACCCCACATCACAGAAGAGATCAAAATGCGCATCCGCCAGGTGTCCCGTGAAGGTGGCTGCGAGATCTGCCTGATAGAAGTCGGGGGCACTGTTGGCGACATAGAGTCCATGCCCTTCCTGGAGGCCATGAGGCAGCTCCGGCATGAGGAGTCGGGGAACATCTTCTTCGTCCACGTTACTCTGGCCCCATCGACCATGGACGGCGAGCAGAAGACAAAGCCTACGCAGCACAGCGTCAAGGAGATGAGGGAGCTCGGGCTGCGGCCAGACATGATAGCCGTGCGGTGCGAGAAGCCCTTGCTCGAGGAGACGAAGCACAAGATTGCCCACTTCTGCGACGTCCCTGTGGAGGCGGTCATAAGCTGTCATGATGCCGATGACATCTACAAGGTTCCGCTGGAGCTAGAGCAAGAAGGGCTGACCACCTATTTGATGAAGGCCATGAGGCTGTGGCCCTTGGAGGAGCGCAAGGAGTGGGACGAGCTGGTCAAGAGGATGGACCAGGTGGAGGGCAAAGTCCGGGTGGCAATCGTTGGCAAGTACACCATCGGCTCTCAGTGCGCTGACCCCATGGAGGACGCCTACCTGTCCATCCGTGAGTCCCTGAAGCATGCCGGCATCGAGACCGGTGTCAAGCCGGAGATCACCTGGGTGGACTCCGAGGCGCTGGAGGCGGGTGCACCTGAGCTGATGCTCAGAGACGTGGATGGAATTCTTGTGCCGGGAGGCTTTGGGTCGCGGGGCACCGAAGGGAAGGTCAAGGCCGTCACCTTCGCAAGGGAGAGGAAGATACCGTTCTTGGGAATCTGCTTTGGGATGCAGCTTGCAGTCGTCGAGTTCGCCAGAAACGTCTGCGGCCTGGAGGGAGCCAACAGCACTGAGTTTGGGCCAACGCCCCATCCAGTGATTGCTCTGCTGCCCGAGCAGGAGAAGATCAGGCAGATGGGAGCGACCATGCGTTTGGGCAACTATCCGGCCCATCTGAAAGAAGGCAGCATTGCCCACAAGATCTATGGGACCTCGGACATCGTCGAGCGCCACAGGCACAGGTACGAGGTAAACCCAGAATACATCTCGCAGATCGAAGAAAAGGGCATGATCTTCTCAGGGACAAACATGGACCTGATGGAGATCTGCGAGATTCCGGAGCATCCTTTCTTCTTCGGATCGCAGTTCCACCCGGAGATGAAGTCCAGGCCGGGCAGGCCGTCGCCGCCGTTCCTGGCTTTTGTTGAGGCGATGAAGGCAAGGAGAAAAAAATAAGGCATATTTCTAATTATCAAATTTTTTTTTAGTTGTCCCATCCAGAGATGAAGTCCAGGCCGGGCAGGCCGTCGTCGCCGTACCCTGCGTTCGTGGAGGCGATAATGGAAAGGCAACTTATTTTATAAATATTATAGATAAATACTAAACGATATATTGAAAAATGAGGGTGGAAAATCGTCAGGCTTTAATTCATATTTAACAGCATCCTCTTGGTCTATTATATGTTTTTCCACGAACAATTTTATAATAAATTTTTGTTTACTTAAAATATGGCTATAATTATTATTTCTAATTAAGTCTGAAAAGAAATCCTTTAAAGAAAACGTTGTGGTCGCATCAGCTAACAATTTCTCATTATCTATTATTAATTTTATAAATCTATTGTTTTTATTGAAGATAATTTCATCAGAAGTTGCATATTCGACAAACCGAGTCGTCCAGTACGATGCCTGGAATAAAAAATATCCTACACCAGCTCCGTTATGCAGATCTGAAAAAATTGAGTCCAATTTTGTAGATCGAATCGATCTTAAACCAAAAATATCGATGAAATCTGTAGGATCTATATTAAATAATATTTTTCTAAAATATAAACTTGGTGTATATTTTTCATCGGCAATTATTATGCCATCCCTATGCGCCTCTTCCACGATTTCTAAGAGATATTCATCATCTTCATCATTTAAATCTTCTAATGAAATTATCCGCTCATCTCTTCTAACAATTTCCTCATAATTTAGATAGCGCAATCCCTCATCGCTAAAGCATTTGAAATAACAAAACGATTTCATAAATTTGATAAAGTTGTCTGAAAACTTTGCATCAACTGATTTCTTATTAAGTCTTATATCAAATTCGCTTCTAACATAAGTCTTAAAAAAATTATACATAATATAAGAATAATCTATATCTATTTTATCCGACCTCTCCTTAATTTTGTCAAATAATTCTACCAAAGATTTGATTAATTCTTCTTCGAACATGCTTTTAAACTTTACTAATTTTTCGTTATCGATAATATTATTTCTGGCAACATTAAGGTCAATAAAATTCTTTTTGAGATTTACATCAAAAACAACTAAGTTAGGCTTCGTCCATAATGGCTTTAATAAATTAGTTGTATCGTCACTCGAAATAAGTACTCCTCCCATGGATATAAAATTTTGTTCGAGTTTCATACCTCGATCGATATTCATTGGGTGTATAATAAAAGGATTTCTAATGTCCTTATTAGCTAAAACTCCAAAATGCCCTGCGAAGAATTCATTCTTCATGGGCAGCACTAAAACTTCGTAATTTTTTTCATCCAAATTTGACAAGAGATTTATTCTATTTTCAATAATATATTTTTCGCCATCCGAATCGAATACTTCGATGGGGAATTCTATATGAGTCGCGAATTTTCTGATTAATTGAGCCAGACTTTTAAATTTAAATACTTCATTTAAATCCAAGGTTACTATGGTTCCTGGGCTCTTCTTATTACCTTGTTTAATAAAAAAATAATCCGAAACATTGTCGATTTCTATAATTAGAGAATTATCTACACTTGTTGTTTCAATAGTAACTTTATCTGCAATCATAAAATATGATAAGAACCCGATTCCCAACTCACCGACTGGTTCGAAATTATGCTTGTCTTTTAGGAATCGTTCGGATCTATAGAAACTGTGCCCTATTTTTGTAAAGTGAGATTCGATGACATATTCATCCATCCCCATTCCGTTATCTTCTACTATGATCTTATGTTCTTCTGGCGCTGAACGAAATATAATTCTGGGTTCATAATCCAATTCCTGTTTCCTGAGCTCATCTTTTCTGAATCTGCATGCGTCCACAGAATTCTTCAGCAATTCTCTTAAACACTCTTCCTTATTAATATATAATTGTTCTCCCATCAAGAGGTTTATTATCTCTTTTTCCTGCAAAGTAAAACGAAAATCGTGATATTTATAATTAATTGCTTTAATATCCATCACAAATTTACGGGGAATTTCTCTTCTGCACTCCCTATATTGATGCAAATGCTCGGGAAGACTATCTATAGTCTCTTGCAAAACTTAATATAATACATCATCCATTATTCTTCTTATGAAGGGGAATAGGATAGAATTAGCAGAGCGGAAAGAAATAAGGTCTAGACTCCGTCATGAAAAGGACGAAAAAGTAAAATTGAAATTGA
>JBGQAL010000018.1:0-25124 GCA_041494285.1 Methanotrichaceae archaeon
GAGAATAGAGATCAATGAGGGAAGAAAAAGATGGACGCAGCGAACTCCGGCAATGGCTGAAGGTCTAACTGATCACGTATGGAGCCTGAAGGAATTGTTGAATTTCAGAGTGCCAATTCAATAAATGACATACACGACCGAATCGAGGATAAGATCGGAATGAAGACGAAGGTGTGAGTATGAGATTGGAGACACCCCTTTAATAGAAAATGCTGACGAAGTCGTAAAAACGGAAATGTGTATAGAAAATTTCAGCAGATATGGGTTTGCGGATCTTGCTCAGGTATTGGATTTTAGTTCGTTGATTAGATACCAGCAAAATATGAGTGCACGGCTATAGAATTTTCTCACTTATTTATGTTTCTTTATGTTATAAAACGTTTGAGAGCTTCATATGACTATTAGATGATGTCTACAAGAAAAACAGCTTTTAATATTAAGGTGAGAGGGTAGTATCAGGTGACAAAATGAAAGAAATCAAATTAAAGCTGTCCTTATTCGCGCTTGCGCTTGTAATGCTAACGGCTATAGGCACAAGTCAGGAGCCCTGGAATCTTGGTTCCTCAGACGATTGGTTGAGCACTGGTCCTGTATACCATACCGGTCCATTTTACTATCCTAATAGTGATCTCCCGATAGGAACCCAACAATTTCTAAACGCATACCCTAGCTACATGCCGCTCGGTTATCCGAATTATTACCAGACCTACAATCCAATGGTTCTAAATATAACAGGCACTTATACACCACCGAGCAATTACCTACTAGGATACAGCAATCCTTACTTCTACGATCCTCAAGGAGAACTGGACCTTGCAAGCGCAAACCATGCATACCAGAAATCCTTAAACAATTATTATAACAGATACTACGGGACCTACCCGTAACACTATTTTTTGGTTTGAACTAACACATCTCTTTAATTGACCTGCATAGGATTATGGATCGATCCTTGGTTATACCGGCAATCCTATAGAGTGTCCATCCCTTGTCCATCGAATGACTTGAAAGCTGTGGGATATTTAGCAAATGGGAGTATCAAGTATGGCGTTATTGGATGCAGGGAAAATTAAGGCTGGCCAAGAGCCAATCGATTGATCGATAACCAGGCCAGCTCATTATGATGAAAGTACGGATCTCACGCCATTGGCAGTACCTGTAGTCGAAGCTACACCGGGGTTGAAGGCTGTGTAGGTTCCTGTTGCTGAATCTCCGCTCAATGTCATGGTAATGCGATAGAGGCTTACCTTTCCCAACGATACTACATCCAGGCTCAATTTATCGCCTGCAATGGTGCCACTTGCCGCTGCTATCAAGGTTGTGTTAGCATCTAGGTTAAGGTTCCCCGTGCCATAAACGGCATCCCCATTCTGGAAGAGGGTCAGGACAGCAGTCCGCGACGCACTATCATTGAGTACCAGAGACCAGCTTCCTGATGCGGCCACTGGTTCAGAGGATGTCGTAGACTGAACAGGAATAGTTGCGTTGGTAACAATCGACTGAGTTGTAGGCTTCTGGTTCAGTTCCTGATTTCTGGCCTGCTGGGGAGTGCTTGCTTCCGAAGATGAATTGCTGCCTAAAGGCACGCTTAGGATATCCGTTCCCGGCTGTCCTATCTGAGCCGCCCTTGAAGACTGCGGAGTTTCAACTGGACCGCTAGGAGGGATGACCATGCCTTGATCCGGTCCAGCGATCATTTGATCGACCGATTGGGAATCTGGATTAGCCCAATCCACTGAGCATGCATTTATGGCAAAAAGAACGAGCACAAGCAAAGATGATATTATCAATATCCCAATTCTCATGATTCAGAACCTCCCCGTTTTATAGCTAGCTTCCATTCGATGAAGCCGCTCGGACTATGGAACATGTCAGGTTCGCAATTAGAATCAATGAAGGTTTCATCAAGGATCCTCAAATGGAATTTGGTGTTATTTCTATAAGAATAGGTGGTATGCTTGATCTCTAGATGGACATCTCCGCTGAGGGTTTCTCATATCGTCTAGTGAATTTAAATAAGGGATTGAGAGGAAGCCTGTTGCGAATCAACGAATGAGTAGTAATTCCGAGGGCCCCGCGCAATTTAAGGAATTATAGAACACCCCTCTGCAAGATAGAGTCGTATTAGCTTCTGAAAAAAATATGGAGAGCAGTATCTGGTCTATAGCACCAGGCATAGCTCATACCATTCTCGCTTAGTCCTATTTGAAACATTAGCATATCGCAGGGTAATTTCTGATATCATTATGCCTCTGGACTATTCGAATATCGCATTTCCGAGATCTATCGTAGCAGGCGTATGCCTGCCGAAACGTGTAGTCCGCCTCGTTCTCAACTCAGGTGTCTCATGCCTATATATACGTTAAACGTCGAATATTATCTGATGCTTGCATTCATTGCTAAACCTGAAAGTGACCATGTAGTATTAATGGCAATGACTCTATGGGCCATGCTCACAGGATATATAGAGATGTTCCAAGCAACGTTGCATTCGAACGGTACTGATTTGATTGTATGGCCTGGTTTACTAATTGCTGCATGGTGCGTACTAATTGGGAAAACGTGGGCCATTTTGAAGCTGTTTTCTCTACCAGTAATCGCGGTTGCAACCTATTTTGTATTATTTATATCGTATCATACTATAATTAATCTATCGTAAGAATGTGCTGCGACATTTGTGACAACTCCTTTAACCTGTACGAATTGTTGCTCCACACTTTCACAGGTTCCATTCGATAAACTCATTTTCAATTTGTTTATCGATTCATCTGCGCAAATTCGGACAATAAGGGATCTTGGAAATGTATGTCACATCGAGACAAGGTCTGAAATGAAAGCTGAACGCATTATTTGGGTTACTTAGCATGGTGTGCAGGACAGTTCTATACCTGACGAAACCTTTTTTAGATTGCTTCGCCATATTTTCATTGGAGGCTACAAACTTTAAATCTAGATCAATAGGCATCAACCCAAATATTATGTCCATGGGTGATGGTAGTGAGGAAAAACCAATCGCGTCCAGGGCATACAAGTCCAAGGGCCAGAAGCGCATCGCTCGACTTGGGGACGCTCCTAACCTGCAGGATAGCGAAGCTGTGTTCTCTTGGACCATGCAGGGGATCGTGGATTGATCCGTGCCATTGCTGTGGACATAGATGGGACCCTGAGCGACCAGAACAGAGTGCTCTGTCCGTCTGCAGTAGAGGCCGTGCGTAGACTCAAAGTGCCTGTGGTTCTCACCACAGGAAACACTCATTGTTTTACGAGAACGGTTTCAGTCCTCCTTGGAACGCCGCGAATATTCATAGCGGAAAACGGAGGCGTAGTCTCTCATTCTGAAAATGAAATAGAGATTCTGGCGGACCCCGCTGTGTGCCAAAATGCCTATCGAGAGCTTTCCGAGGTCTTTCCTCTGGAAGTGTACAACTCATCTCGCTACAGGTTCACAGACATTGCCTTGAAACGCAACTTCGACATTTCGGAAGCCTCACGTTATGTAAAGGCGCGCAGTCTGCCTGTTGATATCCTGGACACCACCTATGCGGTGCATATCAAAGACAAAAGGGTTGACAAGGGAACGGGATTAGAGCGCGTTGCAAAGCGCATGGGCATAGGCCTCGAAGAGTTCGCTGCGGTGGGCGACAGCACAAGCGACGTCCCAATGTTCAAGCTGGTAGGGTTCAAGGCTTCAGTGAACAACGCCCACCCTGATTTGAAGGCGATATCAGACTACGTAGCAAAGACACCCTATGGCCAGGGCTTTGCAGAAATTGTGAATTACATGGTTGAGCGGAGAATGCTTTAAAGACGTGTCCTTCGACCAGATTGTCCGGGAGGCATTGGAACAGACTGCTGAGAGGATAAGGTCTCGAAACGTTGCTGTTTATGTGGCAGGGGATATGACAAAGGTCCGCGTAGACGTGCTCAGTATTGTGGAAGTGCTGGTCAACCTGATAGAGAACAGCGTGAAATACATAAGGAGATCAGGAGAGACCAGAGATAGAGATTAGCTCTAGAAATGACGGTGACGAGACCGTATTCTTTGTCAAGGACGACGGGATAGGTATATCGACCCTAAGGAGCATGAGAAGTTCTTCAGCCTCTTCTACAAGGTGGACAGAAAGAGCGAGGGGACAGGTGCAGGCCTGAGCATAGTCAAGCGTATCATCGAGGTCCACGGTGGGCGGATATGGATTGAATCCGAGCTGGGTAAGGATTGCACGGTATGCTTTACATTGCCTTTGGCCTAAGCGCGGGTTTAACATCCGAAAAAGTAATTCGATAAATATGGTAGGTAATATAGATTTTTCAATCGGACTGGATGTCTCAAGACTCAAGTGTCACATTGGCTAGTCCCGGATACCGACCGTTAGGAACCAATTTGTAGATGGTATTGTTAAGACGGACCTCGACATAATCTCCTTTAGGCATGGCATCAAAATCGTGTGTTACCAAGAGGAATGCCAGGTCGTTTACGTTGATAAGTGGATCTTCATTCCCCAAGATCAGCTTCATTTGCTCCGACTTATCAGCTACGCCAGTGGATATAGGAGCAATGGACAAGAATGCCAGAAGGACGAAGATTACGACCAGGTAAAGATGAATCTCCTTTATAAACGACAAAATTTGGATCAAATCAATGCATCTCCTGGTCGTCCTTCGTTCGTTCATTCAATGGATTTGTTGGCCTCATATTTATCCGCCGATGGGTTCGAACTTTTCAACATAGTAGCCAGGTAAGGATTATTTCTCATGCTTTCCCAGCCTTGAACTTATCAAGATCCTTTTTCAGATCGGCACTCATTTTAGCGTTATCGAGTTTTGAACTCGCAATCATCGGGAGTATTGTTTTATCATACTTTATCCCCACAAGATTGGCTCCACTCAGATCAACATTCACTAGTGCTGTCTGATTTAACTCTACATTCTCCAGATCTGCTCCGGAAAGATTTACATTTTGCAAGAAAACTGCATCAAATTTGGCATTTCTTAGGTCTGCACCGCTGAGATCGACCTCCTTAAGTATCATCCAATTCAAGCTTCCTGATCTCAACACAGCTCTGCGCATAACAGTTCCCCTCAAGTTCATGGATTCCAGGTTACACCTGGACAGGTCGGCCCCAGATAAGTTAGCCTTATCAAGATCTGCCTTAATGATCTGGACACCATCAAGATTAGCACCAGACATATTTGTGCCGGTAAGATCTGCATTGTCTAATTTTGTCTTTTTCAGGTTAGACCCGTGCAGGTTGGCCCTTAGCAGATATGCTCTGGTAAAGTCAGAATTGCTTAGATCGGAATAGCTCAGGTTGGTACCAAATAGCTCTGCCCTGGAGAATTGACAATTCGTAAGAACACTGCCACCAAGATCCGCCCAATTCAGCTTGGCACCTATCATTTCTGCTCCGTTCAGATACACGCCTTTCAGGATAGCGCTGCTAAGATCCGCACCCCATAACCTAGCTCGATTCAGCTTGGCACCAGTCAGATTGGCTCCACTTAGCAAGGCATCGGTAAGATCGACCTTTTCAAGATCCGAATTCGATAGATCAGAATTTTCCAAATGCGCTCTGGCTAAATTTGCGCCTATTAACTTGGCTTCAACAAGTCTAACTCGATCCATTAAGGCATTTTCGAGGTTTGCGCCCGAAAGATTCGCTTTGAAAAGATTGGAACCATCCAGACCCGAAGCCACAAGATACGAACCAGATAGGTTCGCCATGCTCAGGTTTGTACTGGTCAGGTTGGCAAAACCCAATTTTGATTTGACCAGCCTGGAGCCAAAGAAATTCGCTCCCGAACAGCGTGACTCCGAGATATCCGCCCCGGTGAGGTCTGAATTAGATATGGTGGCATTAATCAGGTTCGCCCCGACCAGGCTTGCTCCGGTCAGATTAGCACCATTCAATTGGGAATTTTGGAATGTAGAACGGTCCATGAGTGTTCTTATGAAGCTTGCTCCGCTCAGGTTTGTATCGCTCATTTTCACAGCCCATAAGCTGGCTCCATTAAGTTTAGTACGAACCAGAGTTGAATGATCCACAAGAGATTGATCCATATAGGAACCAGATAGGTCTGCACTATTCAGATTTGAACCTATTAAGTAGCTGGTCGGCAACCAGGCATCTCTTAGATTTGCTTTGGTCAGATTTGAGCCTAACAAATTGCAGGCTGGCATGAAGGCACCTCTGAGATCGGCCCGGGAAAGATCCGAACCATGAAGGTCTGCTAATACCATAATTACTTCACTGAGATTTGTTCCTGCAAGCTTGGCATCGAAGAGACTGGATTGGTTCAAATAGGATCGGCTAAGGTTCGTCCCGCGAAGATCTGATCCTTGCAGCTCAGAATAATTCAAATTGGCCCCAGACAAGTTCTTGCCACTCAGGTTCGCGCCGATGAGCTTGGCATGATCTTTGAAAGTCTGGTTAAAATTCATATCGTGAGGCAGTTGGCTATAGAACGGAACTTGCCTGAGAGGAATTGCTTCGATTCCAGATGAAGTAGTAGATAGCAGAACGAAAAGCAAACATACCCCTAAAGTCAATCGTACAACATGAGTCGACAATGAGTTAAGCAACATCAATCCAGAAAAATGAAAACGCCTCATGATTTCGGCAGCTCTCCTACAACATTGGGTTCGAGATAGTACATCGTTTTCAGATCTTCATCCTTCATTCCTGGGAATATTGCCAGTTTTCTCTGGACAATCTCTTCTTGCTTCTTGTCCACAAAAGACCTGACATTGCTGGGAACCAGGTTGCTGAAAGGTGCCAGCTTCACTGCACCTTCCGCCAGTCCGTACCACCATTCCTGTCTGGGTTGAGAATTCCAGGTCCCATTATGCACAGATTCTACAATATCGGTCATAATGGGTTCCAAGTTCCACATTGCGCCAGTTAGGTATACACGAGGAGAGAACCTGCCGGTGTCAGAGCCAGAAGATATGAAGTAAGTGCCCATCTCATCAGCGGTCTGGCCAGTAGCATCGGAAGCGGACGCATGGGTTATGATATCGCACCCCTTATTGATAAGTGATAAGGCTACAGCCCGCTCTTTTCCCGGGTCATACCAGTTTCCGATCCACTCCACATAAACCTTAGCATGGGGGTTGGAAGATGCGATTCCCTTAGCAAAGGCATTGATGCCAATTATTACCTCTGATGTGGGAAGGGCTGCGGCAAAAGCGATCTTATCTGTCTTGGTCATATTGCCCGCCACTATTCCTGCAAGATACTGCGCCTCATAAATCCTTTCGTAATAAACTCCTGCGTTGGTGGCCAGTTTTTCTGTCCCCCCGCCCCACATGAAAATGACATCCGGATATTCAGGAGCTACTTCCTTGATTGCATTCATGAAGTCGTAGCTGTGACAGAATATAAGTTTAGATCCATTTTTGGCGCATTCTCTCAATATTCGGGGTGCATTAGGAGCGTCAGCATTCTCTATCTCGGAATATTTCACGTAAGGAAGCTTCTGGGCCATTTTGGATGCGCCCACATGGGCCTCGTAAGCCCAGCCGTAGACTCCAACAGGACCAATAACGATTAAAGTCACATTTAACTCGGATTTTCCCGATGAGTTATCAACAGCTGCTGCACTACAATCTCCGGTAAAGCCAACTAAGAGAATAGCACAAAGAATCACATTCCACAATGTTGATACATATATGTTCTTTTGCATTATCATCATCCCCTGAGCAAGGTTTGGTCAGGTCGTTTTCCCTGACCGCAATTTTTCAAGATCCATCTCCAAATCTGAGCTAATCTTGGCCCCATCGAGCTTGGACACGGCAAAAAACCCTAGCGCTATTGAATCGTACTTGACTCCCAGCAGATTTGCGCCCCTAAAATCAGCGTTTTCGAAGGCACTCGTATCAAAGATGGCTCCGCTTAGATCCGCTCCAGAGAAGTTTGTGTTATTCATATAGGTCTGGGCAAATCGGGTATTCCTCAGATCTGCACCGCTGAAGTCCGCATCCAAGAAGTTCAGCAAGATTATGTTAGAAGATCTCAAGTTCGCCTTGCGCCAAGAAGTCCCCGTAAGGGTCATGCCATACATGTAAGATCCTGTGAGGACCGCGCCAGAGAGGTTTGCGTCATTCAGGAATAAGTTAGCAATTCTTGCCTTGTTTAGATTGGCATTTCTCAGGTTTGCGCTGCTAAGGTCAGCGTAATCCAAGGTGGCGCCCTTCAGAGTGCAACCTGACAGATTAGTTCTCACCAAATATGCTCGGGTGAAGTCCGAGCCTGTCAGGTCGGAATGGCTCAGGTTGGCACCAAAGAGTTCTGCTCTGGTGAACTGGGAATTTGTGAGACTGCTGTCGCCCAGATCCACCCAATTCATTTTGGCACCAACCATGTTGGTCCGGGTCATATACGCACCTTTCAGGATGGCAAGGCTAAGATCCGCACCCAACAGCCTAGCTCTATTCAGATTGGCACCAGTCAGGTTGCACCCGCTGAGCAGGGCACCGGTTAGATCGGCTCCTTCAAGATCGGAATTTGATAGATTGGAATTCTCCAGGTGTGCTCCGGGCAAACTAGCGCCCAATAGCTTGGCCTTGACAACTTTGGTTTTCTGCATATAAGCAGTCTCAAGGTTTGCACCCGATAGGTTAGCTTTGGAGAGATCGGAACCAGTCAGACCCGAAGCTACAAGATACGAGCCGGAGAGGTTCGCCATGCTCAAGTTTGTACCGGTCAGGTTGGCAAAGGCTAGATAGGAATTGATTAATCGAGAGCCAACGAACTTTGCACCATAACAGCGGCTCTCCGAGATATCCGCTTTTGTCAGATCTGCATGGGATAGATCTGCATCAATTAGGTTTGCTCCAACAAGGCTTGCCATTGTCAGGTTGGCCTTCACCAGGACCGAATTGCGAAGCTGGGTACGCCTCATATATGATCCGACAAGACTTGCACTGCTCAGATTGGAGTTAACGAAATTCGTGGCGGTCAAGTTTGCATAATCCAATTTTGCGCCTGCAAAGTCAGTTTCGCCTAGCCTTGCTTGCTGCAGGTCTGCTCCAGTGAGGTCCGCGCCGGTCAGATTCGAGCCTCTCAGGTCAGATCCTGCCAGGTTAGCATGGCTGAGATCTGCAAAAGATAGATCACAGCCTTCTAAATCAGCACCCTCCATATCTGCTCTGCTGAGGTTGGCTCTGAACAAGCGGGCGTTATTTACGATAGCGCCGCCAAGAGAAGATCTGCTCAGATTGGTCAATTCCAGGGTTGAATTTTGAAGATCAGACCGGGTTAGGGTGGCTCCAGTTAGATTAACGCGGCTCAGGTTCATATGACTGAGGTCTGCACCATATTTTATCATCTGAACTCCTGAGCTAGTTTTGTTCCCCAGGGTAATGAACCCATTTTCTTCAGCCACTTTCTGACCTTTTTGGCCTATAACGAATTGGATGAAGGCATTCGCACCGACGGTGGGCTTACCAAATGTCCAGAAGTGTAGACTCCGACCCATAGGATAAGTCCCATTTCTTATCGTATCAAGGGAGGGAAGTATGCCGTTAAGCGCTATCACATTGCCCCTATTTGCATAAGTATAGCCGACATAGCCTATTCCCGATCCTTTCATATCTAGATTAGCAAGAATCGCTTCATTAGCATAAGCGTAAGAAACACTCACATTTTTTGGGATAGATTGGTTAGTTCCGAATATAAAACGATCAAAAGTATTTCTGGTTCCTGAACCGGGCTCTCTGGCCGTGAGGATTATCTCATGATCTGGGCCGCCTACTTCTCGCCAGTTTCGGATCTTGCCTTCATAGATCTGCTTTAATTGCTCTTTTGTCAGGCTTCTGACCCCAGCATCGTAGACGTTCTTGCTCACAACTATGCAGATCGCATCATGTCCGACTAGAAATATCTGGAATTTTTTCAGGTCCGTCTCATGTTTTATATCTTCTGAATTGAATTCCCTTGAGACCATGCCTATTTCGGATTTATTTTTGACAATATCAAGTATACCGTTTTCTGAGCCGCCACCGTGAACAGATATATGATAATCCTGATGTAGCCTATTGAATTCAGATGCCCATAGCTCAGCCAGAGGCTGAACTGTGGTCGACCCGGAGACAATTATTTCGGCATGCGATGCCGCTACAGACAGCATTATCAGGGAGACAACCAGATATCCCGCTTTTTTCCCCATCTATTAATTATTCGGCATCATACCTTATGAAGATTTCGGGGCGGTTCATCATTACATGGCTACAAATAGATCTATTAGCTGAGAGGGCTCGAAAAATTGCGGGAGATGAATCTGCAAGGAGGCCAATTCACGAGATGAAGGGGCTCTTGGAACCTACGGGCAAGAACTGCATCCACCATTCTCCGGTATATCCGACAAGCACGAGCTGCAAGGGATCACCTGGTCCAGAGGGTATTCGGATAAGTTCAATCCCAGATCAAATGATTTGGGCGGAACCCAGCTTCCACCAACATAGTTTGCATTGGGTGGCACGTTTTCGTGCGGCTTTATGGCTACGGCGGGCCTTTCGGTCAGGCAGCACTGCAGCCAGTCTAGGACAAAGCCACAGGCAGCCCTAGCAGTGATCACTCCACCACTGTATTGGGCGGAAACATCTACCAGGTTGATGAACTGTGATCCCGTATCTTTAATGCTGGCCCGCAGTGTTATCGATTGCTTTCCACCGATCTGGAGCATTGGCAAAGACCATCTAATCTCTCTTCCGATTATCTCCGGTCGCAGGCTCGAATCTATGAAAGTCAAGCCCTCTGGAAGCCTATCCGTTATATAAATTGGTCCAAGGGTCTTGTTGCCATCGTTGGTGAGATTGATCCTGAAGAGCGCGGTGGTTTCATCTTGTTTCAATACCTCTTTGGTCACATTTAGATGAGGCCTGATGTATATTGGCCCCTGGTTGATGGCGATGGTGGTATCCAATTTGTAACTGCCGATGAATGTCTGATCAACACCTACATTTTCTTTCACTTTAGGACCAATTTGCTGAACTGCCTTTATGTCCGCAGTGCCATTGAACTGGGCAAGTAGGGCCATGGTCGCGTCCTGCATTAATGTCTCTTTCTTTATGCTATCGGCAAAGCCGATGCGTTCACTGATGGTAGCTCCAATATCCCGGTTACTGGTTCGCATCTCCTCGTGCCATTTGGACGAATAATTGGCGTTGAAGCTGCCAAACGACTGATTATTAGGTGCGTATGTCATAGTGGAGTCCTTGTAGACCACTCCAGTCTTTATCACCTCATCGGATTGGTAACCGCCGCTCCCCGCCTCGAAGGATCTTTGAGTTTTGCCTATTCTCTTGTCGGAAGCCACAAAACCCAGTCCTTTTGCGCTCTTTGAGTAAGAAACCCCGCTGCCGTAGGAGTCCAGGGATTGCCCGACCTTGAAGCTGCCGTGATAGTCTTCAGAGATATCCATATAGTTATCTGAGAGTCCCGGGATGGTGCGGGGTTTTGTTTTGGTGTACGCTATCTGGGCCTCTCCGCCATAGAAATCTCCGGTCGATTTGTAAACCGTTTGGTTGGGGTCCACCAGGAAAGAGCTCTCTTTGTTGATGAGGTCCATGTAAAGGTAGTTCTCGGAGACCGTCTCGTTCCTAACGTAGTTCTTGGCGCTAGTTCGGTCGAACCAGAGCGAATTGAAGTTTAATTTTCGATTTCTTGACAGAGACAAACTTGTTGGTGCGTGCTTGGCGAAGATCTTTTTATCCAGCCTTATGCTCTTGTTGCTGTAGTTGAGGTGTACAAGCTGCTCCTGCTGGTAGTATCCGCTGCCGTGCTCCACAGTCTCGATCTCGGTTCCTGGATCGTGAACGCCTACGGTGACCGAATCGGAATCGCTATCTGGAACGTTCCCTGCTTGGGTTTCGTAATAGCCAGCTATTTTCACGAAATTGGCCAGGCTGTACGGTTCTATATTCGTCGATAGCTTTTTTCTATCATAGATGTAACCTTGACCTGAGACCGATCCGCTCTCTTCAAACCTTATATTCGGGCGCTTCTTTACCTGTACTGTCAGAATTATCGATCTATTGGAAGAGGCTGGAAGAGTGCCGATTTGCCAGATCAGGGTCTTGCCCTGGATCGCGCTGGGTGCCGGACTTGCTGCAACAAACTCAACGTCAGGTAAGTTATCGGTGATGTTCACGTTCGTAGCATCAGAAGGTTCTGTGTTGCCGTATAATATTGTATAATTTACCAACTCTCCAGGAAGGTAAGATTTTCTTTCTACAGTTTTCCTTACGTAAAGGCTTTGCAGAACAAGAGTCACCAGGGTGTTATAGGTGCCCTGGGTCTCATTGGAGCTGATTCTATACAGGTTGTAAACCCTCTTTACGCTCTTAGGAATTGAAGGTTCTGCCTGCATATGCATCACTATCTTACCAGAGGCAGTGGCATTCAGACTGGGAATGTTCCAGATCTTGTGGAATGGATTATCATTCGAAGGTCTAGGATAGGAATACCAAAAAATTAGGTTTTTATCAACTATGTCGTCGATGCTGACATTTGTGGCGTTGACACGCCCAATGTTCCTGTAAGTGATTGTATAGCTGAAGTTCTCTCCGGCGCTTATCAGGTCTTGGGAAGCTGTCTTACTTATCTGGAGCAAAACCAATCCAACCGTGGAGCTGATGCTTGCATTGGCTTTTATATTCTCGGCACAGGAGATCTCTGCAGTATTCACCAGCAGAGTGCCATTTTTCGCCGCGGGATCAACCTTCGCATTAATCGTGATAGTTCCGGATACTCCCTTAGCCAAATCTCCCAAGCTCCAGGTATTATTTAAACCGGCGGTCGGCAGTGGCGAAGAGGATGCGAAGATCACATTCTTGTCGTAATTTTCGTTTATAACAACACTATGAGCAGTCTCATTGCCGAGGTTCTGGTAACTGATAGTGTAGGTCAGGATCTTGCCGGCCTGGACCGGGTCGGGTTCAGCCTTCTTTTTTATCTGGAGCAAGGGGGTCAATCTCAGAACCGCAGTATTGATGCTTGCATTGGCTTTTATGTTCTCAGCACAGGAGATCCCTGCAGTATTCACTAGCAGCGTGCCATTTTGCACCGAAGGGTTGACCTTAACATTAACCGTGATAGTTCCAGATACTCCCTTGGCCAAATCCCCTAAGCTCCAGATATTATTTGATCCGGCGGCAGGCAGGGGAGAAGAGGATACGAAGGCCACGTTCTTGTCGTAATTCTCGTTTATAACAACACTATGAGCAGTCTCATCTCCCAGGTTCTGGTAGCTGATGGTGTAAGTCAGGGTCTTGCCGGCCTGGACCGGGTCGGGTTCGGCCTTCTTTGCTATGCTTAGCTCAGGAAGAGGACGCTCGATCTCAAGTAGATAAGCAGCAATATCAGAGACAGTGGCCCCTCTGGGGTCAATTGCAGTTACAGTTGCCACGTTCTTCAGAGTAGCTTTGAATATCCTTTCGCCCGGTGTCTTTCGATATTGCTTGCTCAGAATATTTCCATTCGAATCTATTATTATAATAAGAGAGTCTCCGTTAGCATGATCTATTATTGTATATGTCATGTAGCCCCTTGCAGGCTTGTTGTATTCTATGTTGAGGGACTCCTTAGTCCTGTTAGAATTATATGCATCAAATACCAGTTGACCTTTATTTCCGTATCCTGTGGTCAAGGTCGACTCAGAGATAGGATCGATGTACATCGAGCTATTGATAGCGCCAGTCTGGTTCAGAGTTTCAATTAAGACTTCACCAACTAGCTTGCCTGTATAGTTATACCTGATATAATTGACTCCCTGTTTCTCGAAGTTCCTCACTGTTTTTTGGGCGAGGGATCTGTTAAAGCCGGATCGAAGCTGCTTGAGCTTGTTCAGCATTATCTCAAGCCTGGCTCTGCTGTTCATAAGCTTCTGAATAATCATCTCCTGTTGGGAAGACGCGGATTGATTTGACATTATTGTCAAGCGCTGGTAATCAAGAGGATCTGGAATCTTGTAAACACACTCGTATCTCCAGGTCTCCGACGGGTCCAGGATATTGTTTCCATTGTCACCTCCAGCGTACTCCGGAGTGCATCCTGGTCCCCAGTCTGGAACGTCGGTAACCTTAACGTCCTTGAGCGGTAGCTCTCCTGTATTTGTGACGTTGTAGACGTAAGTAACAGTGTCTCCTACGCGGACAGGAGACTTGTGCTCACAATTCTTATTTATTCGGATGTTGGAATTACATTGCTTAACGGTAATAGTCTGCTTGCAGACAAAATTGTTGAACGAGATCTCGAAGGTACCCGGACCTGGCGGAGTCCACTTTACATCAGCCTTTGTCGGATCATCGAAGCCTCCCACTGAGTTACCCTGAGCGTTCAATGCCTTCCATCGGTAACTAGGAAGATCCAAATGTGCAGAAAAAGGCACTACTACTCCATCACAGCCAGTATCAGGCCCGAGGTTTTGGCATTCGTACTTAATTCCATTGATTATGCTGCTTGCCTCTTGAACAGGCAGGGTTGCCCCGGTGTCATCCTTTGCACCGTCTATTCTGACCAGATTGGTGATCGGCTGGTCGGTGATGTTTATCACCTGAAAGCTGGCCGACACCTTAATCGAATGGCCAGGAGCTAGAGGTGCACTCAGAAGGTTATTCCAGACAACGATAGATCCGCTGTCTAGGTTCCACTGCGGATTCGAGCTCACAGGCTTCAAAAACGCATTGGGATAGTTGTCCACAAGGGGCAAGAAGGTGACGTTTGTCTGGCCGGTGTTGATTATGTTAATGGTGTAGCCGACGGTGTCTCCTAGCTTGACGTTATTCTTGTCCCCGTCAAACAGCTTCTCCAGGCTGATTTGACCAACCGGTCGGGGGTTGACCATCAGTTTCATCTCGTTGCTTGCATGGCAGCCAGATTCTATGCAAGTTACTGTCACTTTTATGGTGACCTCTTCCGGAGCGGTCACCTCGGGAGGCGTCCAGACGAAGACCCTGTTTGTGTAAGAGTTTGAGGTGCCGTCTGAGGCGCTCCAAAGATACTCGAAAGTTCTTCCCTCCGGCGGTGGCGGAACCTGATAAGAGTAGCTTTTTCCCGAGTAGACCTGAATGGCATTCGGATCTGCAGAAGCGGGAAATATTATCAATAATAGAATTACCACTGCAGTGGCTATCGATATGGGCGGTTTCTTCCGCCTGAGTTTTTCTATGCTGAAATGAGGGCTCCTCATACGATCTCGCAATCTAATCGACTTCGAAGGTTCGGGATTCCAATCATCATATCAGGTAACAGTTATGCCGGTTGGGGGCGCTTTGATTATCAACAGTCTAATGCTGCAATCGCTCTGTGATACAACCTGGTTGCCTTGGCTAGCATTTACTCTCAATTTAATTTCGTGATAGTCTAGTGAGTAGCTGCTGGCGTCAATCAGGAGGCTTTTTCCAGTTCCTTTTTCAGAACCGTCAATGCTCCAAGTGTAACTATATGTGTAGCCCGGGATTTCCTCAACTGCGGCGCTGTAAATGGCATCCTTCAATTCGCAGATTGTATTGGGCCCAGTTATGCTGCATGGGGGAGGACCTGATACCGTGACCTCTGTGGAATCCTCTCCGTAATATCTGGTTCCGGTGTTAGAACAATTGATATCTGCACAATTGCAGGCAATTTCAGCAGAGCAATTGAGCTCTCTATTATCGCAGGTGATTTGATTGGGTGAATTGATGTCAGCGTTATTGTAGGTGAGCCATTCATCTGTCTCTGAGCTGGTGCCAAATCTGGAAAGCTTTACTGAATCTCCGCAGCTATAAGGGAAGCTGTAAATGGAAATAGTTATGTTAGCTTTTCCGGGTATCGATTTCGATATAAGTAGCCCCCTGGGATAGGTGGAATATCTCAGAGTATTATTCACGTAGATATCAGTTAGCAGAATAACTGAGTTTATAGAAGAATCTACAAGGTTCCGAATCTTTACCCAGATATATGCTTCGGCAGGGGCTTGAAGGGTACAGGAGCTGAGCTTGTGCCCTGTTGCATTTCCCAGCCATAAATCTTGAACATAAAGACTGGCATTTTTGCATGCGCACCTTGGCAAGTTCTCAGTGGCAATCTGGGAGCCGGTTGAAGAAGTGCAGATGAAAACCAATAACAATAACAAGCTTAAGATCAATATCTTCGTTATGTTAACAGAATATAATTCAGAGCGAGATTTTTTTCCAGCAAAAAAATTGTGGACTATCTCGATTCGTTCCAGCCTATCTTTGCCCTGCCTTTTAGCAATTATTATTGGAGTCATTTTAATTAAAGTACAGCATCATAGCATTTGCTATGATGCTGTAAGGCACAATCCAGAGTCCTTAGACGGCAGTAGCGGTTATTGTTGTGCTTGGCAGGGGCAGCATAGTGACCGTTACGGAACACTCGCTCAGTTTTGTATCCCCGTTCATAACCACTACTTTTACTACGTGGGTGGTGGTAGTACCAACAGGTGGAATAGTCGACCAATCTATGGTGACCTTACCAGATCTATCATTCCCCTTCACCAGGGGTGTATCGACATACCAGTTCAGAACTGCACCGCTAGGTAAGGCAGTTCCTGTATACGTGTAATCTCCCTTAGCCGACTGACAGATTGATAGGGGTCCGGTCAGGCCACATGTTACCTTTATACCTACTATGAGCTTCAAACAGCTTGATTGGGCGCAACCGCCTGTCCTTTTATCAGTCACCAAAAGGGTAGCTACATAGTAGTCTTTGGCTGTGCTTGGATCAGGAATGGTAAATTTGACCGTTTGGGCATGGGTTGGAGTGAAACCTGTCGGTACTGTGTTATCTGAACCTACTATGGTCCAATACCAATCATATGTTACTCCCGAAGGTGCGGCTGGGCCTGTTAAGGTTACTACTTGGCCAGTCGTTACAGCCTTCGTATTCGTGCAGTCTGGTTTTGTTGCTGGAGTTTCTACACTTGGCACTGCTGTCTGATCAGAGACGACAGGTGTTTGTGCTGGCACTGCTGTCTGATCAGAGACCGCAGGTGTTTGTGCTGCACTCAATCCAAGAGCACACACGACACATATCCAAATTGCTATCGATAGGGCTAGTTTAAATCTCGACATATCGAGTCACCTCTACTACATCTGCGCTTAATTTAGACATTTTATATCTAAATTAAGAACTATACATAATTACTTTAGATATTAAAGCTTTCTTGTATGTCTTGATAAATTAATTATACATTAAATAATATTTAATGTGCTCTGGAGGGGGTCATAGGTTGTTCATGGTGCCAAAAAAATATGAAAGATCCAAATATATAAACCTGTAAAGTTGTGAAATTATTTCAGGACTACACATTTTCAACTTGTATCACATTGCACATTGAAAATGTCCAAAACAAATTAGACCTATAGAAGCTATAGAGAAATAATAAATAAAGAAATATAATTCAAAGGAAAAAAGACCTTATCAGAGCGGAAATGGTTCAAATTATTGATTTGAGCCTTTATACCGCAAGTAAATAGGACTCTTCACTACCGAAAATTTAATAAGTTATTAAGATGGATGCGTACCTTTAATAAGTATCGCAAATACAAAAAATCATGGCAGATGACAAAAAATGTCTACAAATCGATTGCTTTATTTGGGCTGGTTGGCCTTTATTTCGTTGATGATTTTGCCTGGAGGGTCGCTCTCAAAAGATGTTGTTGTAAACTTGATGATCGATATTGATTCTCCAGCTTCTCCAACTCCTGAGCAGATGAACATGGTCTCGAGTTCAATAGTTAACCTGACTAACCAGATTGATTCCAGGGGATTAGATTCTACGTTCTTCGTAACAGGTGATATGGCTTCCTCTGATAGATTGGAGATTACCTATATAGGATCGAAGGCGAACCATGAGCTAGCTCTCCATGGAAATGCAACGGGTGAGAAGTTAGGGTCCTTGTCTTACTCTGAGCAAGAGGCTCTGCTGAATAAAGCAAAAGGATTTATCGATGCCGCTCATATCTGCGGAGGCAGGATTACAGTCATCAGGGGCTTCATGCCTCAATCCTTTGATCAGAATGAAAATAGTTATGGCATCTTGGAAAATATGGGATTCCTTTACGATGCAGGCTTTAAGGCGGGAATTCAATATCTTCCTGGCCACCAGAACGACACATGGCCTTATCGCATAGCAAACTACAGCCTTTATGCCGTCCCGGTGAGCACTTACAATTTTGCTGGAGAAAGAGTTTATCTCTATGATCGGTTCATCAAGGAAGAGAAAGGCCTCAACGGCACAAAGTGGTACGACCTTCTGGTTGGCAAGTTCGATGAAGCCTCCGTAAATGGAGATCCTGTAGTGGTGATCTTCAGCAACCAGGTTTCGGGTTCAAGTGATTACTTAGATGCCTATAAGAATTTCGTCGAGTATGCCATCTCCAAGAACGCCAAATTCGTCACTACAATGGAGCTGATCAACATGACCGAAGTGAAAAATGCAACAGGCAAGCTTCCAACTCTTTCAGGCGTTAAACCATCTGTTTGCTTCACCTGCGGACAAAAGAATGAAAGCAAAGGCAGCTTATCCATAGGGGTAACCGTAACACACCAAGAAAACTGCACTAGTTGCTATAGATCCACTACAAATGTTACGAAAACCAGTTGAAACTGTTAGGCTGCCTAAGGGCAGCCAATTTATAATAAAATATATAAATTAACAACCATACTGTAGTTTCCAAGTTTTTAGTAGCGACAGCCGGCTTTATAAACTAAATTCTACTGGAACATAATTGGATAATGTTGTATATCCATTTTGTGCCATCATCGTAAAATTTAGTATTACGATGTCGGCCGTCAGTTTATATTATGTATGCAAAATCAAAAACTTGGAAACTACAGAACCATAGTTACATGGTCCCGGGTTGGAATTATTACAAGCTGAGATTATGAGCGAGAATAAAGTAGATGGGCCTTTTAAGGGTCTTAAAAAGCTTGGTGATCCAAAGAAAGTTGCGAAATGCGAGATTTCTCGTATAATTTCTATGCCCAACTACAAGAAAAGGTCCGATCAAAAAGGCGCCTCTTTTCAGATAGCTGCTATGTTTCTAGTGGCTTTTCTACTAATACTTCTACTGGTTTCATTAACGCAGACGGTCTCAGCTTCGGGCACCCCTACAGCCGCTTTTTCAGCCTTGCAAACTAGTGGCTGCTCCCCGCTGACGGTAACCTTCACAGAAACGTCTAACGGAAACGGCTATACGATAACTAAGTGGGAATGGGACTTCAATGGTGATGGTGCTATTGACCGTACTGATACAACAAAACCTACCGCGTTTACATATACTTACACGACATCTGGCACTTACACGGTAACGCTTAAGGTGACTACAGCCTTCGGAACGAACACCATAACCAAGACCGGCTACATTACAGCCTACGGCCCTCCCACATCCAACTTCACAGCTACGCCAAGCAGTGGCTGTTCTCCTTTGACCGTGGCCTTTGCCAACACATCAAACGGCAACGGAAGAACTATAACCGGCTGGACCTGGGACTTCGGAGACTCAACGACCTACAACGGCCAAACTCCTCCGGATCACTTATATTCTAGCTGGAACTTACACGGTCAAACTGACTGTGACCTCGGCCTGCGGATCGAACATCAAGACTGCTTATGTTATAGTCTCTCCTCAACCCGTTGTCGTTCCAGGCACCTACGGACCAGCGTGTGTTAACGGCGGTAATATCACATTAGTCGGTTCTCCCGTAGGCGGAACTTGGTTCGGAGATGGAGTTTCAGGGAATATCTTCAGTCCTTCAGCAGCAGGACCTGGAGACCACGTTCTGACGTACCAGTATACGAGCGGCAGCAGTTGTTCTTTCTCCAATACGACCACACTAACGGTGGTTCCTCTGCCTCAGACTACTATCACAGTTGGATAATACATTTTAATTCATTGAGGATCGGCTATATTCAAGCTGGATATTTCCGAAGATAATCAAACACAGCGTTGAGCAGATGAGATAAGACGCGGTGAGAGGCGTTTGAAGCTTTTTCTTCTAGTTCTAGCGTGCTAGAGCTTAATCTTCACCCCAAACAGTTTCTCGAACTTCTCGTACTTCGCCCTGGCCCGATAGAGGTTCTGCCTTGTATAGGGCTGGCCTTTCTCGCATGCCTCCAGAGTCCTCACCTCTGCTGGGGTAAAGACCGCTTCAAGCTGCTCTCTTGGCAAAGAGGATATGCTCTTGAATTCAGGGGAACTTTCGAGCTCCTGATCTCCCAGCCAGTTCCAGTCGCTATCGTATAGAAGTAGCACGAGGTGTTGGTTATGACATTGAGCCGAAACCAGCCAGCCTTTGTCGGACCGATGATAGGCGATGCTCACCAGATCATCCTCGCATTTGGAGCAGAATCCGACAACGTTCTTCTCCAAGGATACCGGCTGTAGCCTCTTTCCATCAATAAAAAGAGCAAAGCTGCCCTGTTCTAGCCTATTCATCTCCCTCTTGGCGTTCTTTTATTTATCCAAGGACGTCCGACATGCTATACACGCCTGGATTGGCCTTGACTACCCATCTGGCAGCCCTAACCGCACCGCTTGCAAAAGCCGACCTGCTGTGGGCCTGGTGCTTGATTTCCAGCCGCTCTCCTGGTCCAGCGAAGAGGACTGTGTGATCTCCGACAATGTCTCCAGCTCTAACGGCGTGAACTCCTATCTCCTTTCCTCGCAGGGCGATACCTTTCCTGCCGTTAACGACCTGTTCGATGCCTGTAGCATTCTTCAGGACATCGACTGCAGCCAAAGCGGTTCCACTGGGCGCGTCTTTCTTCTGGTTGTGATGAGCCTCTATAACCTCAATGTCGTAATCCTTCAGGGCAGTGGCCGCCATGGCCAGAATCTTCCAGAAGACATTGACCCCTATGCTGAAGTTGGGAGAGATAACAGCAGCGACATGACCATCTATGGCCCTCTTCATCTGGTCGAGCTGACCTTCTGAAAAGCCGGTGGTGCCCACCACCAGATTAACGCCCATCTCGGCTGCGCTGCTCACAGTCCCCACAGCAGCAGAAGCGGAGGTGAAGTCGATCAGCACACCAGGCTTTGTAAGTGTCAGCACTTTTTTCAGGGCGGCCGCTTCGGAGACACGTACATCTCCTAACAGCGGCACACCTTCCCCCTGGATGTCGAAGCCCGCTACTAGCTCCATGTCCCCAGAATTTTTTATCTCCTCGATTACCAGGCTGCCCATCCGTCCAAGGGCACCAGTAACAGCTACCTTGATCATCTGAACTCGCCCAGCTTGTCGATCCAGTCCTTCAGGACGTTCTCCTTCTCTGGAGCCATCGAAGCCAGGGGAAGGCGCAGGGGGCCGGCCGCCAATCCCATGAACCTGTAGGCAGTCTTCACGGGTATGGGATTGGTCTCCAGGAACATGGATCTGACCAGAGGTGCTAGCTCGAAGTGCAGCCTTCTGGCCTTGGTAAGGTCTCCGCTAGCCATGGCGCTGACCATCTCGACGGTCTTTCTAGGAGCCACGTTGGCGACAACCGAAACCACTCCCGATCCCCCCAAGGACATTATTGGAAGGGTTAAGTCGTCGTCTCCCGATAAAATGAAAAAGCCAGTACCTCGGGTAAGCTCGATGATCTGGGACACCTGAGAAAGGCTACCACTGGCCTCCTTTACACCGGCGATGTTCTTCACCCGGGCAAGCTTTGCCATAAGATCCGGCTTGAGGTCAATGCCTGTTCTCTTTGGAATATTATAGATGATAATTGGAATATCGCATTTTTCGGCGATGAGGCGGTAATGCTCAAACATGCCCCGGTCGTTGGGTTTGTTGTAGTAGGGCGTTATCAGCAGGGCTGCCGCAGCGCCGGTATCTGCTGCATGCTTGGTCAGCTCTATGGCCTCAGCGGTGTTGTTCGACCCGGTGCCGGCAATAACTGGCACCTTTGAGCAGTCCACAGCAATCTCAACAACGCGTTTATGCTCCTCATGGGTCAGAGTAGCTGACTCGCCGGTGGTACCGCAAGGGACTATTCCAACAATGCCCGACTCATCAAGAAACTCGATGTTTCTCCTCAATCCCTCCTCGTCAAGGCTGTAGTCTTCTTTGAACGGCGTGATTATTGCAGGCAGGACGCCTTCAAATGACATCAGCCTCGACCCCGATCCCGGCCCTTCTGCGTTCTGCTCTCTGCCTCAGAACCCGAGATATGTATCCGGCTACGCGGTTACGAATGTTCTTGTTCTTTATGTCTGAGTACTCTGATACCATCAGCTTGTTCTGCTCAAAATCGGGGCTGAAAGAGCTCTCGTAGGCCTTAAGCAGATCCTTTGCGAAATTTTTTATGTAACTAGGCTTTACACTACCCATAATCAACACTCCTTATATGGCGATCCTTTTATCTTGCATCAGCCTTCGATTTATATCTTGCCATCAGATCGATGAACTATTTCTGCCAAGATCACTTTGAAGTGGCCATCTGAGTTGGCCTAGGCTAATGACAGTTTCAATTACGAGGATCTCGGCAGCCTTTTTCGTTCGATAGAGCCTCGAACTTGCTGGCTTCTTCCCTGAGACTGCCAGCCTGGTCTACAGGTCCGACTCCACGGCCAACGTCCACGCTCCAGGAGATGGCCTGGGCCGCGAATTGCTTGGCTTTGGCCGCGGCCTCCATGAGGGGCAGGCCCTTGGCCAGAAATGCTGTTAAAGATGCAGAATATGTGCAACCCACCCCGTGGTTGCCTCCGGTCACCCGTTCGCCTTTAAGCAGATGGACCTTATCGTCTTCGAGCACAAGATCTGTGCAGTCCAGGTGTCCTCCTTTGATGATAACTGCCTTTGCTCCAAGGTCCGCGATCCTGCGGGCTGCAATCTCGGCGCTGTCAACATCCTTCACTTCTATGCCGGCAATTGCCCTGGCTTCGAAGATGTTGGGTGTCACTACCGTTGATAGAGGGAGCAAGCTCTTCATAAGAGCCGCAACCGCATCAGGCCGCAGCAGCCTGCCCCCTGCTTCCGCCTCAATCACCGGGTCGACTACAAGAGGGATTCCTGTCTCTTCTATGTGTTTTGCAACCGCAAAAACGATCTCTGCCGAGTAAAGCATTCCCGTCTTTGCATAAGCAACGTGAAAATCATCGGTGATGGAGCGGAGCTGAGCTGTCACCACCTCAGGCTCCAGGCCGAATACATGCTGGACGCCAAGAGTGTTCTGGGCTGTGATGGCAGTTATGGCCGATGTGCCATGCACGCCCAAGACGGAGAAGGTCTTTATGTCCGCCTGGTTTCCGGCTCCTCCGCCGGAGTCTGATCCTCCGATGGTGAGAGTTACTAGCTTATTTCTCGCCGCTGTATTCTCATTCACACAGATGCTGCAATCGGTTGTTGATATATAATTTTCGTGCTACAGGAAAAACCTTAATGTCATATGATATCAAACTATTAACATAATAATAGAATATAGCATAAGTCTCTTTACTGCTGGTATTCATGTTTCTGAGATAGCTCGATAATTGGCTGTCGAGTAATCCTACATCTACCTATACGCTGCGATAATCGCTCATGGGCTGCGCAACAATGCTCTTACAAACCGGGAATAACAGCACTAGCACCTATCCTGCTGTGATTAGATCCAAATTATATCCCCAGACGTGACGAGTGGAAATTCTCGATCCTTCGAATCCAACATTATTCTTAGGCAAGGGAGAGCTGCTAAGACCATCAGCCCTACATGAATGATGAAAATCGATATGCTTGGTCATTTTATGTGAATGCAAACAAAAAGGAAGTAGGAACAACCAAGCTACACGCACGGCAGCCAGTCAACGCTGATGGCACCGCAGGTGCTGTTGCCCCATAGCTGGATGAACTTCTCGATGGAGAAGACACCAGTCAGGTCCTCAATGCTCCTGCTCCACTCATTATGGCGTCCCTTGACGTTTGTGGTTGGGTCCCTGGAGATCCATCCGATATGAGCAACGCCGATTACGTTAGAGTTGAGGTTAGCTTCGAGAACGCCGGTGCAGCAGGGGCTAACCCCAAAATCCTGTGGGTCGACTATTTCATAATTTCTCGTTTTGACCTCGGTGTTCTTCTGCAGGTGCTCTGCGTGAGTATACATCTCAGTCAACACAGTCCCTATTATATAATTCTGGACACACAACTTCTCGATCCACTTCTGGTCGTAGGTGCCCGTCTGGTAGCTAACAGGCATGTACTCGAACTCGGCTTCCTTGGTGAAGTTGATATAGTCCTTCTCCGGAGCTAAACCCAACTTAAGCCAACACACTGGATCAAGGAAAGCTCCATTCTCATCAAGCTCTTTGTCGGCTTCAAGTTCAGTCTTCTCAGTTATTACGTTACCTGACCCGGACTCTTTCTCGACCAGCTTGTCTCCATTAAAGCCTTCCTGGGTCGAAACAATCATCTCAACATTCTTGTATCCGACGCCCTTTACTGATGCCTTCTCATACATGTAGTTGGCAGCTCCTGCTATCCCTACAAGAGCAATTGTCAGAACAGCCAAAACGATTAACAATTTAGTCGTTGGTTTCCCTCCAATATTTAAGGATACGACATAGTAAAAAGATGCTAATATGTATTAAAGTTACTGATTGAAGGTATTAGGGGAATAGTGAATTTCGATATATTTACTTTGTGCCACGTTTAGATAAAGGTCTTTATTAAGCCTGATTCCGACTCCTCTGCTGGAGTTCGATCCTCAAAATGGTGAGGGTTACTCGCTTATTTTTCGCCTGCTGTTGCCACTTTTGATAACTGGAAATGAAATCGCCCTATTCTCTCATAAAATTGAAATAACAATAAAACATCCTGGATCAAACAATTATGATATCTGAATGGATGCTGCGCACACTTCTGGATTATGCAAAAAATGGAATTATTGCTGGCATCAGTGAGATAAATCAAAAGGATTTTGATTCCGCTCTTAATAAGACATTAATTGAGTTCGAACACAAATATTATGGTTTTTCTAGGACAAGTTTTAAAGATTTTATCAGCTCTTCTGAATTTTGGTCGTGTATGTCTATAATTGATAGGATTTATATATCTTGAGTTTGATTCCCCCTCATGGGGGAGTAGTTACGCAATCGGATCTAGATGCATCAGCATTCTGGTGCTGGCACGAAGGTTGTCCGGATTACGGAAAGA
>JBGQAL010000022.1:0-23701 GCA_041494285.1 Methanotrichaceae archaeon
AGAATAGAGATCAATGAGGGAAGAAAAAGATGGACGCAGCGAACTCCGGCAATGGCTGAAGGTCTAACTGATCACGTATGGAGCCTGAAGGAATTGTTGAATTTCAGAGTGCCAATTCAATAAATGACATACACGACCCAATTTCAGTATACATATTTTGCGTGCTTGCTTCGTTAATTAACCTTAACCTATCCTCTGTTCTCAAATGCGTAACAAAGTAATTCCCAAAAAATTCGCTGAACGATTCTTTTCTTTGGAGGTTATCGTTTCTTAGCATACCATCGACAGAACTCTCCCAATTTGCAGAAATACCCATACTAGGAGAAATCCCCTGCATCAATGGCGAGAATGGTCTAAAAGAATAATTACCGTTTGAATCTTTATGTGGGGTAATATTATATGATTCTTTTAATGCCGCCAATGAATCTGGGATAAGAAACTCGATGTTTTAGCTACTACTGTTTCAGGAAACCCTTTTAGTTATAAGAGCTACAAGATCTTTTAAGATTCTACTTTTACCGCAATTATTTGGGCCCACTATTACTGTGAGTGCACCAGGGGATATCATGGTTCCATTATTAAATATAATTTTATTAATATTGCATCTATATATTATTTTTACCCCCTTTATTTTATGAGTTAGGTCAAGATGTTAGTTTGGAATTATTATATCTTTCCATCTGCCTTCAGAAAACACTTTCTTGATTAAGGGATCGATACGAACAAATCTATAATTCAAATGAAATATCCACATATTCGGGAAAGTGCTGATATTAGATGATCTATTCGATGTTTTAGATGAACTTGGCTTCCCGAGGAAAATAGAAAAATATCAAATATCATGTTCACCTGAAAACACAGTCGTGAAGATCGTTGCGACCTCAGAGTTACTCCCTAAACCCTTCTTGCATTCCTGACGATCGCTCTGTAAATATAAGTAACAGTATTCCCAATGAAGAACTTCGGCGGCGTCCTCCGTCCTAAAATTTTAGTCCGCCCTGCTCGTATTGCCTCCAGCACTCCATCCACATCATCAGCCTCGATTCCCGTCACTCCCAGTCCCACGGTGTCAGCGAAATGCGAATCGCTCCCCGCCACCATCGACATTCCGCGCCTCTTGGCCTCGAACTTGGCCCTGCCGTTGGCTAGGCCAAAGAGATGCTTGGAGTTGTAAACCTCCAAAGCATCAGCATCCGGAATCCTGCCTATGGCGTGTCTGAAGGGATAGTAAGGATGAGGAACATCCACAATGCCGCCAAGGTCGTGGGCCGTCTCGATATTTGCCTCAAAGATTGTCAAGAACTCTTCTCGACTTATCCCTGCATCTTTCAAAATCTCATTCAATAGGCCTTTGGGACATTTTTACCGCGAAATGTCCCTTAGAGTGCTTTATATCCATATCCGAGGATTCGAAAGATGAATAGAGATTAAAAGCAATCTCATAGCTATTCTAAGCAGGTGGAGGCTGCCCTAACCAAGGCCAGGGAGGGGCGATGGTCCCTAGCAGGTATATACAACCTGGAGGCGCTCGTATTGTGGTTGCTTTAAAAAGATGAGCTAATCAAGGCTTAAAGGTTCTTAGCCACTGGAGCAGAGGTTTCAGCTCAGGAGGAGCTACTGGCTCATCCACCTCTATAGTATGGTTCTTGCCCTCTGACTCTACTACTAGCTTATAATGGAAAAAATCCCTTATCGGTCCGCGGTAAGGGATGGCGCTTGGTAGATTAAAGAAGTTAGAGGCGTCGACTAGCTGGTGCAGCCTGTTTGCTTGCTCTGCGGGGAGCTTATCTGAGTCGATTGTCTTCGTCATCGACAGCCCCCCTAGTCCTCCTGTGGTCTCAAATGTAGCTCTCATGTAGTTACACTTCGCCTCCTTTTATCTCGGGAGTCCTGCTATCAGACTTTAATTCCCACATCTGCCCAAGCTTTTTTGACCGCATTCTGCTCGGCACTTCCCGCTTTGAAGAGATCTCCAGCTACCTGAACCGTTGCCTTAGCTGCATCTTTGAACTGAGATTTTGGCCTGAGCCTATCTCTCAGTGTAATGTACCAGATCTTTCCAGCCTTCTCCCAGGCATTCCCACCTATTCCTACCGCAGCAAGGTAGAACGCATGATTCGGTATGCCAGAATTTGTGTGCACACCACCGCTATCATTCCTGGTTTTCACATAATTCTTCATGTTCCCCGGCTGAGAATCCTTGCCAAGAACAGGGTCGTTGTAGGCGGTACCGGGCTCCTTCATCGACCGAAGAGCAACGCCTTTGACCTTGGGTGTAAATAGACCCTCTCCAATGAGCCAGTCTGCTTTATCTGCCGTCTGTCCGAGCACTCTCTGTTTTACCAGTATGCCCATGACATCAGAGAAAGATTCATTCAGAGCACCCGGCTGATTGTTGTAGACCAGGTCTGCCTCATACTGAGTAACACCATGGGTCAGCTCGTGGCCAATCACGTCAATGCAGTGAGTAAAGCTATTGAAAAGGTCTCCATCACCATCGCCATAGACCATCTGCTTTCCATCCCAGAAGGCGTTATCGTAATTCTGATCATAATGTACAGAAGAGACTATGCACATCCCTTTATCATCGATCGAATTGCGATCGAATACATCCCTGTAAAAATCACGGGTTGCACCAGCTCCATCGTAGGCTTCGTTTACTGCGATATCGCTGGACGCAGGATCGCCCTCATTACGGACTATGTCACCGGGAAGATCTGTAGTATTATGTTCGTCATAGACCTTCCGACATTTCTGGCTCGATGGCGTTGCTGTAATAAAGGCCACCGGACCGAGCACTGATCGCTGACCGCGAATAAATCCAGATAATGACAAGCTGTGCAGTGCCATATCTTTCTGGGCATCAGTTCCGTTCTTGGCAATAGCCTTTAGCATTTCCTGCGGGATAATACCCTCAACGAGGGTGTTCCGTCTATTCATATTTCTTGTGAGAGACATTCTCAATTCCTCCTGTTTACTTAAAAATAGTTCCGAAATAAACTGTTACTTTTTGTACATCTTCTGCAACATAGCCTGGCTCTCAGACTCGATATGCTGAACAATGTTTTCTACTAGCATTCCAGCGTATCACCTCTTTCCAAAGAGATTATGGTTCTAATTCGTATTTTTGTTTAGTAGTAGTAATAGTTAACATTTTCGGTATTTTTTTTACTTATCGTAAATACGGACATCTAATACATCCATGTTGCACATATAGCCCTGAAGCCAGGCGAGTCACGGAGTTCTTCAAAATCTGCGCATACTTCGCGAACTTGAGACGCTCTATCACGTAGCCTTTCAGATCCACCACCAGATCATAGTCGAAGCCGCTTCGTTCCAGAATTTGATGGCTTTATTCCTCACCCCTGTTGTTTTCAGCTCAAAATGATACAGTCCCTGGCTGCAATAGTCTAACAACGCCTTGAAGAGGTCTACTTACCGGATAAGAATATGTTCAAGTCTTACCTCAGTTGATTCTGAAAGCTAGAATTCAAATTACCAGTAAAAAAAATAAACGTGCGGATATACTTTGCCTATCCTTTAAACCCTTCTCGCATTTTTTACTATCGCTCTGTAAATATAAGTAACAGTGTTTCCTATGAAGAACTTCGGCGGCGTCCTCCTTCCCAAAATTCGGGTCCGCCCGGCTCGTATTGCCTCCAGCACTCCATCCACATCATCAGCCTCTATCTCCGTCACTCCCAGCCCTACGGTGTCGGCAAAATGCGAATCGCTTCCCGCCACCATGGACATTCCGCGCCTCTTGGCCTCGAACTTGGCCCTGCCGTTGGCCAGTCCGAAAAGGTGCTTGGAGTTGTAAACCTCCACAGCATCGGCGTCCGGAATCCTGCCGATGGCATGTCTGAAGGGATGGTAAGGATGGGGAACATCGGCAATTCCGCCAAGGTCATGAGCCATCTCGATGGTCTCCTCGGGGCTTTTCTTCTTCTCCGGAGCCTTGTCAACCCCCAGAACTAAGAGATGGCCTTCTGAAGTGGTGACCTCGATGCCAGGTATTAGAATTAAATCGAGCCTCCGATCACGAATGTATTTTCTTGCGGCCGGTATGCCACGCATGGTATCGTGATCGGTAATGGCAATGCCGTCCAGGCCTCTTCTCTTCGCTGCCTTGATTATCTCTTTTACATCGGCATGGCCGTCTGAATAGGTAGAATGAATGTGGAGGTCGAACTTCATGTCTTGTCTGCCGCTAATTTTTCCCTGGCATAGTTATATAGCCTTTGATGGCCCCGAAAGCGGCAGTCGCGGGCGACGCCAGATAAACCGACCCGCCTTTTCCCATCCGCCCTGGGAAGTTGCGGTTGGAGGTTGACAGGCAGACCTCTCCATCCCCCAAGACTCCCATGTGAGCGCCAAGGCACGGCCCGCATCCCGGTGGACCAATCATCGCCCCGGCCTCCACCAGGGTTTCGATTATGCCTTTTCGGAGGGCATCGATCAGGATCTCTCTGGATGCTGGTATTACCAGAGTCCTGACCGCTACCTTGTGACCGCGTATGATCTTGGCAGCCGTCTCCAGATCTTCAAACCTGCCGTTGGTGCATGTGCCAATGAACACCTGATCTATCTGTGTGCCCTCGAACTCCGAAACTGGCCTGACATTGTCCACCCGGCAGGGGAAGGCAACCTGGGGCTCAAGGTCGGTGACGTCGTACTCAAGCTCGGAGTCGAAGGACCCAGGATCTGAAAATACCGGGCTGTACTCCGCTCTGGCCCTTCCCTTGAGGTACGCATCCGTCTTTTCGTCAGGATGGACTATGGCCGCTTTTGCCCCTATCTCAACACCCATGTTGCATAGAGTCATCCTTCCTGAAATGCTCATCTCCTCGATTGTCGGGCCGAAGTACTCGATAGCCTTGTAGGTGGCACCGTCAGCGCCTAAGTCGCCGATGATCTTCAGGGCGAGGTCCTTGGCCGAAACAAAGGGCCCGAGCTTTCCAGTGATCTTTATTCCTATCGTCTCGGGCACCTTGAACCACAGACGACCACGAGAATAGATCTCTGCCATGTCCGTTGCGCCTACGCCTGTGGCGAAGGCTCCGAAGGCTCCATAGGTGCAGGAGTGCGAGTCCGCGCCAACAATTAACTTGCCGGGCAAGGCGAACCCTTGCTCAGGAAAGACCTGGTGGCAGACGCCCGCTCCGCAATCAAAAAAGTTGGAGATGCCCTGCCCTCTGGCCCACTCTCGAACCTCCTTCTGCAGTGTGGCAGCGACATCGTTGTTGGCCGGGATCTGGTGGTCGAAGGGTATGACGATCCTCTCGGGGTCCCACACCCCCTCCGATCCCATATCCTGGAATGCCTTGATGGCCAGGATGGAGGTTCCGTCGTGGGACATGGCATAGTCCACGTCCGCCTCAACTATCTCTCCTGGCTCAACAACTCTCCTTGATCCCGAGGCCCGGGTGAGGATCTTCTGGCTGATGGTCGGCATTATCTCAACGCTTGCACTCGATGTCCTCAGGCCTCGGCAACATGTAGGCGATGTCCTCCGTCGGATGTCGGTAGAGCCTGGCCCCCAGACGCTTCTGGTCCAGGATGTGACCGATGAGTCCGATGCTCCTGCCCAGCGCAAAGAGGCCGTTTAAGTAGCCGAGCTTTACAACCTCGTCTATCTCTGCCTTTGTGAAAACGCCGCAGGAAGACATCAGGTCCAAGAATAGGATGCCTATGCAGCCATCGACGTTCAAGATCAGGTTGCCCTTCTTGGCCGTGGTCAGCCTCTCGACCTCTAGGGCGTAGTCAAGTAACTCAGTCCGTGCGAAGTTCTGCCTGGCATACTCGATCAGGAGCTGTACCCTCACGTCAGGGTTCTTCACGCTCTTGATCCTATGGCCGATGCCAGGGATGTTTATGCCCTTGCGCTTCATCTCGCCGACGAACTGCTCTGGAGACAGACCGGTCTCCTTGGCCCTCTTGAACTCCCTGGCGGCGTCGTCTATGGCTCCGCCAAACCTTGGCCCGATGGTCAGAAGGCCACTACACAGAGACGATATCAGGTCCTTTCCGGCACATGAAGCCACTATGGAGTTGTGGGCTGCTGACACGGCCGGGCCGTGATCCGCAACTATCTGGAGAACAAGCTCGATGAACCTGGCAGCATAGTCGGGAAGCTGCTTCTTGAACCACAGCAGCCCCACAACGCCTCCGATGCCAGCCCTCTGTTCCAGGACGTCGCTGATCTTTTTGCCGGCGTACAGAAGCTCCTCGCCGCTGTCGTCCGAGATGGTGCAGATGAAGGTGGTGGGCTTGCGGATCAGTCCTGAGGAGAGGGCCTTGCTGTAGTCTGCAGGCAGCCTTGGCACCTCTGGCTCGACTACGTCCACGACTTTTCCCTGAGATTTTAGCAGCTCGTAAACTTGCCTTACCTTCTCTCCATAATCATCAAAAGATTCAGGCACGTAGGCGCCTGCCTCCATGAAGGCCTCGTTTTTGGCCTGAGCGGTCTCTTTTTGGCTGTCTGCCTTTGCTCCAGCGTGGCCGAACTGGACTGAGGACGGAAGCACTGGCCCGCAGGTTCCAGTGACCCAGGCAACCAGTGGCTTTGTGATCCTTCCAGCCTTCAGGGCCTCTATTATCCTGTACTCGTCTGTCCCGCCGAGCTCTCCGAGGCAAGCGATCATCTTGATCTCCGGATTGGCTTCGTACCTCATTATGTGATCGAGCATGTTGCTGCCAGGGTAACGGTCCCCGCCGATGGCTACACCCTCGTAAACTCCGTTGGAGTTCCGGGATATGATGTTAAATGCCTCGTTGAGCATGCCTCCCGACTTGGAGACGAAACCGACTGATCCGGGTCGGTAGAGCTTGGAGGCGATGATGTTCTCGATAGTTCCTGCAGTGTTCCCGATCCTGAAGGCTCCCGCCATCATGCCGCCAACTGTGGCCGGACCAATGACCGTCTTGCCAAGCTTTCTTGCGGTTGCAGCCATGATCCTGGCCTGCCTCTCGGGAACGCCCTCGGCTATTACAGCAACAGTCCGTACGGTCTTATGCTCCAGAGCTTCCATTGTGGTCTCGAAGGCCGAGCGGTGAGAGGCAAAGTTCACCATCACATATGCCTCCGGGTGCGCTTTGGCAGCCTCGGGTATTGTCTTGAACATGGGGAGGATGATCTCCTTGGTCCCCCAGAAGGCCTTGTGAATTCCTGCACGGTTGGAATTGATGATGGCCGAAATGCTTGGGCTATCTCTCTTGCAGATGTAGTCGAAGTCCAGCATCCTCTGGATAGCATTGGTCTGGTAGCCGTAAACGAAAGCCTTGGTGCTCCTGTCGAAGAGCATATAATCATTTTTTGTAGAAATGGAGTCGGGTTTAGTTGCTGTGGCCGAAGTCATTGTCGCTCACCACCGCTAAGGGCTAGGGGAACTATTCGAGTCATGTGGGTATCAGGGCCGTACACCTCGATAGGAACCCCCAGCATCTCTCCCAGCTCGCGCATGAGCTTAAGACCGATCTCGTAGTTGGGCCCACCCCTGCGCACGTAGATCTTCACCCCAGCATCGCGAAGAATGTCCTGGTACTCCTTGAGGGCCATGACGATTCCCTTGAAGGTTTTGGCCACGTCGGTGAAGTTGGCTATGGCCCCTCCGATCATTAGCACCTTTCCTTTGGGGTCCTTCTCTCGGGTCATTAGATCAAGGATGGTCTTGCAGTACAGGTAGGTCTCCTCGGTATTGGGGTCGCCGCTGTACTCGCCGTAGTTGGCCAGCTCTCCCGCGTGACCAAGATCACAGATTGTGTCGGCGTAGATAACGCTGGCCCCGCCGCCCGCAACCATTGTCCACACCTTTCCCTTGGGGTTAAGAATGGTAAGCTTCAGGGAGGCTCCGGTCTTCGAGTCCAGATCTTTTATGAACAGCTCCTCGTCGCACATGGTCCTGCCGAAGGGCTCCGGGAAGGCCAATCCATCCCACTTTTTGCTCTGCCAGTACTCTTCTGCGTCGTCGAGCTTTGCCACAAGGTCAAGTGGAACTACGGACCCATTGTCGAAGGTGAAGGGGTTGATCTCCAGGTAAGCGAATCCCAGGTCGATATAGAAACGGTAAAGGGCTTTGATGAAGGATGCTAGGACAGGAAGCCTGTCCCCTAGAGAAGACGGCAGCTTGGAGTGCAGATCGATCTTGTCTATGCCCTCCAGGATGTCAACTCGAACCTGAACAATCTTGTCCCACTTTTCCTCAACACAGATGCCTCCTTCAGGTGAGAAATAAATGTTGTCGCCAGCATAGTCTGAGCTGATGGCCACGTAGAGCTCCTCGTGATGGGGCACGAAGGGCTCCACCAGGAAATGAGTCAACTTTCCTTCCACGCCTCCGACTACGGCCTCGGATCCCATGTTCTCCTCAAGGTATGCTCGTGCCTCGTTCCAGGTCGCATCCAGAAGAACCAGGCCAAGCTTCCCTCTTTTGCCAAAGAGCTGGTCCGGCTTTACGACGAGCTTTTTGGCCTTCAGCCAGGGATTCTCGGCCGCGAGACTGTCCAAATCCGTGTCCGGGCTCACAAGGGCGATCTCCCCTCTGTAAGAGAAATCCGTGAGGTAATCGGGAAGGTATTTGGCCAGCATGCGTTTCGCATCGTATTCCCTTATGCCTCTCTGTGCCATGTCCAAAACCACCTTCGCCGTCCTAACGTCATTCCCATTTACAAACCTTTCTGAAGAATTGGGCTTTCCGCAATGGATCTTCTTTGGAAAAGCTGAAATATTTACCTGCAGTCCAGAGGATCATGGACTGCCCCTGCTGCGGAAAAGACTGTGTCCGACCTGCACAAGAGGTCTTGGCAAGCATCGACACAATGTACATGGCCTGCCCCGATTGCGCGGCAGATCCCAATCTAGACAAAAGCCGCCCTTTTAAGGATCTGCCGGAGCGCATATATCGCTGCAATTCGTGCGGCAGAGCACCCCTGGATGTCGTCATGCTGGATGCATTGAACATCCTTGTAGAGATGGGGCTGCGCGACAAAGGAGACAACTTGCGCAGCGTGGGCTCACCGCTCATCGCCGTCGGCTACAAGTTGGCTTATCCTCCCCGTCTTGGACCAAAGTCCCTGATCATCGTCGGAGAGCGTCTGAACAAAAATGCTGCAGAGGCAATTTTGAGTCGCATTCCCGAGGTCAAAGGTGTCATCCTGAGCGGCGGAGTGCCGGGTGTGGTTGATTCTGAGATGGCTCCCCGGGAGTGGAGCCTTCTGGCCGGGTGTGACATGCGAGGTGACGTAGTCCAGAGCCTGTTTGGAGAGCTGGTCATCTACAGGAGCCAGTCCAAAATACACATCGAGTTTCCCAGACAGGGCTCACCGAAGATGAAGATCCTGGAGAGCCTGTACTTTAAGGGCAAGATGACAGATGTAGTGGATGGTCTTTGCGGCCCGGGAACCCTAGGGCTGATGTGTGTTCTGGCCGGGGCCAGGCGCGTCGTGCTGAACGACATCTGGCTTCCTGCGGTGGAGAACGTCATGCTGAACCTGGAAGCTAACAAGGCCTTTCTGGGGATAGAGAATATAGAGCGGCTGGAGCGTCCCACGGATGCGGTGGCTGACGAGCCTGTCCTGGTCGGGCGAGCATCGGGGGCTTGTGAGATAGAAGTATATCATGGCGACCTGAAAAGGCTTTTCTCGAAGGCAAGGCCGGCAAGCCTCTGCCTCATCGACCATTTCCCTGGCTCGGATACCCGTCGACTGGAAGAGGTCTGTCGCTGCTGCGTAGAGACTGTAATAGTGTAGCCTGGTGTATGTGCAGATGTAAATGGATGTACATACACAGGACGGAAGCAAAAGAAATTAAGTGGGACAGCGCGGATTCGAACCGCGGTCCAAGAGTCCCAAACCCTCGAGGATAGACCAGGCTACCCCACTGTCCCATGGATAGCGACCTCTAGTGTAGCTGAAGTCCTTAAAAGCTTTTTGCCACGCCCTCGTTCACAGGAGGCCTGACCGCGTCGCGGTTGACCTTCCGGATTAGATAGGCCATGGACGCTCCGCCTAGAACAGTCAGGAACCAGAGCTGAATTAGCCGGATCAAGATTGTGGCCGCCACGGCTGCGTGCATCGGCACGCCTATGGCGTTGAAGAGGGTGATCATGACAATGTCCACAAGCCCCAGACCTCCAGGCAGGAAAAGAGGTAGCATCTGCAAGAAGATCATGACCGCATAAACGGCGAATACCGCCCTTACAGGCACCTCCAGGCCCATGGACCTGAAGGTAAGAAAGGCTACCAGAGTCATGGAGAACCATCCCGCGATGGCCCAAAAAGTGCTGATGAAGAGCGTTCGCTTGTGGTTTATCAGCATCATCATGGATTCATGGAACTGGCCCATTATCCCTTGACACTTCATCCTATCTACGTGGACGCGAAATATCCTCTCAACCTGGTCTATGAGGGCGAAGGTTATCCTCTCAAGCCAGCCATCCACATAGCAGACTCCGAAGAAGCCTACATTTATCAATAGAAGAAAAGCGGCTATGCCTGTACAGGCTGCCAGGGCCCATTCAGGCACGTCCGTGGAAAGAGAGAGAAATATCAAGCCTACGATCGTTCCAAGGATGAAAGGTATGAAGGCGATTATCCTGCTAGCAGCAACAGTAGCAGAGGTCTTATCGATTCTCGAGCTGCCGGCGAGTTTGTCCAGAAAGTAGATCCTGGCAGTCTCGCCCGAGAAGCTTCCTGAGGGGATGATGTTGTTCATGAAGATGCAGGACATGTAAATTAGAAAGATATCCCTGGTGGGCACCCTGTAGTCGAACTTCCTGACTATCACCTGCCAGGCCATAGAGTCGAAGAGAATGCCTAAAACCGCAAGCACAAACCCCACTGAAAAAACGGCCAGATCGACATTTCCGAGGCTCCTCATGACCTCCTGGAATCCCACGTGGTAGAGGTACACGAAATAGACGCCAATGCCAATGGCGATTAAAGCCAAAGACTTGCCAGGATGTAAGGTAGGAAGCTCTATCTCGTGGTTCACAATGGTCAAAGAGGATGGCAGTGGTTAAAAGTCTTCCCTTTGATCATCTTTTGTATTTCTTGGTCTTATCTGTGATCCAATCTAACGGTCCTTCTTCGAAAGCTATTTAATGCAGGCTAAGCTTAGATCAGCCTCATGGGAAAGACAGGAAGCATAGTATGGGTTAAGATAAAGGGTAGAAAAGGACAGGTCAGGCAGGTAGCGAAGTCAGAGACAATATATAAGAAGCCCGGTCCAATGCAGAGGTACACGGCAGCAGGCTCAAGGGTCAAGAAAATAAAGAGATCTTCCAAGGCCACCCAGGTTAGAGCGTGATCTTTTCGGGCTTAAGTCCTGTAAATATAGTGAGATAGTCCTGAAAATAAAAGTTGACAGGGCAGAACTAGAATTATATTAGCTGCCTTATAGCTTTCAACTTCGCAAGCCCAGGTTGACGCACAGGATCTACAAAATAGCGGCAGGAGATTCAACTTGCCGCGGATCCAAAAGCTATCGAGATTGTCAGGGTAAGGCTAAGGGTGATTGTGGGCGCGGAGCTTGTTCTGTCAAACTGATATTGAATGAGTTCAAGGGTTAAACTGGATTAACTTCTTTTCTTGTGTGCGTCAAAAGTGTGAATTATTACTACATCTTCCTAAAAAATGAACACTAGTGATCACCGAAAGCATCTATATGTAGGGCCTGATACGACATTAGGCTAAAGAGGTTTAGCTTGGCGGCAGTTCGATCTTGGCCATGACTAGCTCAATCTAACCTCAAGATGGTATTGAACCAAGCGTGGTTGTACAAATATCGCAGTAGATGATCTTGCTTGACGAAGGCCAGAAGAACGGTGAAGCATTAACCGGTGCTTAAGGAAGATGGAGATCGATAAGAACCGCAGCATGTATTTGATGATGCTCTATGTCTACTTGAAATCGTATCAAGAAGCCATTGACGATTTTGAGGTGGCAATAAAGAACATCGGTTACCCAGACGAAGCCCTGATGGCTATCAAGCAGAAGTTCAGCGAGAGGGTGGACAGGGTATCAAAAGAACTTGCGGAAGCTAAGGACCAGTAAGCCCGATTGCAAGCAACTTCGATCGAATTCTGCATTCGGAAAGTCTCTTCTTAGTCTCTGAAACCATATTTTTTTAGGGGTCCATGATCAGCTTAGGGATTACATCACTTGGGATGGTATGGATTGGAGCTACATGGCTTGTATATATACGGCTTTTTGCAGAAGCTATAATTTAGATATCCGTAAATATTTTCCATCCAATAGTAATAAATAGTTTCAGATGTAAATAATAGTGAAGTCCAGGGAAAGCTTAGCCGTCACCCGTTTAAGCGGGCGTTAGGATGTTCCCTTTAAAAAGGGGCCCATACCTCATGCGACTTTTCCTTGGACTTCACCTGACTTTTGTCGTGACCTATTTCATCTAATCTATTTGACTAAATCCTATTCCGTCTCAACCTGGCTTCGAGAAGTTAATCCTGGTTAGTCTACTTTGATTACCTTTTTCATACAATTATAAAAAAACGTACCGCGACGAGCTGCAAAAATTTCTATAAAAAAAGAAAATCGCCCATAAAAAAGTTTAGCTCAAGTGACACCATCCCATCCATCCTAAACTCCGGGGCAATTAATAACTATACGAAACTATAATGTCTTCTGACATCGATAAGAAAATCAAGCTTATAAATCGGCATGGTTACTACTCTTAACCATGACCTATTACCTATCGGACCCTTAATTGAGGCTGATTTGGGGAATTAACTATTCTTAGTGCGCCTTTGGTTAATAAAGATGGCGAAGTTTAGGATCCATGAGATCTGAGATGGGGTATAGCCTAAGTCAGTCCATTCACGCATGCAATTCTCGTCTACCAAAGGCTTAGCAACGTTGAGCTTTTGGGCACCATTTGGACTGATGGTCATGGTTGCAGTCGAGGGTTGCATAGGCGCCTTTAATGTTAAGAGTGTTGAGCAGGTTATCGTTCAAATCCTTTGGCAGATTGCTGATGAGCTCAACTTTGGTCTTGCCGACCAAGACCTGTCCATAATTAGAGTTCTTGCTATCCTTCCAGTATTCCGCGTCTGTGACTCTGGAGTTCGTCATGGTGGATACGTAGGATTCAACTTCAGCATTGCTGCCGTCTATTGTTCTCTTTATCAGAGAAGGATCCCGGATCTCCCCAGACTCATTTATCGCATCCAGTAGGAGCACTTTCTGCCGGGTGCTAGAGAAGGTGGCATCCTGCCAATCATTGTAACTAATTACGCCTATGCAAGCTACGGTTTTGTTGTCTAAATTTACGTTGGCATAGTACCAGATAGAATCATTATCGCTTTGTGAACCCGTCACGACAATGGGCTGGGTTGACGCCCTCAGGTCAAAAGATATGCTATACGGTCCCGCAGACGCAACTGTAGGTTTTGCAGAGGCTGAGATTGATAATATCAGCACAACGATCAGTGCAAGTAGTATCTTCATTATATCCATCCCTTTTATTTCGATTCATCGATCAGAACTTCTTGATCTGATCTTGTACACGAATTCTGATAGTTTGTATATATTTTTATCAAGAAATTCGACCCCCTCGTGTTCAGCTTGGATGCAGGGAGTGTATGATCCCGACGAGAAACAGAGTTGCCACTATGACCGGCTGGTGGACTAGGTAGACCACCAACGAGTTTCTTCCCAGGGTGCCCAAGAGGTCAACTATAAAGGAGCCTGATAAGTCAGGCAGCTTGAAACCCCTCTTGCCATCCTGGTAAAATCTATTCCCCAGATACATTCCTATCAGGACGAGTCCAAACCAGGGGATGATCGGAAAGTAATCCAGGGTATAAAAGTTATAGGGAACAAATCCCAGCCATAACAGCCAGGGGAAGTTAAAAGTGAGCCCCTGGAGATAAATGCCTATCAAAATAAAAATTGATCCCGCAAAAAGATTGAAGGTGCGCAGCCTGAGGAAGGGATAGGCTAGAACTATTGAGACTCCAATGAAGTGGAGCACTCCGAATATAATGAACCCCCTGCCAATCAACAGATAAGTGGTCAGAGTAACGACCAACCCCAATGAGAATATCCTCAAACCTCTCTTGAAAAACATGAGGTAGAGCTTCTCAGGAACTTCTCGCATCCGGGATCTAGAAGCGCTCAGAGTCAAAGATGCTCCCACAAGAACTATGAAGATGGCAGCAGTGGCCTTGGCAAAGTACAGCCAGGATCCTGAGCGTACATCCAGAGGGTAGCCACCGAAATAGTTCAGGTCGTAGAGAAGGTGGTAGAAGACCATCATGACCACGGCCAGCCCTCTAATGAAATCCAGTTCCCAGAACCTGAAAGGTGAGCTATAATCCATCAATTTGCAGTTGATATTAAACCTATAAATCCCATACTAAAAAAGCCTTCATGGGGCTACTGGACCTAGCAACTTCATGGCTTGATCCAGCCATCGAGCCCAGAATAACTACCAAAAAGATTAAAAATTATTTTGCTCCCTGATCCGTTTCCCAGATACCAAAGGCATTGTTCTCAGTGTCCATACAGATGACAAAATACCCCATTCCGGGTACGGCCTTCTTTGGAACAATGATCTTGCCGCCCAGCTTCTCGACTTTGGCGGAGTATTCGTCTACGGAAGGAACTCCGATGTAGTCAGTAATCTGCTGGTCGGGGTGCATTCTCTTCATCATTCCCCCGCCCATGCCGTAGGTGTCGACCATCATGTAATCCATATTCATACCCTTCACGTCTTCGATCTTCCATCCAAAGAGCTTAGTGTAAAATGTTTTTGCCCTTTTGAGATCATCGGCCGGTATCTCAAAGTGAACTATGCTGGACATTTTTTCTCCTCGCTTAATTGTACTCTATCTTAATGGCATTACATCCTTAATTAGTTTTTCATCTGGACGAGGATATGCTTTGCATCGTTGCTCAAGGGGCATAGGTCAAGTGAGAAAATCTCCAAAATCCATACTCAGATATTTTCTAACGTCCTCTAAATTATCTGTCCTGCCGAAAGCGATGGAGAAGGCCGAGTATCTATCAGGGTCCAATTTGCAGTATCCGACGAGGTTCTGGAAAGTGTCTGCGAACTCTTCGTGATCCGGTTTCCTGCCCGCTGGAACTGCACCTGGTAGCCTGCTCAGAACCCTGAAGAAGATATCGCTTTCGGCCAATGACAGTGTGCTGTCCCAATCCGGCTTTAGACCTCTGAAGTATTGTTTGTACGGGTTAATACCGAACGCGAAGAAAAGCAGATCTGAGAGGCTAAAACTCCCGAACCTCCCTGGGTCGACCCCGATTGGCACAAGGTCGTCCATATGCAGCCTGAACTCCGCATGAAGCGGGAGGTTCTCCAAATCAAATCGAGAAGAAAGATCTTTTAGGGAATCCTCCATTCTGTGGAGATACTTTCTCACGATCTCCTGGCTCGTGTAATAGACGATGTCCCTGGAATCTTTTCCATCCAGGAGGGGATGGGCATAAATGCATAGAACAACAGGCTCTCCTTTGAGTTGAAGTATGCATCGCAAGCGAACTCATCCCCTCTAACACTTTCCGTTTCAGCGCCTGGAAGTCCCAAATCCGGAAGAGCTTTGGGCAGAAGTCTTCCGAAATCCGATTTGTCTTTGAATGATTTGTGGACTTCTATTTCATATGGTTTGGTCGAGAACTCTCTTATAGCTGACAGTCCTTCATCTGAGTTTGTGAACAAGAGGGATTCAGGCCTGGTTATTATATTTGCCGCCTCCGTCTCGTCTAGTAGAATCAAATCAGGGCAGTACCTTCCCAGCTCCGTCTTCAGCCTCTTGCTTTTGGTATAGACTGGAACTCCCTCCTTAGTGAGTGTATTTATTAGCAGGGGCGAAGTGTAGACGTCTGTCAGCAACGCTATCGAGTTCTTTTTCACACTAACTGCTTTGCCTTTTGGTTAAAAATACTATTCATTCTCGTTCTAGGCCCATTCTAGGAGTGATTAAGGGAGGGCTGAAGATCATCCCACTTCAGAATTTACCATAAGGCTCATCTTTGGGTCGTGCACCTAATTAACTGAAAGCTCGATTCAAAACCTATATTTGGTGAACGAAATCTCATAGTTCTAACGTTAGAGCAACAAATCACGGTTTTCAGTGGAACGGATGCACGACCCATCTTTGGCTCTTGGCTTTAGACGAAGGGTGAGAAACACTTAGATCCGAATCCGAGATTCAGGCATGTCTGAACAGGCTTTCCGCTTAGGATCTACTTTTGAGTTGTTCTCAAACTTCGGACAGGACCTTCATCTAGTGCCACAGCTGCTGTCAGCATAGCTCTTTTCAAGTATCTCCCTCTCTGGAGCCACCTCTGCAAAGATCTGGGCCTGGTAGTGCTGGACCTCGGTATCCTCGTCGATCCAGGCGTCTGCCGGAAGACCAGCCTTGACGCAGGTCTGGCTTAAGAACTCCATGGAATCGAATCCCCATTCCGGGGCTACCTGGGGAAGCAGAAGGCCGGAGAAGACGCCTTTGGTCACTATCAGCCCATCAATCCCGATCCTCACCAGTTCAGGAAGGCTAGACTTAGGAGCGTTATAAGGCTCTGGTTTCGTGAGGATTGTTACCTCAAACTCAATTCTGCCTAGCTCTTTTGCTTTAACCTGCGGAAACCTGGGATCACCCGTGCCTGCATTTATGGCCGAATCCACAATGGCCTTTCCAAGTGGCATTACCGGCTGAGGATAACCTATGCAGCCTCTGAGATCTCCATCTTCGTGAAGGGTTACAAAGACTCCTTGCATCTCATCAAATATCTTTGGAAGGCCCTCCGGCTTGATTCGGGTTCTTTTTTCTACGAAATCAGTGAGGGCTTTTCTGGCCAGCTTTACGGCAACTTTTCCTTCATCCTCGGTAAGCATAATATTTAATGGACCTGTGAGATAATAAAATATGCGGTGTTTAGGCCCAACTTCAACAGAACAAAAGCGATGATGGCAGGCAATCGCCCATCTTCAGAATACTGTACCCGGAAAGAATCCGATGGGAATACTCTGAGGGAAATCTTAGGGTTTTACTAGGTGTGGTCAAAAATAAGGCATGGTCAGGCGGCGACAGAAGGCTTTTGGTCGCCTTGAAGTGCTTACGGACATGGATTATTCGGATTAAGTTCCTGAAGAGCGGCTTTTTCCCCCAAACAGATCAGCGGACTGATCAGTTGAACGCGTTCGCCTCATTGGTGGGGTTTATTCCTATTTTTTTTCGCGGAGCATCCGGTTGGATAAAATTATGTCGAGATCATCTCATTCAGATCCTCAGGTGACCGATGTTTCATCGAATCAAATGGTCCCATCAATGCGGCTTAAGTCGATTCAAGATCAGGTTTATAAATGTAAAGTGCAACCCAGATTACCAGGACAATTAGATATAACGCGATTAAGTATAGTCAAGATGATATAGTAGCGTTGCGAAACAGAAAATATATATAGGATCGATCCGTGGTCAATATATTAAGACTGTAATAGCGAGAGGAGAGTTATGGATTACTTCAGGGCTGGTGGAGTTTGCCTGCTTATCATATTGATAGCTGCAGCTCTGCCGATGGGGGGGTTGGCGGCGACCCAAACTGGTGCAGCGAATTCTGGAATTGATTCGGTCAACCCGAGTGCCAGTGGGGCAACACCGGTCGTTGGTGCAAACTCTTTTTCCAACGGCATAGGCGCTCAAGGGTTTGGTCAGGCTTCGGCGCCCATAAAAGTTCAAAGACCAAGCAGCGGGATAAGGCCTGGAGCTGTTACAGGAAGCAATATGCCGGTCGCGGCTGCAATCACCAAGACGACGACAAACTCAGAGACGTCCAAGACAGGGACACAAGATCAATCGAAGCCTACTAGTCCGTCAACGCAGGCCGTAACAACGACGGCTGCGACTGCGGAACAGACCACGGCGACACCAGCCCCTGTCACTACACCCCAGACTCTGAAGACTTCCACCATCACTTCTGCGCCAACGAACCCTACACCTTCTAGCAATCCAACGACAAACAACAATGTCACTTTGCCATCAAGCAATGCTGCAGCCGTTGGGAATAAGACGGAGACTACCATTGCAGTAAATTCAGCTGGGACAAATTCGACCAAGATAAATGAAAACAAATCGATGGCAGCCAGCAGCGCATCCAATAATACAGCACCCTCTGTGACAGCAATATCTGAGAACAAGACGGGACAGAATATCACGCCCGCCGAGATTTCCCCCGCCGTCACGCCAGCCCTGACCGATAGGATCTGGAGGCAGGGCATAAGTTCGTTGGACTACACCTGGACCCCCTTGATTTTCTCAGGCTTCTTCTACGACCTTGACGACAAAGTTGGGACGGAAAACCTGACAGTACACCTGTCATCGGAGACCTCTAGATCCATAGCCGAACACAACCTGAAGTACGACACAAAAGTCCAGCCGATAGATTTTAAGTTCAAGGATTGGGGTAAGTATCAGGTAATCGGCTTCATGGCTGACAAGTACTTTGCCGGCTACAGCGGAACTAATGTTTTGGACAAGGACATCAGCCTGATAAATGACGGCCAATTGAGACAAGTTCTGATTGATAACAACGACGAGAAGACTATAGTCCAAGGTTCTGTAATGCCTCTTGAAGAGGGCTACGAGCTACGCATTAAGCAAATCGATGTTAACGGAAACAAGGTATACCTAGCTTTAGCCAAAGACGGCAAGGAGATAGACAGTAAGGTCGTATCGCCTGGTACTCTCAAGAGCTCAACTTATCAGTACAAGGTGACCATAAGCGGAGAGGACACTCCAATAATTATGGCCCACATACCCAGCGTATTTGCAGGCAGCGAATCCGGAATAGTCACTGTAGACGGGTTGTTCCAGGTATCGGACACTTACAAATCGGTAGAGGATGGAGACAAGTACGGAAAGATGAAAGTGGTCGGAGTTTCTGATACCGGCGTAACCATGGACAACACCGACTCCGTCAGCTTGGGAAGGGCAAAGACGGTAAACATCTTCGGAAACGTCAGTTTCCAGACCGCGGACGCCGATGTACTCAGATTTGCTCCTTTCGTGGAGCACACTGGACCATATGAGATCAGAGGAACGATAGTGGATCCGTCTGTTACCAAGGAGTTCACCTGGACCCCCTACAACTTCGAGGGATTCTACTACGACATAGATGAAGATACTGGGACGGAGAACCTTACCGCCAGGATATCTGGCTCGAGCATAGCCGATGGGGATCTGACCTATTCGACGAGCCCAAGCTCGGTGAAGTTCCAGTTCGCGGACTGGGGAAGATACGACGTCATAGGCTTCATGGCCGACAAGTACTTCGCCGGTTATGATAACGCCACGCAGTTCGCAGATCAGTTCAGCGACATAAACGACGGTGAGCTCAGGAAGATTCTTGTGGACAGCAAAGACGAGAAGACCATAACCACCGGATCTGTGCTTCCACTGGAAGAAGGCTACGAGCTTCGCATCAAGCAGGTGGACATAAACGGTAATAAGGTGTACCTGGCTCTGGCCAAGGACGGCAAAGAGATCGATAGCAAAGTGGTAGCGCCTTCTTCGGGAGAGTTCAAGACTTCGAACTACCTATACAAGATCACGATGGGCTCTAAAAAGGACGTGCCTATGATTGCGGCTCACGTTCAGAGCGTCTTCAAAGGCACCGAGGCGGACCTCGCAACCATAGACGGCCTCTTCCAGCTATCTGACAATCCAGCCAACGTGGCGGAGGGAGAGATGCAGGGCAAGATGAAGGTCCAGACCCTGACTGACACAGGCATTACCATGAAGAACGATGGCGCCATCAGCCTGGGACGGGGCCGGACAGTTGACATCATGGGCAACCTGAAGTTCAAGATAGCCGACAACGCTGATAGGAACTTCGCCCCCGTGGCTGAGAGATCGGGCGCAACGAAGGCGCTCGACCTTAGTATCACACAGCCAGTGGTGGTCAACAGTGCTATGAACATGCATATCACGTCTGCCGGGGAGGCTATAAGCGGCGTAACTGTGCTAGTTAACGGCGACACCATAGGCAACACGGATGCTGCAGGAACCATAAGCTATGTTCCCAAGAGCGTTGGCTCCATAGAAGTGGTTGCCAGTAAGATCCCATACGCTGAAAACCGAACCACAGTTGTTGTGAGGGCCACGGCCACCGCTGCTGCAATATCTGCAAACGCGACCAACAATCTGGCCCTTAGCGTACCATCCGACGTGCTGAAGAACCAGACCTTCCTGATAACAGTAACGGGAGGGTCAAACCAGACCGCCATCGAAAATACAAGCATTTCCTTCGACAATACAAGCATAGGTAACACCAGCGCTCAGGGAACTCTGAAGTACGAGTCGAGCATCCTAGGAGAGCACAGAATAACTGCACTAGCAACCGGTTACGATAAGGCCTCCAGAAATATCACAGTGATGACTCCAATCCAGGTCCAGAGCTTCAACGTCAGCAGCACGAATGCAAAGACCGGCCAGACGATTACGGTAAAGGCCAACGTCCAAAACATCGGCGCGTTCAACGATACCCGCAAGCTTGAGCTGATAGTCAATGGTAACAAGACGGTGGACTCCCAGAACGTAACCCTGGGTCCAGGCGAGAACAAGACGATGAGCTTTAGCTTCAAGCCAAACGATGCGGGAACCTACAGGCTGAGCCTGGACGGCAAGGAGGCTCCAGTGACTGTGGAGAAGTCGACGACCAACTGGGCCATGATAGCGATCATACTGGTCCTGCTCATAGCCATCGGCGCCGGGGCCTACCTCTACCATACCGGAGAGCTGGAGACTCTGAGAAAGCGCCTGCAAAAGCAACAGTAAATGCACTCGTAAATAGGAAGCTGAGGGCCCTGATGGGGCTCTCCTTACTTTCTATCGATCTATTTTTCGGTATATTATCTATAAAATAGAATAATATTTTTTTCCTTATTTATCCCATCATAACATGCGATGACGAGCAGTAGATGAACACTTTATTAACCAGATCGACACAATGGTATTGATCGAAGAATTTGTCTTATGTATACGCAGGATCGATATGAGAATTAGATGTGTCTGCCAATTAGTGTTACTCACTTTGATGTTGGTTGCAGTTTTCCAGAATGTAATGACGGCTTCGGCCCAGAATTCATCAGAGAACGCGACGCCAGTCTCGGAGAACAACACTTCAACACCGGCGGCCCAACTCCTTAACGTCCAAGGGATCTGGAACGTCTCCTTGGCCGGGACAGGGATAACCGTGGCTGTGAGCCAGTCAGGCGATTCTATCTTTGGAAGGTGCAAGTTCGAAGGAGCTGAACCCTGGAACGGCGTAATTGCAGGATCGCTCTCTGGAAATTCAGTAAACATGGCCATCGCTGCAATGCAAGGCAAGGTTCTCATCTCTACTGATATAATTGGAACAATCTCAGATGATGTCCTTTCGGGGCGATATGTTAGCTATGACAGCAATGGAAATGAAGCGAACGGTGAAGTTACGGGAACGAGAATTAGCCCAGACGTCGCTGATTACACTCCTGTGAAGATCGAGGCTGCCGCTGAACCAGCTCCAGCATCAACGCCAGCCGCGATTCAACAGCCTCAGGCAGTCCAGCTTACCCAGCCTAACGCGGCGCAGGATAATCAGGCCACGAAGAGCAGAGTCAAGGATGTAACGGAACTGGCCAGGGGAATTGATGCCAACATATTGCCGTGGTCGTTTCCTCTCTGATCTTGGTTGATGGCCTATCGACAAGTAAGGAACTTGCAGAATATGTCCTGTTTTCATTGTGAGCTGATAGAAGTAAAAATTAGCCTCCCAGGATAATGACTTCCTGGAGGCTTATGGCTGGTTCGAGGGTTTATTTACAGATAGGTTTGGTGCTGATATCCTGGTGGCTGATAGCTTGGCGTTTGATAATTTGATTGCTGCGGATAATTCGGCTGTCGATAGCCCGGAGGTTGGTTGTAGCTAGGAGGTTGATTTGCTATCACATTTATCACTATCGAGTTGCTCACCTGATCACCTATAGCGAAGAGAAGAATGTGCTGTCCAACTGTATCTGCATAGAAGTTAATCTGGTTGTACCCTGGGAAGAAGCTGTAGTAGTTTTTCGTTAGCTGGCCGCCAGGCATTATCTCATAGAGGTAACCGTTACCCCCATTGGAAGAGGTTGCCAGAATTGATAAGCTTGCACCCTGAGGAATGGCAGCGTATTGAGTCCAGCTTGTCGAACCTTGTATCCACAATGAGTTCCCACCTGTGTAAGTGGCGTAAGTCTGGTACTGTGAATATGGAACCGCATGCATTTGGTAGCTAAAGTATACGGTAGACGGGGTCTTCCCTTTTATGTCATGCTTTTTTGGAGCGTCGATGTGTACCTTGGGGGCATTTCCTTTGGACATCGTGTAATACTGAGAATATTGAGAAAAAGTAGCACTAGTAGCGCTATATGTGGAAGAATATCCGTCTGAAGACGCCTGGTCATGTCCCGATTGACCGGGTGGATTACCTCCGACCCACGGTTGACCTATGCCGTGATTGTATAGTTGCTCAAACGCTGCCTCACCTGGCCGCATTTCTACTTTGCTATTCACATCTAGAGCTGCAACGCACCCCATCAGGGATATGATGAGGACTATCGATACTAAGATCTTATTCATATTTTCTCCTTGATTGTTGTATGTCTTGAACCACTAATCATTTAGCTATTCGATCGATTCAGCGATAAAATGCTGGTTCATTGATTTTAAATAACCTCACACGTTATCTCAGGTAGTTCCTCCAAACCTTCGGGAGCAACTCCTTTTATAGATGATTCATCATATAATGATATGAAGAGCATTAGGCACTCTCTTATATGCCTTGTGATAAGGAAGTTATTCTTCACATTCGCTTTACCGTTTATTCCAAGCCTCCTTGCGTAATCCGGTTCCATGAGGAGCTTTTTCAAATAATAGACTGTGTCATCAAAAGAATTTGTAAGGATGCCAGATTGATTGTGGTTTATCTGTAGCGGAATTCCTCCAACTGCCGATGCTATGACCGGTTTAGCTTTCCATAGTGCTTCAGTAACGGTCAATCCAAATCCTTCCCTAAGCGAATTTTGAAGGACGACTGTGGATGCTCTTTGAAGTGCATTGACCTCCAGATCGCTTGAAGGCGGAAGATCTATTACATGAATATCCGTATCACTCTCAGCTTCTCTATTGACCTTCTCTAAAATACCTGGGCCTTCAGGGTCGTCTGTAGCTCCACCCCCAGCGAGGACAAGTTGACAATCAATGCCTTTTTTGACCTCCTTATAAACGTCTATTACGCCGCAAGGATTCTTCAGTTTATCAAACCGAGAGATTTGGGTGACTATCGGCCGATCATAATCGATTTCGAAGCGATTGAGAACTGACGCAATTGTGCCGTCAGACAGCTCTTTATTCTTTTCGCTTAATGGATCAATTGATGGCGAGATAATCTTTTGTGTAGTGCCTAGTGTTCTTTGAAGATATTTTTTGTTCGAAAAGAGTGCACAGTCATATTGTCCAATATAGTGTTTAAGAAAATTCAATGGGCGCATCTGAGGCTCAGTTAAATCAATATGACATCTCCAAACCCATTTTGTCCCATTATTACCTTTCTTTTCGATTAGAGCAATAGGTTGAGGATCGTGGATGAATGTGATGTCTCCATAAAAATCGGTCATTTCTGCATTCATCTGATTTATTTCTAA
>JBGQAL010000084.1:0-11613 GCA_041494285.1 Methanotrichaceae archaeon
ACTAACGACCTCTGGATCCAGGGAGCAACAAGCTGGTCCCAGTATGTGGTAAGCCCGGTCGGAACCTGGCTGCAACTGGTTGCCAATGCGCCAGTCGGAGGATCTGCGGGCTTCTACGAGATGATTCAGACCGCCACAACCAGTCCGAAGTACAAGACCTATCAGTTCAACCCAGGATATAACACCATGAACTTCTATGCCGACCAGGTTGGAAGACACACGCTATACTTTGTCGTGAACAACCAGCCCAGCAACGTGGTCGTTGTGGACGTGTTTGCCCAGGCACCAGGGTCAACGAAACCAGTACATGCAATTTCTTAGAGATAATGCATCACTGACACAAAGATTTGAGATTGATGGCAGGTGCATTTCGGCCATCGAGCCTTACTACTATCAATCTCGCGTAGCTAGACCAAGTTCTCTTATTTTTTCGCTAAACTTAAATATGTTTGAGATAACCTACGGTAAGGTGGATTATTAATGATGATAATCAAATATCTTTGTCTTATCTTTGCTAGCCTGCTAATTGGTAACTCATATGGACAGGATTGGCTTGATGGGGGATACGTTGGTAGTTCGGGTGGCAGCGACTTAGCACAGTACTTCACAGACCCGATCTTTTACTCAAACCCCATAAGTTATCAGTTCAGGCCTGGCCCTTATCCAGGACCATATGGAGTGTATCCCTTCAACCCGGAGCCTTACTACTCAGACTTTAGATTGAAATCTCTGGCAGGTTTGTATTGGGAGCCGTTTCAAAAGAGCAATTGGTCCGAGATGATGAATTATGCTAAAACAAGATCGTCCATGAGGGTGTACCAGAATGGTGCGTGGTTAACACCGTAAGTCATGCTGGTATAGGACACACATAAAGACAAGTGTCGTACCATTGATCTGATAACTGAAATCCTGGGATCAGGCGATAAAATAAGTGTGGGAACCAACTGTTATGCACTTTCCATCCGTCTAGCTGGAGGCACGTACTTTTTGAGAAGGAGAGACAGAGTTACCACTGTGACAGAGCTCAATGCCATAGCCAGACCGGCGAGCTCAGGCCTAAAGGTTATCCCGAAGAAAGGATACAGCGCTCCAGCCGCCAGGGGGACTAGCACGGTGTTGTAGGCAAAGGCCCAGAATATGTTCTGCTTTATCCTGGTGATGACCTTGCGGCTGAGCTGAATGGCTGAGGCGGCATCAAGAAGGTTGTCTCTTATCAACACGATATCCCCGGTCTCAATCGCCACATCCGTGCCGCTGCCTATGGCAATGCCAACATCCGCCTGAGCGAGGGCTGGGGCGTCGTTGATTCCGTCCCCTACAAAAGCAATCGGCGTTCCCCCAGCCTGAATCCTCTTTATTTCGTTTGCCTTGTCCTCCGGCAGAACTTCCGCAAGGACGTCATCGATGCCCAGTTGAGCAGCAGCAACCGACGCGCTCCTGGAGTTGTCGCCGGTTATCATTACTACTCGGAGGTTCATTCTCTTGAGTTCTGCTACAGCACCTGCAGCCGTATCCTTCAGCCGGTCCGCTATGGCCAAAATCCCCGATATCTTGCCGTCCACGCTCACCAGGATTGCCGTCTTTCCCTGCTCCTCGAATCCGGATGCTTTAGATAGGACGTCTTCTGGCAGCTCGATTCCCCTATCCTGGAAGATCATCCTGTTCCCGGTGATGATCTCTTTTCCATCAACTTTGGCCACTACGCCCTTTCCAGGAGTCGCATCGAACTCTTTTGCCTCCTCCATTTCTATGCCTTCGGACTTGGCTTTCCTGACAACAGCCTCGGCAAGAGGGTGCTCAGAATTCTTTTCGGCGGAAGCAGCAAGCATCAAAAGCTCCCTTTCTTCTACGCCAAAAGTTGCTATATCTGTGACATCCGGTCTTCCCACTGTTAGGGTTCCCGTCTTGTCGAAGGCGACAGCTTTTAGCTTGTCAGCGGCCTCAAGGGCTTCACCGCTCTTGATGAGGATACCTAGCTCAGCACCTCTTCCTATTCCAACGGTGACGGCTGTAGGCGTGGCCAGGCCTAGAGCGCATGGGCATGCTATTACTAGCACTGATATCAGAGCTGTCAGGGAAAAGAGAAGCGTGTTTCTGGCTATGAAATACCAGTAGGCGAAGGAAAGAAAGGCGATAGTCAGAATTGTGGGAATAAAGTAAGTGACGGCCCTGTCTGCGATACTCTGGATGGGCGGCCTGGACCCCTGGGCAGCCTCGACAAGGGATACGATCTGAGCAAGGACTGTATCTCTGCCAACCTTTGTCGCTTTGAACTTGATCACGCTGTTCTTGTTAAGAGTACCACCAACGACACTCTCCCCCATCTCCTTTAAAACAGGTACGGGCTCGCCAGTGATCATGGACTCGTCAACATAGCTTGAGCCATTGATTACCATTCCGTCAACGGGAATCTTCTCGCCCGGTTTAACCAGGATGATGTCGTCCACCTGAACATTCTCGATTTGCGTTTCTATCTCCTGGCCATCCTTCAGGACCTTGGCGGTTCTTGGTTGCAGGCCCACTAATTTCTTGATGGCCTCAGAAGTTCGTCCCTTGGCCCCTGCCTCGAGATATCTGCCCAAAGTAAGGAAAGAGGCGAGCATGACTGCAGTCTCGTAGAACATGAAGTCCGGAGTCAGCACTATCCTGAAGGTGCCAAGAATGCTTGAAGCGTAAGCGACGCCTATGCCCATGGCGTACATCACATCCATGTTCAGATTCCTGTTCGAAAGAGACCTTAAGGCGGCTCTGAATATGGGATAGCTGACATAAACAAAGACGGGTGCCGAGATGATGAGCATCAGATAAGTCATGGGAATGGCCATGAGCACATCCATGGGAATGACGCGATCCATGGGCAAGTACATCAAACCCATCAAAAATAAGCTGGTCGCAAATCCGATAATGATGCGGCGACGTTTATCTGTCATGTCTTTGGCGCGTGCCTCTTTCTCGAGGTCCACGGCCGTCTCTTCTCCGGCCACGCCCAGATATTGATAGCCTGTGTCCTCGACGGCCTTTTTCATGTCTTGGATGGAGACCATCCTCGGGTTGTAGGTGACATATGCCTTCTCTGCAGCGAGATTTACATTGACTTCTAACACTCCGTCCAGCTTCTTGAGGGCAATCTCCAGAGACCCGACGCACATGGCGCAGACCATACCGCCAATCTTCAGGACGACCTTCTCGTCTATTACATCGTAGCCGGCATCTCTGACAGCCTTCTCCAGGTCTGAGAGGTTCAGTTTTCCTGGGTTATAGGTCACAGATGCGATTTCCGTCGCTAAATTCACCTGAGCCGCAGAGACTCCGTCGAGGCTTCTCAGGGATTTCTCAATGGCAGACGTACAGGCTGCACAAACCATTCCCGTTACCTTAAGCTCAGCCTTTTTGTCTTCGGTCATACCTGGAATAATCCTTGTTTGCTTGCCTTATAGTTCTTCTCTACAAAATTTCAAGAATCCGATGAAAAGAACACAACTCCATGACGCTCTTTAAGCCAAAAAGCTGAAACAGTGTCGTCCGGAAAAACAGATGCCACGAAAGCTGTCTTGAAATCAGCCTACCACAGCACGAGATAAATCTTGTCACCCTCCCTCTTCCCTTTCAGGAGTTGGCAGTGCCTAAGAATTGCGAACTCGTTCTCCAGCTCACCTGGCTTGAGCGCGAACTCCTTGGCCAGATCTTCCCTTGTGACCTTACCACTATTCTTTATGAATTCGTACATTCGTTTTTGAAGGTCGGTCAGGCCCTCTGTTCCTGTAAGCCCATGGCTCTCTCTGAAAATTCTCTTGGACCTCTCTCCCCAGGGGTCACAGACTCTGATCCTCTGGCCGGCTTCTATGTAGCAGTCTTCACAGAGGGTTCTGCCCTCGGAGATAAAACAATTCTCTTCAGGCACATCGTTGCCACACATCTGACATTTAACAGTGCTTTCTTGGGTCATGTCTATTGATACTTTATTCGTTCTTTATGGTTAATAGTATCTCAGAACGGTTTCAAGTCATTTCTCATGAGATCTTCTCAAGTCTGGCTTGAGCGTAAATCCCTTCTTGGACAAATGCTTAAACTGCTTTCTTTAGTTAAGTTTCGAAACAACCTGCCAAGCATACCCTTTCTGATTAACCACTTGGAGAAGTTCTTAAGACTAACGCGGATGCTCCCGGTACGATATTGATGTTAAAAGTTATACATCGTCATTTGGCGATAAGTTTATATTTGAATAAATCGTTCTTGAAGTGGTCTTGATACAAATCAGTCTCGGAACCTCGGATCAAGATCCTGGATGCTTCGTTAAATTGGACCTAACGGAGCCGTTGTACGAAGTAACAGGCTGCAAATGGACTTAGACTATGAAGCGGTCGTGATAAAATGGCAACAGAAATCTTGATCGCCTCCCTGAATGCGGGGCTTCAGACGTTGTTGGGCTATTTGTCGGCGCATGTCCTGACTTGCCTGGTGCCAGCATTCTTCATCGCCGGAGCAATATCGGCTCTGCTGAAGACAGAAACGGTTCTGAAGTACTTCGGGGCGGACGCCCCTAAGTGGTTTTGTTACAACGTTGCTGCCACCTCGGGGACTATTCTTGCCGTCTGCAGTTGCACCATTCTGCCCATGTTCGCAGGAATAGAGAAGAGGGGCGCAGGAATAGGGCCAGCAACAGCGTTTCTCTTCTCCGGCCCGGCGATCAACCTTCTTGCCATCGTATTAACTGCTAGGGTTCTGGGCCTCGATATAGGCATTGCAAGAGCAGTCTCGGCAATCTCTATGGCCGTGGTCATAGGCCTGATCATGGCGGCCATATTCGAAAGAAGCCATCAAAAATGCGAGAATTCAACGAGTAAATTGATTGCCGAGTCTGCCCATAATACGACCGAGACGAACAAAGGCGGTCAGCCTGAGAGAATATCGGTCTTATTCCTGGCAATTCTAATAGGTGTACTGCTATCGGCCACCTCTTCCTTGCAGTTCGCGCAAAAATTGACGATGGTTGGAGTGTTCATAGCTGCTGCGGCTATTGTCCTTGAAAGATACTTCTCCCCTGAGGAGAAGAGCGCCTTCTTCGACGAGACGTGGTCCCTCACTAAGAAGATCTTCCCGCTTTTGTTAGTAGGCACATTCATTACAGGCATGATCGGTTACTTTCTACCAGTCGAGTGGGTGAGGACAGTCTTCGGCTCGAACAGCTTCCTGGCGTGCTTCCTGGCATCTGTGGTCGGAGCTCTTCTCTATATGCCCACCCTCTTGGAGATACCCATAGTTGGAACTCTGTTCGGGTACAGCACTGGAGTGACTGCTCCCGGTCCAGCTCTTTCCCTTCTGCTGTCGGGACCGTCTCTGAGCTTGCCAAGCATGATAGTCATCATGAGGGTAATAGGAATTAAGAAGGGAGGCGTTTACATAGGCCTGGTGGTGTTGATCTCGACTTTGGTGGGCATGCTTTATGGATCAATAGTAGGATCGTTGGCCTAGCGGTTATAGCCGCCTCAGCACATTTAGCATTCACGCTGTCTAGACAGGCTTGGAGCAATCCAATAACGATACAACTAACTCTTTCCCCAGGTATTATGGCTGAGTATAGTCAAAAACCAAAGGATCTGCACTAATCGATGAAGCTGCCTATTGCGATTATTAGTTTCAATCGTTTGGTGCTTGACTATAATTCCCCAAATTATCCCTGAGCATCTACTTTCTTTCTGACCAGCTCGTGCTTAGCTTTAGTTGCCACGAACAGCTCATCGAACATAGCGGGCGCGTGTTTCTGGATTGCCTTAACTCCTTCCTCGGTTATCCCATCTTTGGTGGCTACGCGAGTGATCAGGCCGTCGAAGCCTTCTTTCGCCAGCAGCTCCGAGGTGCCTGCCAGAGTTTCCTTGGCTAGCCTTTCAGCCAGATCAGCATCGATTCCTTTTCTCGTGGCTGCGAGCACAAGCTCTCTCATGATGGCTGATATGTAAGCGGGTGCAGAGCTGGTCAGGTCGGCCAGTGCTTCAAGATCCTTCTCCTCGACCTCGATTGGGTGTCCTATGGCTCTGAAGAGACGGAGGATCAAGGCTCTATCCGAGTCCTTTGTGTTTTCTCCGAAGACCACCAACGACACTCCTTTCAAACTTTCGGAGCCAATGCTTGGAATCACTCTGGTTGCTCTGGCTCTGGATATCGATGCTATCTTCTTCAGGTCGAAGTCAACTGTCACCGATATTAGAAGCTTGTCTGGTGTCAGTTCATCCTGCAACTCCCTTAGAACTCCCACCACATCCAGTGGCTTGACGCACGAAAAGATAACGTCGGATTGAGCTGCTACTTCCCTATTACCACCCAACTGGAAGCCGAAATCCCTGGCCAGTAGCTCGGCCTTTTCTCTGGTCCGGTTGCTCGCGATTATTTCTCCTGGAGTCGCCACTCCTGTCTCTATGAACTTGCGGATGAGCATGCTTCCCATGTGCCCTGTGCCGATGAAACCCAGATGAACCATCTAAAACTCCCCGTTGAGTTGCAAGTCTCACGCTGATCTCAAGCGTTCGGCTGTCTCCTGCATAGAACTCTTCTCCCGCAACTTCATCAAAGCAGGAGGAGCCTCCTGAAACCCCTCCAAGGCATTGAAGAACCTGTCCAGGGGATCGCCCTTGTAAGTCGGAACCAGGAAGATGTGCGTGTGCGGAATCCTGCGGCCGCGGGCGTACATGGCAACGAAGTCAGGGCTGTAGGCTTTCATTATCTTGTCGGCTACTGTTCTGGCCACTCTGAACAGGCTTTCTACCTCTTCATCAGTTAGGTCGTGCCACCAAGGCACATGCCTTCTGGGAATAACAAGACAGTGGCCTTTGGAAAAAGGATTGATGTCAAGGATGGCCAGCGATAGCTCATCCTCATAGACCCTGAAGGCCTCAGCTTGGCCTGCCACTATCTTGCAAAATATGCAGTTATCTTTTTCGGTCATATCGATCTGAATCGTTCGGCTAATTTGGCTTGGTTTGTTCAGATCTTTACATTTTTGACTCAACAAAAGCCAGGAAATCGTCCAAGATCCGGTTGAACTCTTCAGGTTTGTCCATTTGCAGCCAGTGCCCCGTGCCTGTTACCTGGATGTGCGGCAAGTCTGTATCAAGGTTGTGTAGGCTGAAGGGAGCATCGTTGAGAGACGTGACGACTGAGAGTTTCGGTCCTTTGTAGAGTTGGAGCGGAGTCAAAGGGTCATACGGAATGGTGGATTTGAATATGCCGATGACCGTCTCGCGCTGGGTGTTGCGCAGGTCTTGAATTACCTTTTCTCTAACCGTTGGACGTGATCCTGTCAGTAGCATGTCATAATAGTCTTCAATCGCTTTGGAGTACGAGTCAGACTCTAATGCTTCGATCAGCAGGTTAACTTGCTCAGCCGGAATCTTCCTCGCATCTCCGGAGGGATCGGCCAGGAGAAGGCCAGTAACCTTTTTGGGATGCGCGCTCGCGTAAGCGATAGCTACCGTTCCGCCGGAGCTGTGGCCCACAAGAACAAATCGCTTCAAGCCAAGCTCGTCGGCGACGACATCGATATCATTGGCTAGCGACTCAATCGCAAAGTTTCCATCTTTCGGTGACTCCGAATTGCCGTGGCCTCGGATGTCGAGAGCTACGGCCCGTCTTTCCTTTCGCAGGTGTTCGAGCTGAGCGGACCAGTGCGAGGTGTTGCCGGCCAAGGAATGCACGAAAATCACGGGCAAGCCGCCAGAGCCACCATCGTCGACGCAAAGGCTGAGAGAACTCATTTTGCCCTTAATGCGAATTAAAACCATTTTCCTCCTGGTGGTCAAACGCCAAATATTTGTTAACCGCAGCTACCCTCGCCCGACTCGTAGGCTTCTCTCAATTGGTCCGCAACCTCGCTCGAGAGTTTCTTTCCTGCGACTGTGAAGTATACCTCTGCAAACTCAGGGTAAAGGCAACCTAGACTCTCGGAGCCATCGAGAATTAGATCAGAGATGTACCGCATATCCTCAGCCGAGAGCCGGTTCAGCCTACTTTCAAAGTCCTTCTCATCTTTGGAGTGATGGTTGGCAACGGGTGGAAGGATGTTCATGTACTCGAGAGCGATCCCCTGGCTCTGGAGATCCTCAAACTCCGGCACCAGCTTCTTCAGGATGTTTCGGTCCCTGTCGCTCAGCTCTCTAGCCATGTCCTTCTAAAGGTTGTTCGAAAATAAAGAATTAACCTACAGACTGGCCGATCCACTGAAGGTAGCGCTCGTCGCCTCCTACAATTGGAACGATTATGATCTCAGGCAGCTCGTAGCTGTGAAGCTCTTTTATCCTGGCCTTGATACGCTCCGCCAGCTTCATCTCTGTCTTTATTATCATCAGCTCTTCCGTCTCGTCGCAGGACTTTCCTTCCCAGAAGAAATAAGATCTGATCTGTGCGACGTTCACGCAGGCGGCCAGCCGTTCTTCCACCAGGGCGTCGGCAATCTTTTCCGATCCGCCTGGAGGGGCGGTGCATATTACTATGGCAAACTCTGTTCCTGCCTCAGTCACTGCCCACCCACCTGTGGCCATCGGGTTTTATCTCTTTCTTCCAGATGGGGGCCCTTACCTTCAGCACCTCTATGATGTAGCTGCATCCTTCAAAGGCCTCCTTTCTGTGACCTGCAGCACAAACGATCAAGACGATGTTGTCGCCGACGGATAAAGACCCAATTCGGTGGATTATGTCCACAGACTTCAGATGGAATCTTTCAATGGCCTCATCCCTTATTCGCTCCAGCTCGGGGATGGCTGCATCCTTATAGGCCTCCAGCTCCATGGACTTGATGCCGTCGTTCCTAACTGTGCCTAGGAAGGTGACAATCGCCCCTACTTCCTCACTCTTGGCCTTTTCCACGACGTCTTCTATCGAAAAATCCGTTTCTGTGATATCTATCATTTCTTGTTACCCCATACTGCTAAATATAGGGTAAATCCTCCAATTGTCTCCAAAATGACCATTTTTAGGTTCTAGTACTAAATCTTTTAGGGTCATAGTGGTATGGACTGGATTCCTAACTCTATGAAAAAATTTATTAACTTAGGCATATTTTGGGAAGGTTACAAAGTCAATGCGTAGTGAAATGCTTCTGGGAAAATGGGCTCGACCAAAGGTGACAAGTCAGAAGAACTTGACTCCTTTGGAGCATAGTAGGCAATGGTTTCAGGTCTGGCCACATAGGGGGATGAGTAAATTCCTGATGTGGAGGAGCTACTTTTCCTGATCGCGATCAATTAAGGAGTTTCAGGATATTCTTGTCCATCAAGTGCCCTGGGTAAGATCATGGGTCAAATGAGCATAGCACTCATTTGGAGAAGTACTCCAACGAATATTAGAAACATGGCCCATTTATTTTTATCAGATGTCTCAATATCATGTGCTTTAGATTCGACTAAAGCAATGCATGTAACATCATGCTTATTTTTAGCTACATCCCTATCTTTTTTTGACCACTTATTAGAAGAGAACACTATGTAGGCCAGTAAAAAGGTCCCTGCCCCATTTAATGCTAACCCTATGAAATTCATCCAGAATTTTATGGACTCAAGATTATACATCTCATTCCCTCCAGATTTTCTGCTCTCAGTGCCTTTCATTCACTTCATACCTAAGTATATCATTGTAACCTGGGGCAGTTTCATTTGAGGGATTTAGCCATCCTGCATTATGCAATTCTTTTAGTTCATCTAGCAATGAATTTTTATCTCTGATAAATCGTTTAACTGTCATTAGTGGTAAACGAACACCGTCCTCGTATTCCAATCTCTTCCATGGGTAGACATTAAAATGCTCAGAAGTGGCTAAAAAATTATAATCCTTTATCCTCTGATAAACTCTGCTCAGTGGCTCTAATTCAATATCTACCTCAAAGAGCTTCAAAGCACCTGAATTTACAGCTGAAGTCCATCTATCTATAGGAAGCAATTGAACCCAATCTTTCTCTAATCTTTTGATGCTCAGCTCTATCTCTGATTTAATCATTCTTTTATATTTTTCTTTATTTTTATCTGCAATGTATTCCTGATAATAATGGTTTGCCAAAATTCCTAATCCAACACCCAAAAAAGATCCAAACATAGGAGGAAGGAAAGCATTCATGTCCATTTCACTTCCTCCTCATCCCCAGAACTGCCACCAATGCTTTTCCCTGGCCTCTTCCTGGCTGGACCCTGGCCATGGGATGTGCACATGTATGCAATAGATTATGAAAGTTTGCATAACTCTGCATAATTGCAGAATCAATAGCAAAGAAAAAGGAATGATGCCTGGACTACTGATCCAGGGCTTGCCCTGGGAGTGATGCCTTAACAATTGCCTCCTCAAGATCCTGGAGAGCTGGCCCCAGGGCCTCTAAATCCACTCCACTTTCAGGACATGTCTCCAGGGCCTTCTTAAGCTCTTTAGCAGTCTGAAGGTAGCCCCTTGCATCTGCCAGGGCCTCATCAGCAAGCTTCTCATTCAACAACTCAACCCCTTCTGTCAAAATCCCATGTAGTTGTTTGAGATTTTTGCCTAAAGAAAGTAACTGCCTTTGTTGGGCAGCCTGTCTCCTCTTCAATAATCGATCAAAAGCTTTCATCATCATTCACCCCTGCTGAGCCCTGAACCTCTTCTGTATCTTTTCTATCTCTCATAGCTGGCTTTATTCCAGTCAATGAGCTTAGTTACATCCAGATTTTTGAGGTCCACAGCATTGTTTACATGGAAGTGGTTTTCAACACTGAGCTGAACATGAATATCCCCTCCAGGAGCCTGCCCTACAGAGCTTCCCTGGGAGGCCTGCTCTCCAGGAGCTGCCTGGACTACTGACCTCTCCCCAGCTCTCCAGGCCAGGGCATCATTTAACAGAGAGCCCAGCTTCCCTACTCCTGCAGTGATCTTTGCAGGGACTACCTCTTCTTTGTCATGGACTGTAAGATCTCCACCCTCATTGATTGTGGCTCCTACAGCTGCTGAGGGCTTCTTCTGAGAATCATCTCCCCAGATGGCTCCCTTTGCCATGTTATACATCAGGTCAAAGGGACCAACCTGCATAGCCCCATCAGGTCCTGAGTGGAGCTTCTCATCAGTCTGATGGATGCCTTCCTGATAGCCCTTCTTAAGAGGATCAGGCAGTCCATTAGCATTGACGTTCTGAGCTGCTACAGGGCCTTCCTGGGATTGATGGTCTATAACCAGGTTATCCAGGTCCTGTCCTATCTTTGCATCAATCTGCTTGATTACAGAGGTCTTAACAGTCTCTTTGTAGTGGTTAGCAATGTTTTGTTCTGACTTAACCAGGGAATCTTCAGCAGCAGTAAGGTCCTTCATATCCTGAGGAGACAGTTCTACTGAGGAGACCTGGCCATTCTTTCCGTATTGCCCCAGCTTACTCCCTACCCTGATTGCCTTTCCTGGCTCTAAGCCATATTTGGCCATGAGGTCAGCTTCAATTTTGCCTGCTCCTTTCGTTTTATCTCTTGTAGATGAATTCTGGGTCGTGTATGTCATTTATTGAATTGGCACTCTGAAATTCAACAATTCCTTCAGGCTCCATACGTGATCAGTTAGACCTTCAGCCATTGCCGGAGTTCGCTGCGTCCATCTTTTTCTTCCCTCATTGATCTCTATTCT
>JBGQAL010000128.1:0-7951 GCA_041494285.1 Methanotrichaceae archaeon
ATGAGACTCATTTTGGCTATAAGCTGCACCAAAAAACCGATATCGATTACTGCCTGATACGCGAAATAGAGACAACAACCGCATCATTGCATGATAGTCAGGTTGACCTATCGACCAAAGATGAAATCGTTCTTAGAGATAAAGGATATTTTGGAGCTGAAGCAAAAGGCATCGATTTCACCATGAAACGCAGAACATCAGAAAAACCTCTTGGGGAACTTGATAAGGAACGAAACAGGTTGATAAGCATACTAAGATCACCGGGAGAACGACCTCATGCGGTTATAAAAAGAGTATTTGGGATGGGGAGAGTGTTAGTCACAACAGTCAAGAGAGTTCACGTAGAACTGATGGTTACGGCTTTCGTTTTTGATCTGTTTCAGCTCTGCACATTGAAAAAAGCCAAAGTCATCTAATCATAGCGGAGGCCATCGAAGAACGGACATGAATGGGGGGATAATTTAACGAGAATCGATAACAATTGGACCAAAAGGCTAAGATAACTAAATAGAGAATCCTGAAATAAAGAATAGGCTGTTTGAAAACTGGTTTTTAGGAATACTCGAATAGTAAATTAAATAATTCATACAAGAAATTAAAATAAGAATAATAACTACATCCAGGCCAGTTACTGACAGATAATGATTAGGATTGTTAATGAAGTTTAGAATTATCTTTCCTTCGATGTTCTACCTGAGATAACAGACTACAAGCAATAATGCTCCTGTTTCGGGACAGGCTAACAATAGGAGCATATTGCCCAAATATTTGTTTCTGTTATTTGTCTCTCAGGTTATCTCTTGAATGACAGTCACAAGTTATTGGTTTTAATGCCAGTCCGCAAAATTTATATTCATTGAGCGATGTTTCGTCAAATGCCGTAGATCAAGACCCACATTATTTGTGAGTGTGGAGGAATCTGAGTTCCTGCAGAAGATTGAACCACGTTTTGTGCTTCGTAGCATACCGAAAAAAGAGGAATATGATGAATGAAAATTATGAGCTTGCAAATGTTTGTCAAATCAATGACAGAGTTAAGAAATCGAGGCTAGTAGCCGAGTTTGTTCTCTCCCTGATATCATTGGTGGCACTATTCACCTGTGCTATGGCGCAGGTGAATGTTTCAGATTACTCCTCCAATAAAGCAGACTACTGGTATAATAAAGGGCTGATATTAGCGGGAACAGGATCCTATGATGAAGCTTATAGGGCTTACGACAAAGCGATTCAAATAAACCCTGATAATGCGGGCGCCTGGTATGGCGAGGGTCTTACGCTTAGGGCTTTGTCAATTTCCAGACACGACTTACACGAATACAACGAATCCCTCAAAGCTTTCGACATGGCCATCGAAAAATACGACAGAGCCATCAAGGCAGATCCACAGGATGCCAATAATTGGTATTATAAAGGCCAGGTCCTCAGCGACAAGGCCATCACGATGCAGGCTGGCGTGATGTTCAACATAAACAGTGACGAGCAAGATAGGATCAGATATTCCGAAGAAGCTATCAAAGCGTACGATAATGCCACTGAAATTAACTCCAAATTTGCAACTGCTTGGAAGAATAAAGGTAATGTTCTTTACACTCTGGGAAAGTATGATGATTCCATCCAGGCATACGACAAAGCCATCGAGATCGTTCCAGATTATCCTCTAGCGTGGTACGACAAAGGTTTGGCTCTCAACAAGACAGGAAAATACGATGAGGCTGTCCAGGCGTACAATAAAGCGATTGAAAAAATCCCGAAAAATGCGGATATGTGGTATAACAAAGGCAATGCTCTTTCCAGCCAAGGCAAATACGACGAGGCAATCAGTAGCTACGATAAAGCTATTCAACTAAACCAAGCTTTTGCTGAAGCTTGGCACAATAAGGGTGTAGCTTTTGAGAAAAGTGGCTTTGAATATGAAGCTAAGGCCACTTTTGATAAAGCCGAGCATATGAGCAAAAAAGTCCAATTGGTGGATTTCCTATAGAACTCCAGCCTACAACAATAAAACCTCGCATGACCGTCGCAATTGGGTCCGAGCTTTAACAATTCCACAGATAGCAATGGTTCAAATGTCTTCTACATCTGCAGGAACTACTCCATCCTGAGCAAGCTGGATCGGAAGGTCGAGAACTTGGAGATCCGTCGATCTTCGCCGTTTTCCAGTCCATGACAATCCTAGAGGAGGCATCGCCACTCTCCGATCATCGTGGAACATGACCAGCTGCTCTATAAGATGTTGATGGAATTATCAAGGAGCCTTCGAGTCCATAGGACATGCAAAGACTCTTAGAGTACATATCGCCTTGATGTCATACCAGAAAAGCTTTCTATATTTAAAGTCTGGTTAAATCGAAAAAAATCCCTGCAAGAACCGGCCTCTGTCTGGTATAGTCTAGGTCGCCGCGATCAACTATATCTGCTCATCTCTATCACCTATAGCGACCGAAGATCATCATTTCACGCACTTTAAAAGGTCCTTGCTGGTAATTATCCCAACCAGGGCTCGATCCTCAACTACTGGTAGCCTTCTTATGTTGTACTTAACCATGAGATCGGCAGCCTCCTTGACTGTCGCGTTGGGCCCTATGGTTATCAGTGGTGCAGGCGTCATGACATCACTGATCTTTATCTCATTGGGATTGACTCCGGCAGCCAAAACCTTCTCGAAGATCTCAGTGGTGGTTACAATGCCTTGACACTGCTTGAGCAGGCCTTCTCCGCAGACGATGATGCCTCCCTTTTTACCATCCACCATCGCCTTTATGGCATCAAGAACAGTGGCGTCAGGTCTTACCGTGTTTAAGGGATAGCTCATCAGATCTCTGACTTTCATAAAAGCTTAATTGCCTGATCTTTTTAATATCCTTGTTGGCCAATAAATGATAGGGCAGTTTTTTGGTTCTGCATCAAAAAAAAGTCCTAGCACCTGCCTAAATCACCTATCATTAACTCCATGGCCACCACAGGCTGCTCCAGCCCGAAGCTGCGAACTACTAGAGGGTGAACTTCCCCAAAGCATCCGATCTTTTTGCCGCCAGCTATAAGATCTGCTCCCCGGCCAGTCAGAAAAGCACCATCTTCAGAAGCCTTGATCTCGCAGTCCCTCTCCATCATCAGCTCTCTAAGGACGGCATCGGCTAGAGACCTTATCTCTGAGAAACTGGCGGAGCTGTGAATTGAGGCTGCCGCCAGGCTGGTCCTGGTCTTACTGTCCAAAACCACCTCGCCTACTGCGAATATCCACTGGGGCAAGGGATGATGCTGGTTGAAGGATAGGATCTCCAGCAGGCTGGACAGGATGGAGGTCCGAAGGATCGTATGCAGCTCGCTTATGGGATGCATTACCCTTGTAGCACCTTCGGGTTCCCGGCGCATGTTTTGGAAATGGACAGCCTCGTTTGTAAGAGTGAAAGGCATGGTCTCCAAATATCCCAGGCCGACAAGAAGCTCACGGATCTCAGCTTTGCGAGCCTCGATTGGATTAGGCTTCCCTACGGTTACAGTATTGGGCAAATCGGCAGCCAGATTCTCGTAGCCGTAGCCTTTGGCGGCATCCTCGAAGATGTCCCACGAGTGCATTATGTCTGCACGATAGGCCGGAACCAGCACCTCAACCTTCTGTCCATTGGATTTGGCGCCGAACCTCATCCTCTCCAGACATGAAGCAAGCTCTGAGGCAGCCAGATGGAAGCCTATGAGTTGATTTGCCTCCTCGGCCTGCACCGTCCAGCTTGCCGGTCTTAAGTCCGGAGAGATGCGGTCTCCATTTGTATCCCTGATAAGGACACTCTCGATCTCTCCACCGCGCTCCGCAAGGGCTGTGACTACAATGTTGAGCGCCTTGTAAACCACTGGATCGGTGCCCGTGACGTCGATAAACAAGTCCTCTGTATCGTCCCTGACTCTGGTCAGATTGCCATTGATCACGGGCGGGAAGGAGAGAACTTCGTCGTTCGCATCCACAATCAGAGGATATCGGTCGAAGCCCTTCAGGATGTGGCCGTAGCCGATACCTTTAGGGTGCTTCTCCAGGATCTCCCTCATGGAAAGGCTCTCTGTGAAGTCCAGGGGCACGAACCTGCGCTCGGGGTCCGCAGCAAGGTAAGTGAAAGGCGGAGTGACTCTCGAGATGTCATGGACTCCTATGGCCACCTTTCGCCGGTTTCTGCCCAGGCCCCAGTGAAGGTCCTCTTGTAGGTCCATAAGGGACTCGATTGCCGCGTCGTTGAACGCTAGGTCCCTTACCACAGCACATCCGATGATGGGCCTGACGCTCTTGACCGATTTGTCCACCCGGAGGACAATCTGTCCCTGATTGACTTGGTACTCCGGCAGGCCGGTCTGGATTCCTAAGAATCCTCGCATGGCCCTGGCCACTCCTTCCGAACAGTAAAGGTCGGGCCGGTCCGGGAAGAACTCCACGTCCACGTGGTCCTCTTCGGCCCTTTTGCCTATGTCCGCTCCCATCATGGCCAACCTGCCCATGATGACATCCCTGGAGGCTCCCACCAGCTCCTCCATATCCTCGTAATAAAGTCTGACTACTGGCATGTATGAACCTCACATCTTTATGGAAATAGGAGTCTCTCTGAGCCACTGAATGTCCGACTGGTAAAGCAGTCGCAGGTCTTTTAGGCCAAGCTTGAGCATTGCCACCCTGCTGACTCCCAGGCCCCAGGCCAGGACGGGGTGCTCTATCCCGAAGGGGGCTGTAACCTCCTTTCTGAAAACGCCAGCCCCTCCCAGCTCCACCCAGCCTAGGCCGTCTATGAACACTTCCGGTTCCACACTGGGCTCTGTGTAGGGGAAGTAGCCCGGCCTGAACCTGACCTCCTCGAAGCCCATCTTGGCGTAGAACTCCTTAAGGACTCCCAGAAGGTTGCTGAAGGTGACGCTGCGATCCATGATTATCCCTTCGAGCTGTTCGAACTCCGGTGTGTGGGTAGCGTCTATAGCCTCTCTCCTGTAAACGCGGTCTATGCCGAAGGCCTTGACCGGTGGCTCGGGATGATCTGCAAGATACTTTATGGTCACAGAAGTAGTGTGGGTCCTGAGAACCTCTTGTTTTGCAATGTCGGGGCTCCAGCAGCCGCCCCAGCCGGTCGAGCCCACACTGCCTCCACACTCGTGCATGTCTTTGACTTTTGTAAATTCAGGGATCTCTGCTTTTGTATCCAGGTAGAATGTGTCCTGCATCTCCCTGGCTGGATGGTCCTGCGGCTGGAAAAGCGCATCGAAGTTCCAGAAGCTCGACTGAATGATCTCGCCCTTAATCTCTGTGAACCCCATCTCCAGCATGATCGCTCTCATCTTGTCGATCAGCCGCTGGTATGGGTGCTTCTTGCCAGGATAGATCTTGTCTGAGGCTAGGGTGACGTTATAGGGTCTCACCCGATCTTCAGAGCCTCCGTGCTTCCAATACATACCGTCTTCTTTTTCTATCCACTCACCCGTTTTTATCCTTTCAGGAGTTATTTGGCCTATCTCAACGGAGAGCGATCCACTCATACCAACGTGGGTTTCAATTTTCCCGCTGAGCTTTATGATTCTTTTATTGACATCAGAGGTTTTAATCGCCGATTTTCCCGCATCCGTAAGTTCATAGGACCAGTATTTTGACGTGCTAGATTCCACAAGCCCTCTGTTTCTAAGATCTGATAGATAATTGCCATCGAAAGCTGAACCGCTCGCCGGCCCTTTGAAAAGTGCTTCAAGGATCTCTTCGTCCTTACCCAATGAAGCCTGACCCGTCGGCTTTACTAATCCTTTATCAATCGATGCCCAGCCCTTCTTTCGGAGCCAACCAAGGCCGATCTTGACGGAGGGAATTTTCAGCTCAGACATGGGTTTTCCAGAGCCTATGGCCTCCAGTAGTCTCCTCTCAGGAAGGCCCTCCTTTGCGTACTTCATGCCTTCCTCGGTCAAGGAAAATATCTCATCAACCGATTTGAATACCTTGACCAGGTCCTGCTCGCCCAATGCATCGGCTGAGGCTCGCACTGCCTCTATCTTCATCTCGAGCTTGTCGGCAATGGCTTGCGGATTTGAGCAACCTTCAGATATCGCTTTTAGAACTCTTTTATCGCTTTCCGATAACATGACATCATCTCATAGACAGGCCAAACTATGCCGAAACCATATATTTAATCTGCCCTTTGGCTGTGAAAAAAAAATACAAAGATTAACCTATTTCTGATACGACTCCAGCTCATCCAGGGCCTTCAGCACTCCTTGAACCGCCATATCCATGAACATCTTGCCCTTTTCTTGAGTGGCCCGGCTTGGATCGCCCATGATGCCGTTGCCCATCAGGTGTCTGACGTCTTTTAGCTCCAGGAACCTTGGACGGATTGGGAAATGCGCTGGAGGCTTTCCCTTGGCCAGGTCTCCCCTGATCTGCATCATAAACGAGGTCTCGATCTCTCCGGCATGGCCGTCTCCCTTGGCCTCTACCGCTTGAGCATCAATCAGGTCGAAGAGGGAGACCATGCTAACAAGGAAATCACGCTCCGACACGACCATCTGGCAGGCTTCCTCCAAAGCTGACAGGTGCTGGCCACCAGCATGTCCTGTAAGGATCATCACTTTCCGGAAACCGCTGTCATTAAAAGAGAGGAGTATATCGTGAGCGTACAGCCTTAGAGCATCGTGGCTTACGGTTATGGTCCCCGGAAACCCCCTGGTGCTTCGGCAGACGCCGTAGTGCACGGGAGGGGCAACAAAGACGTCCTTTTGTCGTGCTGCACCCTTGGCCACCTCCACGGCCTGGATGGTGTCTGTGAAGATGGGAAGGTGGGGCCCGTGCTCCTCGGTGGCCCCCACTGGCAGGATGACGGTCTGAGTTTCTTTAAGCCCCGCCTCAATCTCCGGCCAGCTCATCTCCTCCAGGAGCTTCATACCTTGATGACTCCTCCTGTCAACACCATCTCCTCAGGGACCCTGACCTCGTAAGCCTTGTCGCCGATGACCAGCTGATAAGCCCCTATCGGCTTGGTGTCGAAATTAGTGCCTCCTTCAATGGGCCCTTCAGTTGAGTAAGGAACTACAAGGGTGAACTGACCGTTTGACACGTTGGACTGTCGGTAAATGAAGGCTCTCTTGCTGTTGGTCATAATTGGCACGGCTATGGTGACCGTGGACCCGGCAGGTGCGGCTCCTGTTATCACTGCTCCGGGCACGTGCTCGAAAGTCTTGACCCACTTCAGGCCGCTTTGCATTACGTCATTCTCCGACTCGTGAACCAGACGGTAGTGTTTCAGAGCCTCCAAGGGAACGGCAGGCGTTAGCTGATCTCTGCTGGCTATCATAGCAATATCGCCCTTGGCACGGCTGGCGTTTACAAACTCCTCAAGCTCGGTGTAATTCCTTGAGATTTTTGGCTGGTCCGTGATAACGGGAACCGTGGAGCCGTCCTGCATTTGCATTGGCCGGTAGGCTATTGCCACGGCATCCCCAATGGGCGTCTCGGTGCCGTCGAAGAGCTCGAGTCTAGCAACCATCGTCTTGAAGTAGGGCTGCAGGTAGAGCTGAATGGGCACGAGTTTATCTCCTTGTTGTTGGTACGCTCCACCTGCGTACCTTGAGAAGGGGATGTCGCTCCAGGCTGTCATGGCATAGAATTTGCTGATGGCCATCTCTATGTCGGGCATTACATACTTAGTAGTCAGGTAGATAGACCTGTTCTTATCCAAGTTGGTCAGGACCTTCTCTGCGTCAGACTCATTCTCCGCCAGGAAGTACGGCGACGAGCCAGGAATTCCGGCGGTTGCGTTTCCTATGCCCTCCTGGAAGGGGTTGGCGTTTGGTATTCGGTGGCCTATGGTCTCCATCATGTGGCCGTAATCCCACCAAGACATCACGCCGTAGGCTGTGTCAGGATAGGGGTACTGCTGACCGTTTGGTGGTCTTGAGTAGATGGTGTAGATGTCCATGCCGGGGCTTGGCGTGTTGTTCA
>JBGQAL010000067.1:0-13679 GCA_041494285.1 Methanotrichaceae archaeon
AGAATAGAGATCAATGAGGGAAGAAAAAGATGGACGCAGCGAACTCCGGCAATGGCTGAAGGTCTAACTGATCACGTATGGAGCCTGAAGGAATTGTTGAATTTCAGAGTGCCAATTCAATAAATGACATACACGACCAATTTGCGAAGGGTATGGAAAACAGTGGAGAAATTCCCATTGTTATGACATCCCCTAAACAATTGGATTTTTGTGCGTATTTGAAAGATCGAAAAGCTGAATTATTAAAAAACTGGAATAATAGATATATCTTAGAACCTAATCAAAGGCCTGTTGAAGAACTCTTAGGAAAACTAAGCGGCAGGGAAACATTAACAGTGATTCTTTATGTGGATCTGGAGGGCTCAACTCGCCTCAGTTCAGAAGTGGATTTCGAAACTTATACTAAAATAATAAAGATATTTTTGATGCAAATGTCGAAGATCATAGACAACTTTAGGGGCTATGTTCTTAAATTTGTTGGGGATTGTGTAATTGGAATATTCCCTGCAGAAGGAAATTTCACAAACACATGCGATAATGCAACTCAAGCAGCAATTATCATGCGTAGCACCATAGAAGATGTCATTAATCCGGTATTTGCAGCAAAAGGTTTGCCTAAAATAGGGTTTCATATTGGGGTCGATATTGGATTAGTAAGAGCCGATAGCTTTGGAGCTCTTGATGTTGCTTCGGTTATTGATCTAATAGGTTATCCCATGAATTTGACTTCAAAAATTCAATCAAAAGCGGGTCATGATGAGATATTAATCGGCAGACAGTTGTATGAATTGCTTCATATTGACTGGCAAGAATATTGTGAAAAGGTGGATCTTGAAGAATGGAAGATGAAAGAGCCTCAACGAGAAACGATCTATGAAGTCTATCGCTGCAAAGCTAAATACATGTGCAATTGCTGGGATAAGTAATTTCTTATCCTGGATCACACATCCCTGCTACCTCCAGAACTTCCCGAACCCCTTCGGCGCTCTAACCTTTGATCGTACAATGCGTTTTGGAGATGTACGTGCAGCTATACGCTTATTATATAACTGAGGGTTTTCTGATACCAATTTTCAAAGTCATACCCTCCACAAGAACTGCCACCAGCGCCCATAGCGCTCATCAAACTTGCTTTCTTAGAGCTTTCCACAACGTGAGGTCTGATCATATATTAGGGCAACCACGCCATCATCGGTACTAACATCCTTCGTCCTGCTGGAGTAACATCACTCATCACTCGGACATTGCATCGTAGAGCCAGTTGGCGACTTGAAAAATTGGCGGGCCGCTCTCCGTCATACCGTCGGTTGTCCGCATGTCATTGTCAAGACGCCACGAGAACATGCCACCCAGGCTGTTCTCCTTTACATAAGCGCATTTCTCCCTAATGGATTCCTGAGTGTCGTGCCCCCCGTTTTCGGCGTAGCCGAACTCGCTTTCGACCCCACCAATCATCTTCTCATAAGGGAATCCGGCCTGATAGTACGATTCTGCGTAAGCTTTGAGATCATAGTCCTGCCTTGGTCCGTAGGTCATCAGGTTGATGTTATCAACAATGTCTTTCAAGCTTGCGACCGTCTCGGGAGAGTGCACGCCGGGCCAGATCGTATGGCTTAGTTTATAGGAACTGCCGTGTGGATTCGTTCCCGCCTGTTTCAGGGTGATGTAACAGGTCGAAAGGAGTGTCTGGAGTTCCGGTGCATAGTCATCGATCTGTTGTGTCTCCCAATCCATGTCGTAACCGTCAAGGTCATACTTATTCAGGTACAGAACGACGCTGTCGGCAAATTTCTGAGGATTTCTTGCCGCATTAAGATATTGGTCATCGACAGTCTGATCACCGAAATCGGATGAGATGAAAATTTCTGCATCGGGGTTATCACGCCGACATAACGCGACAACATTCCGTATCTTTTGTCCTGTCTCTTCTATGGAGGAATCGCTGGTTGTTTTGTCGGTCAGGACACCATCGCTGACAGTTGCAAACGCAATGTAGAGACGGTTAATCTTCTTCCACGGGATGTTGTCCTGAACCAACATTGCCTCGTCGTATGCCCCGTCAAACAGGAGAAAGTAGGCTGCTATGATCGGTTTTCCCCCCAAACTCGAAGCGGATGAGTTGGTGATATTCAAGTTCTCTGCTACAGAGCCTCCGGATAATGCAAGCAGAACCCCAACGGCCAAAAGAATAACCTTCTTGGACGCGAACACCCTCTCCTTAACATAAATCAGTAATGAAGTATGACTTGATGAATGGTGGATGAACTGATAAAACTTTCTTATGATTAGCGGGGCATATCTGTGAAAAAAGAGCCGATTTCTGCCAAGCCTTCACCAACTCACGCTGTTGTTCAGCCTTGGCACTGGAGGTGGCGGCAGTCCTATGAAATTTTTAGAAATCTTGCAGAATGTCATAAAACGCTGTCCCAAAAAAGAGATATTTACGGCGGATTGCAGATTCCGCAGGGCACGTAACCATGAGCTCGGGCATCCGCAGAGCTCTTGAACCAGATCTCATTCTCGGGCTTGATCTTTTTGGCTGCATTGCAGCTTGGGTAATGATACTTATCGGATTTTATTGAGCCTACAAAGACGTACTCTGGAGCTTTGGTTACCTCATTCGGAGCGTTCTGTGAGCTCGGACTTAGGACATCGATCGCCGCTCCTCCAGAATGCGTGTCCGATGCTGGCGCTGAGAGGGCCAAGGGCATCAGCAAAGCCAGCACGATCAGGATATGGGTTGACCTCATACAATTCCTCATTATAAATCATTAGTATTGGCGAATCTGATGAAAAAGGTTTCGGAGGTCTGTAATCTCGCGGAATTGCCCGTTCCCGGAGATCAAGCGGTAAACATGCAAGCACATAATCTTTAATTACAGTAACATCTCTTAGCTTCTGGTGTAGGCTTAGAGAGACTACGCAATTCAAGAAAATTCTCGTCGGGGTGAAAGCAGTATGAACGGGGTGATTGAGAATCTGAAAGGCAAACTGCGGTTTTGCTTTAATCGGCGCGGATTATTTGAAAACAATGCAATGCTTATTCTCATAATCTTCTTTGTTGCGTCTCTGATCTTTTTGCAGCTTGCTTGCTCGCAACCAGCCGATGATAATTCCGTCTGGGACAAGCCTTTCGGCTCGCCGCAGTACTTGCTTCATGCTACTGGCCATGGCACAATGGACGGTCCCCGTACGGACGACTGGTGGTTCCTGAATCCGAACCAACCTAAAAACGGGTTCATTGAACTTCCAGATGGCGAGGGCGGAACCTTTACCTATAGCATTGACCAAGCCCTGGGACCATTTAATACCCCCAGAGAGGTCTGCGCTGCCGCAGGTGGAAAGACCAAAGACAATAGCATTGGCGGGTTCAACTGCAAAGATATGGTGACACAACCTGAGAACCCAAACAAACCCGCGGAAGGACCAGCTCCTTCCACTAATCAAAATAATCCCACGCAAAATGAGGTAATCAATGTCATTCCAACTAGCCATGTATATCCCGGTCAATATGAGTCTGTAAACGCATGGGTTCTGGTTGTGGTAAGATCTCCTAAAGGCCTTCCCAAGGATAAGCTCATTTATAACCGACCAGGTGGCACTAATGGAGGAACTTTTATAGGTTCCGGAATCGAAGTGTATGACGGAGAGACGGTGCAAGTTCCAGATGGTGACTGGGAAGTACGGGTAAAAGGCCCCGACGCTGAGATAATTCTGGAATCCAACACCGTTTTCAAACTTCCGCACAAGCCTAATCCCGGTGAGGAGAACACACCCGCTGAATTAGAAGGAAAAGGTTTCTTTGAGATTCTTCACCGACTCATGCAAGGAGAAATTTTTAGTGTCCAAACCAAGAACGCTATAGCAGGCGTCAAGGGAACCAAGTTCTATATCGATGCAAGTGACGATTCCGTGACCAGAGTGTCGGTCTACGAGGACACGGTGGAGGTCACGCCCACAAACCCCTTCTTGAGCCGCGTCACTCTCGACGCAGACCAACAGGTGGAGGTCTATCCTGACAGAGTGGGTACCGTAACGTCCGCGAGCCAGCCAGAGGGTTTCACTTCAATAGGCGATTTCTCCAATCCAGGGGGATCAAATCAGGGGTCTTCAGGCCAGGGAGGATGCTACAAAGATCCTATGACCGGTACAATAACCTGCGTAGATTCCAATGGAAACCCCATAAACACACAGAGTGGATCGAAAACGAATCAACCTGAGCCAGGCTCATGGGTCCCCAAAAGTTTGGATGAATGCGAGACATACACCTCTGAGATCTGCGGAACGTGGACTATGGAAGGAAACCACATCAATGCCGTCTGGAATAATGGGGCAAAGGCAACGCTGAACGTGGAGCAGTTCGATAACAATGCAATAGTCATTACTCGCCAAGATACCGTTGGGTCATCCGCCGGATTGACAGCCCGATATGAAGGCAGACCGATAGGCAATCATGTGGAGGGCAGTGTCACCTGGAACTGGAGAGGATCCACCTGGAGCGGAACATGGAAAGCCGACTGGTAAACGGTCTAATCGCCGGAACGAGGTGCCGCTGGAACCCCAGCGGCAATAGATATTTTTCAAAGGGCAACATTTCGCGTTAAATAGATAAATCATAAGTTCCTAAAGATTCACTTAATGCCTGCATTTTCTCAGCAGCAATTCATGCAGTTCTGAATCCTTGGGAGTTAAACCGATGAAGACATATCCGTATCCATCAGGCGATGGAAAGGTCAAGTGGATTTCCACAGAGTGGCTGGCTCAGCATATAGATGACAAGGGCCTTATGATCATGGACGTCCAGCCTAACATCCACGACTACATCATGGGCCATATTCCAAACGCGATCTACCTGAACGAGGGGCTCCTCAGATCGGCCTGGAAAGGGCTTCCGGCAATGTACGTGCCTCCGGAATCGATAAAGCCGGTCCTGGACAGAACCGGCCTGGACCCAAATAAACCCACGGTGATCTACTCCGGAGCGGGGCGCTACAGCAAATGTACTGCGGGCTTGGGCGACGGCCTAGAGCAACCGATGATGGCCTACTCCCTGGCTCGGTTTGGCTACAACAAGCTCTACATCCTCGATGGCGGCATAGAGAAGTGGAAGGAGGAAGGCCGAGAGCTGACCAAGGTCTATCCGGAGTGCAAAGAGTCCGATTTCAAGGTCGAGATCCGGAGGGACTACTTCGTCACCTACGACGAGTTCAAGGCGATGAAAGACCGGGAGGATGTCATAGTCTTCGATGCCCGACCATCAGACATCTATGAGCAGGGCGGTCTATGGCCCAAGCTCGGCCACATCCCGGGAGCCTTCAGTCTCCCCTGGAGAAGCCTGATGACAAAGGACAACGCAAGGCTTCTGAAGAGCGATGAGGAGCTTAAGGAGATAGTGGACAAATTCGAGATAACTCCGGACAAGAAGCTGCTCATCTACTGCGGCACTGGCCGGGAGGCCACCAACGAGTTCTGCATCCTGAAGTGGTACTTCGGCCACGACAGGATCAAGATCTTCGAAGGATCTTTCACTGAATGGGCATCTCACCCGGAGAATCCCACGGTGACGGGCTCAAAACCATTTTGATTCTTAATCAGGAGGTCCATCAGTGCTCTTCGAGAGGATGGTGTCCAAGGGCTTAGCTCATTACTCATACCTTATTGGAGACAAGTTCGAAGCCGTGGTCATAGATCCCAGGCTAGACTGTGAAGTCTATGTGGAGAGGGCTTCATCTGAGGGCATGAGGATAACCAATATCCTGGAGACCCATCGGAACGAGGACTACGTCGTCGGCTCAGCCGAGCTGGCCAGCCGAACGGGAGCGCAAGTCTGGCATGCAGATAGCCAGTGGGATTACAGGTATGGCTTGGCCGCCGAGGAAGAGCAGAGGTGGAAGATAGCCCGCCTGGAGATAGAGGCCATTCATACGCCAGGGCACACTCCTGGATCGATGAGTTACTTGCTTCGTGATCCTGGCGGCCTGCCCTGGGTTGTCTTTACTGGTGATGTCCTCTTCGCAGGCGAGGTCGGCCGCGTTGACCTCCTGGGCAAAGAAAGAGCACCGGAGATGGCCGGGCACCTTTACGACAGCATCTTTCACCGGCTGCTGCCTTTGGGCGATCAGGTCTTGATCTGCCCGGCTCACGGGGCGGGCTCGGTCTGCGGCGAGGCTATAGCAGAGAGACTGTGGACCACCATTGGCCTTGAGCGGCTGCACAATCCACGACTCCAGAACACAGACAGAGATGCGTTCGTCGCCGATCTTCTGAAGAGCCAGCCCGAAAGACCTCCTTACTTCACGCACATGGAGAAGCTAAACCTGGAAGGTGCAAACCTGGCACGTCTACCAGACCCAAAACCTCTATCTCCCCAGGATTTTGCAACAATGGCCAAGGATGCCTTTGTTCTGGACACCAGGATGGAGCTGAGCTTTGGAGCGGCTCATGTTCCAGGTGCTCAATCGATCTGGATGGATGGCCTTGCGAGCTTTGTTGGCTGGTACATTCCCTACGAAAAGCCTATTCTGCTTGTGACTGAGACGAATGATCTCCAGGATGCTGCCAGGATTCTAATCCGTGAAGGATACGACAACATCGCCGGATTCTTGGCTGGGGGGATGCTGAGCTGGCACATGTCAGGGCGCGACAGTTCCTCCATAAAAACCTTGACCGTACAGGGACTCTGCCGCTTACTAGACAAAGAGGGACCTGATCCAATCCATATTCTAGACGTTAGGAGTGATGAGGAGCTTAGAAAGGACAGCCAGGTCCCAAACGCCCAACATATTCATGTTACTCAGATCCCAGAAAGGATGAAGGAGGTTCCCAGAAACCATACAGTTCACGTCTTCTGCGGCAGCGGCTTGCGTTCAATGGTCGCGGCCAGCTTCCTCCAACGCCAAGGATGGGAAGATCTGGCCGTAGTTCTAGGCGGAATGGCCGGCTGGATGTCTATAAAATGTCCAATATCGAAATGAACTACTCACTCCCCGTTCTAAGGCTAATGCTGGGCCTTCCCCAGAACTCCGGTCTTACACATCGCTGCAGCCTGTTCCTTCTTCCCAAGCCCTCCTGCCTCAAGGTTGAACACTATGGTCTTAATGTTGGTCATCTCGTCGATGCTATAGCCTATGCCCTCCCTGCCCATTCCTGAGTCCTTGATCCCTCCGAAGGGGAAGTAGCCAACTCCGTGAGCCGGGTAGTCGTTCACTGTGACTTTCGCCGCACTCTAGCATTTTCGCAACACGCCACATCCGGTAGAAGTCCCTCGTGAAGACGCAAGACTCCAGGCCGTATTTCGACTCCCGGGCTATCTCCAGGGCTTCGTCCTCGTCTTTGGGCCGCAGGACGGTCACGACCGGTCCGAAGGTCTCCTCATGAGCTATCACTGAGGAGACAGAAACCTCATCGAGGACCGTGGGTTCATAGTAAGAGCCGTGGAACTTCCCTCCCCGGAGCAGCCTGGCTCCTTTATCGACAGCATCCATCACCATTTCGTGGATTCTCTCAGCGGCCGCCGAATTAATCACCGGGCCCATTATCACCGACTCGTCTCTGGGGTCTCCGAACTTCCATTGATCCACCTCCTCGACTATCTTATCACAGAGGTCATCGGCTATTGCCTCCACCGCTAGAACAGCGCTGATAGCATCGCATCTCTGACCTGAGAACTTGAGAGATCCAAAGACGCACTTCTTGGCTGCCAGGTCCAGATCAGCGTCCTCCAGCACCAGTGCGTAACCTTTCCCGCCAAGCTCCAGATGGAGTTTCTTCATGCCGGCCATCCGGGAGATTCTTTTGCCTACGGGCGTGCTTCCGGTGAAGTTGATCATCCCTACACTTTCGTGTTGGACAAGAGCGTCTCCCGTCTCCTCGCCTTTGCCGGTCACAATGTTCAGGCTGCCCTTCGGCACACCGGAGGCCTCCAGGACTCTGACCAATAGAAGAGCGGAGATGGGATTGGAACTGGATGGCTTGACCACGACACAGTTGCCTGCCAGGAGGGCAGGGATCATCTTTGTTGAGGCTATGTACAGTGGATAGTTGAAAGGAGAGATCACAGCCACAACCCCGATGGGCTCGCGGATGACTAGGGCCATCTTTCCCACGGCGTCATGGGACCAGTCACCAGGAACGTACTCGCCAAAGATCCTCTTGGCCTCTTCCATGGTCAGCCTGAGCCTGTGGACGGTGGCCTCAACTTCGCTGTGGCATCCCTCATGCTCTTTCCCGCCTCAAGCTGTAGAACCCTGGCGAACTCGTCCTTGTGCAGCTCCAGCAATCCCGCTGCGCAGTTGAAGATTTCTATGCGCTCGATCCCTGGCAGGTCTCTTATCCCCCTGTTTTTTTGAGCCGTGGTAATGGCGCTGTCCACATCCATTAAGGATGCCATCTGGGCTCTGGCTATTACGCTTCCATCGATGGGCGTGTGGACGTCAAACTGCAACCCTCCCTCTGCGCCTCTCCACTTTCCCCCAATCAGCATCCCGAAATTGGGAATATCATCCTTCATACTGTAAATTCCATCAAATAATGAACTTAATGGCAACTCTAGACTGTCCTTCTCCATGAATTCACCCCTAAAAGAGTAATTTTATAATTTTCGAACTCCGATCGTGCTTGGATAATATATCAGGATTGACTAATAAACTTTTCTAGAATAGTCTGTCCAAGTTTATTACCAATCGAAACTGATGTTCTCTAATTGGACATGTCAAAAAGAAAAAACACAATGGAAAATTATCAGAACATAGCTGAAGTCGCAGAGTGAATGAAGATGCATCAATAGAGTACACCGTCTATAGAAGATATCATCAATTGAAGACGATCAAAGAAGAAGAGTTCCAGAGTCGAGAAATTATCCCGTCCCTGGAAGATTGCTTCGAAGTTGCTCTATTTCTGCGTCGAGAGCTTGATGGAGAGCTTCTTAGGCAAAAGAACCTGATCTATCTCGTAGATAATGCCATTAGCATACCTTTTAGCCCCAATTATCTTTGCCCCGCCGACTATCCCCGCTTTAAAGTCAACGGCCTGAGGTGAGCCCTCTAAGGTCTTGACTGAGTTGAATCGGGTCCTATTGACAGCACTATCGCTGCGGACAATATGATAGCTAAGCAGCGTTCTCAGATCGTCTTTGTTACCGGTTATAGCGCTCAGTGTAGCAGCCGGAACTTTGGCGAAAGCGTCATCGCTCGGAGCGAATATGGTGAACGGTCCTTCTGCAAGGGCTCCTATGCCCAGCACTCCTTGGCTGTTTAGTCTGTCCGATAAGTTTGTGCTTTGGATTGCCTGAACAAACGTGTTTAGTCCCAGTCCTTTGGCTGCCTCAACTACGCCCAGTCCTGCGCCTGCGATGTTCTTTGGCATTAGAACTTCATCTATCTCGTAAATGGTGCCGTTGTCGTACTTCTTGGTCCTGAGTACCTTCGCGCCGTTTACGCTGAGGCCGTCTTTAGTGCTTACAGTCAGGTTCTCTCCCATAAGAGTTTGAAGTGATGAGCCGTTGGTCAAGTTTCCAAAGTTGCTGCCACCACCGACTATGTGGTAGCTGAGGACATTTTTCAAGGCCGTCTCATTTGCCTTCAAGTCCACTCCGGTGACGTTGGCAAATGCACCATCATTGGGAGCGAACACCATGAAAGAGAGGTTACCGAAGACCAATATTCCTTTGTTGTCCAGAGTATCCGATAGACCAGTCTGCTTCATGCCGGCCGAGAAGTTGGCTAGAGATCCGATATCCTTAGCCGCGCCCGATACGCTGTAGCTCTTTACGTTTACTGCGCCGGCATAACAGCTAATAGACATAGCTGCAATTAACAGCGCCGCCAGCAAAGCCCCTTTATTTAAACCCATGTTTAACCCTCACTCAAAATTTCAATTACATTGACTGATTCTGATTCGGGAGATATAAATCTTTCCAAACCTTCTCCAGGCAATTTTATAACATTAAGGTGAATAATCTATGAGGAAAGGCGCTAAGCATCTCCATCGAGACGATGATGCAAGAGTGAATACCACGATTCCAAGGGAGTACGAAAAATTTTATAATCTCAGAGCACCAAACTACCTTTGGGGTTTTTCATGGATTGGGGATTCATAGGTTGGCTGATAGTGGGCATAATCGCAGGCTGGGCAGCAGGTCATATCACACGCGACCGAGGTTTCGGAATCATAGGAAACATAGTTGTAGGGGTGATTGGAGCTGTTATCGGCGGCTTCATCTTCGGCCTCGTTGGGCTATCCAGCACTGGTTTCATTGGATCCCTCATCACTGCGATCATTGGCGCAGTCGTTCTTTTGTACATAGCCTCATGGGTCACAAAACGTTGACCCTTCCGGCTCGTTTCAATATCTAATACACGTCAATAAAAGGCGTCAATCGGAATCGAAAAAGTCACTTAGCGTTAAGCCATTCACATTCTGCTCCAGCTCAAGGCCCGCTCTGTCCAAGGCATTTCGCGGCATGCGCCTGTGAAACGCCTTTATGTTCCTGCGCTCAGGGCTGTATTGGCTGGAGTAGTAGACCTTCCACACTTCTTCCAGATCTCTGTCTTTCTCTATTTTGCCCATTTCACCGTTTATCTCTTCTAGTGTTTGTTCAAGGCTGCCGCTATTGCCCTGCAACACGCGATTGCCAGCACAAAGGGATATCCAACTTTCCAGGCTGTTTCCGAGAACAATTATTGTGAAAGACGACCTTCGGGCGAAGAATCTGCAAATATCGTCGCCTGTCTTGTGCCTAGGCTTCAGGTAGCCGTAGAGTACCAGCTCGTCCAGGGGCTTCAGCCTCACAAATGCCCTCATCCTGTAGACCTCGGCTAAAACGCTATGAATCATCTTCCTGATACCAACAGCCTCTGGATTCCGAGAAAGTTCCACATCCTCTGCTGTTAGCTTTTCGGCTCTGCAGAGTAGAGGCTCTGAGCAGCTCTCGTGCATGGAAAGATAGTACAAGAAATTTTCAGGGATCCTCAAGTGGACCACCGATCCAGGGTTGTATCCCTCCAGCCGTTGATCTTCAAGAAAGGAGCTGCCCTCTTTACAATGACACCAAGGTTGGCTAGCTCATCTTTTCTGGCGATTCTCTGCCTCATTCGAAAAGCTATTATCCGGTGGGCGCTTATTGGCCCGATTCCAGGAACTCGAACTAGGTCCCTGTAGTCCGCAGCATTGGGGTCTATTGGCCCATCGATGAGCTCTTTGGCGATAGCAGCCTTGGGGTCTCTGTTAGGCAGGTTGCCAGCTTCATCAAAAGCTCGTTCTATTTCCTCTGGATGAAAGTTGTAGACCCGATACAGCCAATCCATCTGGTAAAGCCTGTGCTCTCTCCATAATGGTTGAGGCTCTTTGGATGCAAAAGCTGTGCCTTCCTGTGGGCTGAAGGCGCTGTAGTAGGCTCGCTTTATCTCCAACTCTCGGTATTCGTAAAGAATCCGCTTGAAGATCTCGCGATCGCTTTCATCGCTTGCTCCAACAACGAGCTGAGTTGTCTGGCCCGCCGGAAGTCCAACACTTTTCATTAGGTCTTTCACGTATCTCTGCCTCTGGAGGATGTCGTTGTTGTAGTCTTTTGTGGCGGAAAGATCGCTCATATGAGACGCAGAAGGCGCTTCCAGATTTACGCTCACTCTGGTGGATAGCTCCATGGCCTCTCTGATGTGAGAAAAAGACGCTCCGGGCAGAATCTTGAGGTGTATATAGCCACTGAAACGGAACTTATTGCGTAGAAGCCGTACAGTCTCGATCAGCTTTTCCATGATCACATCTTCGTCCCTACCTGCTCCTGAGCTGAGGAACAGGCCTTCGATGTAGTTCGCTCTGTAAAGGGAGACGGTCAGCTTGGCAAGCTCATCTGGGCTGTAAGAGAAGACCTTGGCCTTCTGGCTGCAGTTGGAGGCGTTGGTACAATAGTTGCACTGGTGGCTGCAGTGGTTCGTGTAAAGGGTCTTGAATAGGCTGATGCAGCGGCCGTCGTGGGTGAATGAGTGACACACGCCCATCACCTCGGAGCACCCAGACGAGGTGCAGATGTCGTACCTGGTGCCGGCTCCAAGAGCACTGAGCTTCTCGCTGTTCAGGGAGAGGGAATCTGGAAAGTTGGTTGTGCTCCGTCCCAAGGAATCAAAGCAGCTTCCCAAGGCCAGGTGAGCCATTTTCTCGAGGGTGACCATTTCGATAATAGCGATGTGGCTTTTAAATAAATCTCATTGGCGCGGGGGACGAAAGTGTTTTGTAGAGCTGAAACGGAAACCGGCGCTCAGGATGCTTAGGGATCGCAGTACCTATATCTTCTCGCCCTTGGTTTCAGGGCGGACGGACATTAAGCCGCCCTTGGCTTGTGATATTATTTTGGCAGAGTGCACCTTTCACCTCGTAACCGTAGGCTATCTCGCTCTTGGAGACCTCGTCTCCCTCTTCGCAGAAAAGCTTGTAGGAAATGGGAGTTTTGCATTTCTGGTACAGCATTCGAAAGCTAATCTTCCTCTCTAATGTGATGGGGATTGCTCTTACTGGAATGTTGACCAGGCCGATGCTGCCTGACCGGGTTGGATGGCTTGGTATTGGTTCTAGGGTTTCTTCTTCGGGATTCACTCCCTCAGTTTGGAGGCTTTAACTTGGGCATATACTATGAGAGGATTTTGAAAAGATAAATATCAATGATTTCCGGATGCTGATTCTGGCATCGAACAGAACCTAAGGAACTTTCTTCATAAACCTTATCATGTATTATTGCGATGAAGGGATAGTCGGAGGGAGAATACTGGCGGCCCCAATAATAATAGCAGAGCTGGTAGAGAGATTAGATCGCTACCAGGATACCTACAAATCGCATCAGTACAACGAGGCCCAGGTCCGGCAAGAGTTCGTTGACCCTTTCTTCAAAGCCCTCGGCTGGGATTTGGACAATGCACAAGGCTTTGCAGAAGCATACAAAGAGGTAATTCACGAGGATACGATTAAGGTAGGCCACAGTACCAAGGCCCCTGACTATTCATTCAGATTAGGAGGAAGCCGCAAGTTTTTCCTCGAAACAAAAAAGCCCTCTATCAATCTTGCAGACGATCCGGCCCCAGCCCTTCAACTACGCACCTATGCCTGGAATGCCAAGCTCGCTCTATCCATCCTAACGGATTTCGAGGAATTCGTTGTCTACGACTGCCGTTTCCAACCCCAAAAGACAGATGGCCCCTCCAAAGCCCGGCTTCTTTACCTCACATACAAAGATTATCTCGATCGATGGGACGAAATAGCAGGCATCTTCTCCAAAGAAGCAATTCTTAAGGGTGCATTCGATAAATACGCGGAGACCACAAAGTCGAAACGAGGAACCAAAGAGGTTGACGCCGCCTTCTTGGAGGAAATCTCCTCGTGGCGAGAGAACCTGGCCCGAAATATTGCCATTAGAAACCAAGAACTAAGCGTCGAGGAGCTGAATTCAGCCGTTCAGAACACCATTGACCGGATAATCTTCTTGCGGATATGCGAAGACAGAGGGGTCGAGAAGTACGAACAACTCAAGAGCCTCTCGAATGGAGAAGGTATCTACGCCAAGCTTTGTGATCTTTTCCTACATGCTGATGCCCGCTTCAACTCAGGTCTTTTCCACTTTAAGGAAGAGCAAGAACGAGCTAAGCCAGATCTTTTCACACTGAATATTCAGATCGATGACAAACCACTCAAGG
>JBGQAL010000193.1:0-4333 GCA_041494285.1 Methanotrichaceae archaeon
CAGCCCCAATTAAGGGTCCGATAGGTAATAGGTCATGGTTAAGAGTAGTAACCATGCCGATTTATAAGCTTGATTTTCTTATCGATGTCTGAAGACATTATAGTTTCGTATAGTTATTAATTGCCCCGGAGTTTAGGTAAGTATATATTCGCATAAACTCTAAAATATGCATCTCTGCAGATGGGAGCGGTTGTAGCAAGTCGGGGTGGGCATTGAGAGAAGCCAGCGACATAGTTTTGCACACCTAGGTTCCGTTTCTCGCAAGAGTTGCTTCGGCCCGCCTTCAATTGAGGGCCTGACTTCTATCCATTTGACGGGAAAGCCAGTTTAGCATGCCTGCTATTTGCCAGAATACCGCAAAGCTGCAAGACATGAGGCCAGCCGAAGCTCTGGAGAGGTTGGTCCTGGATAAAAGGGTGGACCACCGTCTGCGATTCAGGGCTGTACGAACTCTAAGTCAGATCGGAGACAGTCGCTCGGAAGGAGCACTTTTGAAGGCCCTAGAGGATGAATATCCCATCGTGAGGCATGAGGCTATCTCTGCTCTGAGAAAGATCGGAGCAAGCAATGCAAGGGTGACCCTGGAGAAACTATTGGACTGCCAGAGTCCTTATCTTAGACGGAAAGCAGCCAAGACTCTGATAGAGATATCTGGGGTCCCCGGAGCGGAGGTGGGCAACCTAGAGCTTTTATTCAAGCTGCTGAATTCGGAGGACGAACGGATCGAGAGGGCAATCCTACAGATGGAGAACGCTGCCCAGGTATTTTTAGCTGGCAAGCTGTCTGATGCATCTTTCTCAATCCGTCAGCATGCAGCCCGAACCTTAGCGCTGCGCACCAGAAGGGCATTGGATCAGGTCCCGCATGAGCAGGAGCCATTTTTCTGGCTGGCTAGGCACGACATATTCCCTCAGGCGATAGCAGACCTTTACAGCTTTAGCATAACTCGTAAAGGGTCTTTGGTCGATAAAGTGGCAAACACGGGATTCGATAGAATATCTAAGATATTATGCGGAGATAAAATTATCCAGCTATCTCAGAAAATGCCGCCGATTGGATATAGCGAAGCAAATGCTGTGAGAATCGATCTGGAAAGTTTTCTTGCTGAAAATGGTGCCGATCACGTGGAGAGAATTGGCAGGACCCTTATAGCACCGATAGATGAAGGCTTTCTGGCGATAAAACTGTGTGTCCATTATGGAGACGATGAGAGACTGCTCTTCGAGGCCCATATGCAGAAATATTTGAAAGGGATTGCTCTATCGAGTACGCTGCCGTGTCCCTTAGGAGGCCTCTTCAGAATAGATGGACTGCCTTTGCATGTGCTGGAAGATTTGAAGCTAAAAGATCCGCTGGCGATCTGCTACATTGCAAACCGTGACTATCTGACATATCTCAACGATCCGCGGCTCTCTGTAAACGACTTGAAGACGAGTCTTTTATCCTGTGCCAGGGATCTGGCTAGATTGACCAGAATGGGATTGATTCACACATCATTGATACCGCTCTTTCACAAGAAGAGGCACATTGCACCAATGAATATTGCTTATTGCTGGCATAGGAAGGTTGCAGGACGGCTGGAAAAGTGGCTTGAATCGTGTAGATATCCCAATCTTCGCCTTTCTGGGATAGCCGATCTTGAGCATATCGAGCTTCTTCCGGAGATATCAACACAGGAACTGCAGTTTCACATGGGAGGACATCTTTTCTCCATAAGTCTGGTATTGGGAAGCTACTTCATGCACAGAGGGGAGTTTGATCAAAAAGCAATCAGCTCGATAATGAGGAATTGCTTCTGTGAGTACCATTGCGCGTTAACCACAATGCCGCCCAGGCTGGACGAAGTCATCGATTGGGATGAGCTGGCCTTTCGAATGGTCGAAGAGATGGGAATTAACAGATACTCTAGCAACGACAGGGAGGACCGCGGAGGACCGCACCTTGGAACCCCAAGGGGACCCTTTCCCATACCAGAACTGATAAAAGCCATACACGTTACATCTATCTTCGCAGCAATGGAGATGCAGGCTGGCATACGGCTGCCTTCAAGGACTCAGACTAATTTAGGCTCAATATAGCTATACAATTTCCTTCCTGACCTCTTGCTCATTTCAGAATCGTCTTGGCCACAGAGCTTGCATTTAACCAGCTCCGCAGCCTTGAAATACCTCTTGAAGTACTCCATCCAAGGAGGTTCAGACTGGATGCGGCTTAGGAACTCCACGAACGTCTCCAGCCGTTCCATAGTCTCGCGGCATACATGGTGATCCATCTGACTGGCATCCATCTCCGCCGCTGCCTTCTCGACGATCTGGGCCGAAGCAATCTTCGCTCGCTCTATATATCAGCCGCTCAAAACTTTCTTTTCCATTGCCCTATCTACCTGGGTGCCCATAGTTGCAATCTTGCCAGAACAGTTTCTAGATTTAAGACAGCTTAAAGCGCAGTAGCTCACTCTTCGGAGGCCGTCCAGGAAGCTCAATCCGGCTATCATCACTATAAACTCTGCGATGATTTCCAGGTTGGTGAGAAGCTCATCGACGTAGCGGTTATCTGTGGGTGTGCGGCCACTGAGGCCATGCTGGTTAGAGATGTAAATGATGGCGAAAGATCCTTGGAGATGATCGCAGACTTTCTGGCTCAAGTCCGTCCGGTGAAGGCGTACATCTCCGTGCCCAACCAGGCCGCTCGCCGAGAATTGGGTGATGACTCCCTCGGAAGAGAGCATCAACCGGGCTTACCAGATATTCAGCAGGAAGCTAGACCATGTGGAGCTTCTAGCAGGATACGAGGGCGACATCTTCGACTTCACGGGCGACGTGGAGAGAGACCTTCTGAGCATCACCGCCGTGCATCCCATGAGAAAAGAGGCCGTGGAAAAATTTCTGGAGAGCATGTCGGGAGGTAATTCCGAGGTTAATGGACGCGGGTCAGCTTGTGGAGGCCGAATACTGCAGCAACACGTTCTACTTGAGGAGGCCAGTAATCACTCCGGAATATTCTGCTTCTTTGTAGAACTTCCTCGCCTCTATAGCCTTCCAATTTGCTTTGTCCTAAAAAAGCCAACGAGGGGGCCTTTTGAATTTAGCATTGGCATCTTTGGTGTGAAAATTAGAATGTAATAATTTTATCGCTTTCCCTTATGACCTCATACAAATCTTTCATCGTTGACACGGGACACGTCTCCGAACCTTCAGATTGACGGATTCTGAGACATGTACCACAGGCAAGTATTTTACCACCATTATTGATGAAGGATTGTATCTGTTCCGTGACCTTGAACTTTTCAGTTTCGAGAGATTCGCTCTCCACTCCTTTTGCCAATAAGAACACCTTTACTTCATCATCCTCATTCAGAGCGAAATTCCCAAATCTAAAAGCGTTCCATACGGTTTCTGGATCATTCGAATAAGATCACAATTCCTATCTTCATGTTTTCATCCCTTTCTGAGCGGAGACAACAACAAACCCACCTTCTCCATAACCTTCTTTGATTGGCTCAAGAGAAGTTAAATCCTCCGGGGTTTTGAAGATTGTTTGACAAATTCTAATATCAGCGTACTCTACTTCTTTGAGCCACTCTAAGACTTGTTTAACAGAATAAAAATTAGCATGCCTGTAAAATTTGCTGTTTTCCTTTTTCGTTTCATAGATTCTTCCAAGAGGGCTGTCCCTATCAATCATCCCAATTATAATATGGCCGCCGGGCTCAAGAACCCTCTTCGCTTCCAAGAGTGCTTGTACAGGGTCTTGAAGGAAGCATATCGTTGTTACCATCAATATGAAATCAAAGGATTCATCAGCAAATGGAAGATCCTCCGCCATTGCCTCATAGACATCTATCCCCCTTTTTCGTGCTATATTCGCCATCGCTTGCGCAGGCTCTACTCCGATGCGCACGGAAAGAGGAACTGAGAATCTACCCGTGCCCACTCCGACTTCCAAGCCTTTAATGAATTCTGGAACGAACCTTTTTAAAGCTAGAACTTCCGACTCGTAGGCAAACCTATTCGTATCAAACCAGCTATCATACTCGCTAGCAAACATTTCGAAGACCTGAATATTCTCTTTCATAACTAGACATCCTTGGTCGTGTACGATACCTACGCCGGAGAGCAAAGGAAAGCCCTCAAGAAGCAGGCCCAGGAGCTGACTATGGATGCCTAGGCTCTGCAGAACCCTGGGCCAATCTTACACAGATCTACTGCCAGTTGCTGTTCCAGTCCAGACCCTACCCTGGGCGTCGAAGGCATAGTAGCTTCCTGAGAGGTAGTCCTTGCTTAAGGTCAGCGCGCACCTGTATAGGATCAAATCCTCAGACAGAACGTCCAAG
>JBGQAL010000196.1:0-4167 GCA_041494285.1 Methanotrichaceae archaeon
GAGATACTCATAACCACAGGAGTAAGCGAGGCTGTGGACCTCGCCTTCCGGGCGACCCTCAATCCCGGCGATGAGGTAATAGTTCCCGAGCCCTGCTATGTGGCCTATGTTCCGGACATTGCCCTCGCGGGGGGCGTTCCGGTTACAGTGCCAACAAAACCTTCCGACCAGTTTAAGGTCCGGCCGGAGGAGATCTCTCGAGCCTTGACAAGGCGTTCCAAGGCACTAATGCTCAGCTATCCAAACAACCCCACGGGGGCCATCATGAGCAGAGAGGACTTGGAGGAGCTTGCCGATGTTGTAGTAGAGAACGACCTGTTAGTAGTATCCGATGAGGTGTACGGCAAATTAACATACTCTGGCAGGCATGTCAGCTTCTCCCAGCTTGAAGGGATGCAGGATCGGACCATCGTCCTCAATGGGCTCTCCAAATCACATGCCATGACAGGATGGAGGATCGGCTTTGCGCTTGGCAATTCCGCACTTGTCTCGGCGATGACCAAGGTTCACCAGTACACCATGCTGTGTGCGCCTGTCATGGCCCAGGTGGCAGCTCTCGAAGCCCTGCAGAGAGGAGAGGACGGAATGCTTGCGATGAAACACGAGTATGACCTGCGTCGCAGGCTGTTCGTCTCAGGGCTGAACCGAATCGGCCTGGACTGTTTCGAGCCCCAGGGAGCCTTCTACGCCTTCCCTTCGGTGAAGGGGACTGGTCTTACATCTGAGGCATTTGCCGAGCAGCTACTGAAAAAGCACAAGGTAGCTGTGGTCCCAGGCAACGTTTTTGGCGCCAGCGGCGAAGGTTTTCTCAGGTGCTCCTATGCAACATCCAGGGAGGAGCTGATCGAGGCCCTGGATCGAATGGAGACATTCCTGAAAGGTCTTTAAATATGCTGAAATCCCGTCTGCCGACGGAACGAACCGACAGGATGCTGTGCTGGTTCTCTGCATTGGGCCTTGGTCCTAACCATTGGACGATGCTGTCTCTGGTGCCTGCTTCTGTCGGCTTTCTGGCTCTAGCCAGCCATCGGCTGGCTGCGGGCCTCGTTTTATTTGCAGCATCCGGGTTCATCGATATGGTTGACGGGGCCGTGGCCAGAGCCACCAACAGCTCAACTGCCTCAGGAGCTTTTATCGACGGTGTCCTGGATAGATATGTAGAACTTTTTCTGTGTCTCGGGCTGACGCTCTACCTGGGTCCCGAAGTATTCCTACTTCTCCCCGTTCCATTCTGGATGGTCCTGATGATCTTTGGTTCGATCATGACAAGCTTTGTCCGGGCTTATGCTGATCACCGGGGCGTTGTGAAGGACCCACTTCTTCAGAAGAGGATGGGTGGACTTCTGGAGAGAGCGGAGCGGCTCATGGTACTGTACATAGGAATGCTCCTGGGCATCTTCGATGTGAGCTGGCTTTTGTGGGCTGTCATAGTGGTGGCAGTCCTATCCAATGTCACAGCGGTGCAGAGGATCATCTTCACCGTCCGCCACGGCAGATAGGAGAGGAATTGCACTTCAGATTTAAATACTATCTAAAAACTGTAATTATTTCTTCTATTTTCTCAACCATGTATCCGTGATTGATTATGCCCACTTATTCCTCATTTAATTAGAACATAAATAGGAAACTGGTAAAGTATTTATATAACTTCTTCTTAATCATTATATCATGAACTTAAATTTTGATGGGGTGTATAGCAATGAATGATAAAAGGGAGGGAGGATGGGCGGTCGGCCGAGCAATACGGATGTCCCTCGTGCTGGCTTTCCTATTCCTGTTTGCTTCAGGGGCAAATGCTAAGGTTGTAGACGTGACTCAAGGACACTCTATAACAGCAGCAATCGATGATTCGAATACCGATTATCTCGATACTGTTCTCGTACATCCGGGAAATTACGTTGAAGACATAAAGGTCAATAAAGGAGTCATCTTGAGGGGTGTGGACAATCCAACGCTGGTCAATGCCTCTCCTGGGGCGAACATAATCGAGATAAGAGATGGCCCAGTAACCGTTACAGGATTCAACATAACCGGAACCTCGGTTGCCGGAATCCTCGTAAATGGTAGTCCAGATCTTCCCACGACCAAACCGGTAGTGGTCTACAATAACATATATGACAACGGCGTCGGTCTTGAGAATACTTTAACAGAATTTCCGACAGACGCATACCGAAACTTCTGGGGAAAGTACGGCAGCGGCCCGGAGAAAGGCAAGCCTGGAGCGGGTTCTGGGACCCACGTCAACAACGGCGTTGACGTACATACTGTGAATTATGAACCCTGGCTCACTGCATATTCAATCGATGGCAATTACACGGATGCCCTTCACCAGGAAGGCTGCGATCAAACGAACATGCTCATCCTGGATAACTCAGAGGCTGGGATTGATGTAGTGATCTCAGGAGGAACTATCCAATTTGACGAAATAACCAATATGGGTTCTGCCCTCTACAATGCTTCGCCCTATCACGGCTCATTGGCTTTGCCGGGAACAGCAATAAAGTACTATGACGTTTACGTAAAGAACTATTTCGGAGGCAGTTCTGCGGTAGCCTCGATGGATATAGACTATAGCAATGTCGTAAACCCCGGAGTTCTGGAGGATACCCTGACGCCTTACGTGCTACACGACTCCAGATGGGAGGCCGCAAGCAATGTGGTGGTAGACAGCGTTCACACGAAAGTACACGGAACCTTCCCAGTTTCGGTGCTCGACGGCTCGCCCATCGTTCTGGTAGGCCAGAGCTACAAAGTCACAATATTACCACACGCAACCCCGAACACACCAATATCGCAAAAGCCTGTGTTCTCCACATTCATGATTGAATCGGTGGATGATATCGGAGAAGTTTATTATCAGCTGGACGGCCACAGCAGTGTCGGCTGGAATCCGATCTTGGATGGCACTGGCATTGGCACCCTCGTCTGGGAAAACCCCGGATGGAGCATCACCGACGGAGAATGGGCGAATGTGACCAACGGCACCCACTCATTCTACTTCAAGTTCACGACTACCGGCCCCGCAGTGGGGGTGAATGGAGAGATAAGCTGGCAATTCACTAAAGGGGGCGTAGTCCCACCGGTCAGCCCGATTGTTATCACCAGCCCAAAGGCTGGCGACACGCTGACCAGGACTCCCTGGTTGATAACCTGGACAATGCCTTCACCAGAGAACGTGCTGTCAGTTGACCTATGGTTCGCTAGGGACGGGGACTTCACCATGAGGGGAGGTTTGAACAACCCGCTCCATCTGGCAACTCTGGGAGGGGATACAAGCTACCTGTGGAGGTCGCCGAACTTCCGGACCGACACGGCAAAGATTGCAGTGGTTGTAATATACAACGACGGAACTCAGTTCGTAGGAATCAGCGACAACTTCAGCCTAGCCAAGGGATACTCTTTCCACGCCTACAAGCCGACTCCCAAGACGCCCTGGCAGTTAGGCTCAGGTATTTCCCATGCTGTAGTAGTCCTAGGATCGTGGTTCAAAAAACCGCATATCCCATACGTCATCGGATGAACCGATCGGCCCACAGTCCTGTGGGCCCTCTTATTTTTCCTTAGTTTTCCGGCCTTGGTCCCAGGTCCATTAATGGCATAATTGCCTTGGGCTGAGCTTTAGCAGACCATCTCGTCTTTAATGAATCTGTGCATCGAAGACTGATGCTTCACAACGAGATTAGGAACCTTAAAGTTGAGAAGGATTAAGAGGAATTAGAGCAGATCGAGGGCCTCTTTGCCCGACATCCCTACCTTTATTCCCAGACTCGCTGCTGCGTCGTTGGCATCTTTTATTACTCCGTCCAACAGGTCGTCTATCGTGGCAATGGAGCTGCTGCGATTTGGTTTGACCCTGGCGGCTGGATAGCCGAAGTTGTTCAGGGCGGTCACGTCAAAGGCCCCGCAGCCAACCATTCCCACGTCGGTAACCACATTGACCAGGTTGACCTTGCCCAGAGGGATGACGTACCCGTCGGCCTGCTTCCTGGCCAACTGTACTTTTGTGTGAATCACATCAATTGCCTCTCTAGTGCCCTTTCAACCTAAATTTTCTTGAAAATAAACTTTATATTATTTAACATACTCTTTGTTCAATAAAGGGATTTGAAGGGGCAAAGAGTATGTGCATCTATGTAAGGGATATAACGAATGAGGAGGGGAACCAAC
>JBGQAL010000227.1:0-3111 GCA_041494285.1 Methanotrichaceae archaeon
CTGCTTCGAAAAATAAAAAGGCGATAAATTTCAAATTTCGGGCTTGGCAAATCCCTTGACTCATTTCACGATTCTTGATGTTAAGAACGCACTATCGTTCCATAGGACGATCTTTATTGTATCTCACCCCAGGCGTTGTAACATACCACCTGCCTTTCTTGCCCTTCATGAACTCCAGAGCCTTGGTGTAATCATCGAAGAAATAATGCTCACCGCTGTCTAAATTCACCACGTTGATCCTGCTGTCGAGGGTTATCCCTATCCTCTCCAGCATAGCCTCGATATCTCTCCTGTTCTTGCTCTTCATGCGAGGAATCTGCTCGGCTGATTCGGCTATCATATCTCCATTCTCTTCGGGCATCAGATCAACCTAAGATCACTATTCAGTTTTCAGAACTTCGAGGGCTTGGCTTTGCCGAGGGCCCAGCGGATGTACTCAGCAGCAGGGAACTCATGGACTGATGTCGCTACTATCAGCCCTTGGCCGAATTTCCCGGCTACAAGAATTGCCCTTCCTTTCGAGTCTTTGAGGACGGTTTCAAAGCCCTCGCCAGGGATCAGGTAACCGTCGCACTCTGGGGTCAAGGTGCAGCATAGGCAGGAACATTCGTGCTCCGTTGTAGTTATGGTCTGGCTGCCGAGCTCGCACACATACTTCAGGGGTAGCGGCAGCCACTCGTAGTCATGCTCCGGCACCAGCGGCCCGAAGACGGTCAGGATGCCACCGTCTCCCACAAAGCCGACAATGTTGGACTTGCTTCTCTGGAGTACTGGCAGTGTCTTGGAATATTGAGGATTGGCAAAGCCGGTAGGTATCATTATCATCTTGAACTTGGGCAGGAAGGGGCTTCCCAGGACGCTTGCCTGGAGGAACTGATAGCTGGCCCCTAGCTCCTGGAACAGCTTCTCGAAGAGGAAGGTGCGATCGCCGATTAGAGCAATATCGGGCATACCTTAATAGTTCCGGTTTAGCTTGAAATTCTTTGTGGCGCTCGTATTGGGGAATAGCCGCGAAATATTCAGACATATTGCCAACAGATTTATTACTAAATGTGACGAGAATAAATAACCGAGGCATTATGGAACAGGAACTAATGAGGATCGGTGTATCCCTGCCGGAGAAGCTCCTGAGCAGGTTCGACGACATTATACTGCAGCGCGGATACTCCTCCCGATCGGAGGGCATAAGGGACGCCATAAGGAACTACATCGTGCACTATGAGTGGATGAGCGACGTCCAGGGCGAGCGAGTAGGAGTCATAACACTTGTGTACGCCCACTCTCAGAGGGGCCTAGTGGAGAATATAACCGAGATTCAACACGAGTATGGGGGCATAATTCAGTCTAGCCTTCACGTCCACCTCGACCACGATAATTGTCTGGAGGTTGTAGTGCTCCGGGGCGAAGGCCAGGATGTGAAGAAGGCCGCAGAGAGGATGATGTCCCTCAAGGGCGTCAAGCATGTGAAGCTGACCACCACCTCTATTGGCAAAGAGCTTTAGCGATATGGTGCAGGAGATGCGGACGATACTGCCCGGAGTCCGCTTTGTGGATGTCGCTGGTCATAAGAGGATAGCAACCGTGGCCACGGCTTCAAACTCGGTATACGGCGAGAGAATTATAGATGGACTTCGTATCTGGGACCCTTACCGCTCAAAGTTGGCTGCCCTTCTCCTCAAGAGCCGTTCGCCTTTGCCTATCGGCTTGTCCATAGATTCTATTGTACTGTACCTGGGAGCGTCCACAGGAACCACAGTCAGCCATGTCTGTGACATCGTGCGCGACGGTTTGGTCTATGCTGTCGAGATCTCTCCCCGCTCTATGCGCCAGCTTCTCCAGCTTGCAGAGTCCCGTCGGAACATAATACCAATACTGGGAGATGCAGCCAGGCCGGAATCCTACAGTAGACTAGTTGAGCCGGTCGACCTGGTCTATCAGGATGTAGCCCAGCGCAATCAGGCAGAGATTGCTACCTTGAACTCTGCCAGGTACCTCAAGACTGGAGGTACACTGGTTCTGATGATCAAGACCAGGTCCATCGACTCAACTGCAACGCCTGGAGAAATTCGCAGCTCCGAGATAGAAATGCTGAAGGGCCTGGAGGTCCTTTCTGTTATGGACCTCCTGCCGTACCACCACGACCACTGGGCGGTTGTCGCCAAAAAGGTTTAGCTACCACCTAAAAGCTTGTGGATCTCGTCCCCGATTATGTTGGGTATCAACCTGACGTACCCCACAATAGGTATCCTGACTCTAGCCACTCCTATTACCCACTCCTTTTTAACGGGAGTCAGATAGCTTATTCCCTCGCCCACGTAAGTCTTGTTGCCCATCTCATAGAGGATCAGGCCAGTTTTTTTGTCTCTGTATATGCTGCCCGGGCTGACCTCGGCGATCTGGTCAGTGTGCTCTTTGATGTAGCTTGCGTTGGCCATCCCCAATATCGCGCCAGCCATCTGGTCTATTCTATCGTTGTGATCGCCCTTGGTAATGTATCCCGAGAATGGTGCCTTTGGCCCCCCGTCCCACATGGGCTGGCCTTGATCCACATAGCTCATGGCCCGATGGATTATAGGAGTGGCTTTATCAGGCGGGTAGGGTACTCCAAAAATAGCCTTGGCCTGGTCTATAAGGCCCAGCCTCTCCTTTCCATAAGGCAGGTAGAGAATGACATCCCCAGGATTGTTAAAGGCGGTGTACCCTTTGGTCAGAGCCGCATCCCAAGGTATCACTTCTGTCCTGGATGCCCCCTGAACTACAACGATGTCTCCTATGTTCATGTTGGGAACCATGCTGCCCGACTCCACTGCTACCATGGGCGTCCACAGGCCGAGGGCTAATTGGGACACTGCCGATATAACCCCAATGACCACAACCACGAACAGTATATCGCTGACAAATCCTGGAAGATGTAGATCCTCTCTCAGCTTGTCTCTGATCTTCATCAGCCAACTTTATCAGTTTGTACGGTCTTATACCCCTTTCGATGCTGGAGATAGTTCAGAGGTTTGCCGAGAAGGGCTACCAGATAGATCCGGAGGCTCTTGAGATGATCCGGTCCTACAGTGGGGCAAGGGAGGAACTGGTGGGGCAAATCCTGAGCAACATAGA
>JBGQAL010000008.1:0-34466 GCA_041494285.1 Methanotrichaceae archaeon
ATGGGCAACTTAAAATAGAAAAACTCCAAAAATTGCATGGCTTAAAGGCGCCCATGCATTTTCTTTCCGCGGTCGCGGACTATAAGTCAGATTGAAACGGATCTATTAAGGAATAAATCAATCGTTAGTATCTTCTGGGCGGCTTCGCTGGCCTGTGCTTCTGGTAGCACTCGCTGCAGTATACCGGTCTCGATCCGTCCGGCTTGAAGGGAACCTGGGTTTGCTTACCGCACTCTGAACAAGTTACGTCTGTCATCTCTCTTGGGCCTCTGTTGAAGCCTCCTCTACTGCTTCCGTAATTTCCTTCCATTTATTTCACTTACCTTTTGTATCGATTCAAAGAATCGACCATGCTACAAAAACATCTCAACAATTTCTTGAATCGACGCAATGCAGCTTTTTATAAAATGCGTCGGTAGATGATATACTTTACGGTCTAATCCGAGATCAGCCCTAACTGAGATCGGGTACCGTTGAGTCGATGGAGTCGCGTCTCTCATCGGTCCTTGAACATTAGGACTGCCTTCCTAGTGTGCTCGACGAAGATGTCAACAACTCCGTCATTCTCGCCCAAGCCCTTTAGGATCACTTCTGTGCGGAATCCCTCTCGCTCAAAGACGCCCCTCCAGGAATTGGCCGAGTCTCCGGCAAGATCCTCTAGCGCATGGCCTCCGGCCACCAGAAGGAAAGGCATCAATATGACTTTCTTGACCCTGGATTTCTTTGTTTGCAAGAGTACCTCATCGATTCCATGAAAGCCCTCCAGTGTGCCCAGGAAGACGTTCTTTTGATCTTTTTTTAGAACTTTTGCCATCTGGAGGTAAACTCTGTTTGCCGAATGGCTTGTTCCATGGCCCATAAGAACATAAGCCACCTCCACTGAACCCACGGAACTTTCAGTCTCATGATCTTGTCCTTCGATCTTGGTTGATTGGGATTCAGGCCGGAGAGCTTTGGAGACTTTCATGCAATCATCCAAACTGGAAAGCAGAGGCTTTCCTATCTCAAGGTTCTCGAACCATGACTTTTCCCGGAAGTTCTTTGGTCCATGGACCAACCTGGTCATCTGTTGGAACTCATTTCCAGGGACCACATGAAGGGATTGAGCAACTACGTTTCTGCATCCCTGATTACGTAGCTCAGCCAGAACGCTGAGTGGATCATGAAAGAAGATCCCTTGTTTTTCCGATAGCATTCGCCTTATGAAGTCGGACGTGAAGGCAAGCCGCACATCGGCACCTGGAAAAGCCTTGACGTAGTCGGATCTGATCTTTTCGTAGGTCTTCCACGCTTGCGAGTTGAGGGTGCCGTAGGTTACGAGAGCAATCCCTATCTTTTCATCAGGTGACATTCATGCTCCTGTCAATGACATCAAGAGAGCGCCATTGAAGAATAAGCATACTTAAGACTCAAAGTCATTTATCTCTTTGATATGATACGCCTGTGAATCGTACCAAATTGCCGAAACGTATGTAGCATAATAAGAAAGCCTTTGTTCATCATACCCCTGGCCCGACCTCTGAATAAAGGATTGCTCCTTTCAGTCAAAGATATAAATCAGTAACGCGAGTTCTCCACCATGCCAATTAGTTCCATAATCCTCTACGCGGTTCTATTCCTGATTGCTTTCCTGATCGCCCGAATAATTATGAAGATCATGCGTGGTTACTGACTTCCAGCGACAGGCTTAATATTTATGATATCGTAAATACTATTATTATGAGTCCCCAAGTACTGGCGACCGTCGGCGGAAGCGGGACCAGGCTATACCCGCTCACACTGAACCAGCCTAAACCGTTGGTTGAATTATGCGACACTGCCATAATAGCCGTCCTGTTCAGGCTGCTGGCAGTCCAGGGCTGCCGCAGATTCATTTTGGGAAGCAGAGGCGCGAACAACACCCTTGAGCTCTCCAACTACTTCAAGGCAGGGGAAGGTTTCTTCAAGCGATTGGGCATCAGCGATCCGGACGGATTCTGCTACCAACCCCAGTACGATGATAGAGGGAGCGCAGATTCCCTTAGGTATAACATCAACTACTTCGACATAAACGACGATATTCTGGTTGTCTCTGGGGACAACCTGATCGATATTGATCTTAAAAAGTTCATCGAGTTCCACCACCAGCACAAGCCGGTCCTGACTGTAGCAGTAAAGCAGATGGGGCCCGGAGAGAACTTCTCACAGTACGGAGTTGCAGATATCGATGATGACCTCCGCATAAAGCGTTTTGTCGAGAAGCCCAAGAACGGCACCGAGCCTTCCAGGATGATCAACACCGCATTCTATCTATTCTCGCCGGAGATCCGAAAAGTGCTGCACGATATGGGCGATGCTGCCAGGGACATCGGCGGTGACCTGATTCCATACCTGACCGAGCACGGATATGATGTCTACGGCTATCCAATCACTGGTTACTGGATAGACATAGGCACTCCTGAACGGTTACACCAGGCGGCAATGGACGTCCTGGCCGGCGAGGTAAAGCACTTCACTCTTCGCCATGAGTATAAGCCCCATCAATGGATACATCCCAGCACTCTTTCCAAGATCCAAAGGGATCTGGACACAGGAGAAATCGAGCTTCTAGGCAACGTATCCATTGGCAGGAACTGCCGCATTGAGCGGGGCACTGTCATAGAGGACTCCCACATCGGCCACACGAGTATGATCGAGAGGGATGTGGAGATCAGAAAGAGCATGGTAATGAGCTTCTCCAACATCAAGCGTGGCGTGATCGTAAACAGGGCCATCGTGGGAAGGCATTCCACCATCGGGACCAACTGCGTGCTGGACGCAGATCAGCCCCACGCCAACGGCAGGATACCGGTGATCGGAGAGGATGTGATTTTGCCGGCTGAGTCCACAGTGCTGCCTGGGACAAGGGTTGCACCGCTGAAGTACAGCCATAGAGTCCTCGCTACGGGAAGGTTCGCCGAGCTAGGAATTGACGATCGGAATATCTATTTCACAGAAAAGATTCGCTGAGGATATTGGGGCGCTACCAGTAGCGCTCCCAACCGCCGTTCGCCTTTCTTATCTTGAACTTCTTATCGTTCTCTAACAGGAATCTGTTGAGATCTTGGGCATCCTTGAAGAGACGCTTATCCCTAAGGTTGCTATAGATATCCTCGGAAGTAAAGCCCTTGAGGTTCCCTCGACCATAGACTATCCGTTCTATTGTATAATAGAGATCGTCAAACTTTCTCATGGGATAGGTAATCTCCGTGAATCTCATCTGCGCCACCTATTACCCTTCACGGCTTCGCCAGTTAAGAATCTTTCGTTTGACGAGAAAAGATTTTCATCGATCAGGTCTACCCTCTTTGATGAATCTCGATATACTTCACTCCAAAATATTGTCGTGCCAGCTTTGCGATCTCGCTCTTGGTAGGACCAAGGCCGTCCCTGGAGAGGGCCCCTGTCCCGCAGGAATCATGCTTGTGGGAGAGGCTCCCGGAGCCGATGAAGACATCACTGGTCGGCCCTTCGTGGGTAGAGCTGGGCGCTTGTTAGATCGATCATTGGGTCTTGCGGGTATCAATAGATCGGAGGTCTTCATAACCAGCGTAGTTAAATGTCGCCCGCCGCTCAACAGAAAGCCCAAGAGTATCGAGATAAAATCCTGTCACAACTACCTGCAATCTCAGATCGAGCTGGTTCACCCAAGAGTCATCGGACTGATGGGAAATGTGGCAATCGGGGCTCTGCTGAATCTTCAAGGGGTAACCACTCTTCGCGGTCGTCTCCTTCAAGGTCGGTTTCTGGTCACATTTCATCCGGCAGCGGTTCTCAGGAATAATAACCTTCAGGAAGCCTTTGTCTCTGACCTGAAAAAGATCAAGGAGATGGGATCTGGCGACCAATAGATTTTTCCTTTTTGAGCCAGCAGGAACAAAGTTAGATCATAATTTTCGTCGATCCGTATGATGTGTTACTAGTTAGCAACTGCATAGCCAAAAAACCATAACCTCATTTTTTATAGATCCAGACTACATCAACAGCGAAGGTATTTCCCTTGTACAGCCTAACCTACGACCTCTGGAACATCATAGTCGATGAGGCAGTAGATGCCTATTCTCCCCTCTTTGAGGAAATGCAACGAACTGCGAACGGCATCAGTCTTTCTAAGTCCTTGGTGGACAAGCTCAAGCAGGAAGGCGCAATGGAGGTCGTAGACGAAACCCTGCATTTTCTGCTAGCCATCGAGCTTTACGATGACGGGATTGGAGGCTTCAAGATTTCCTTAATGATCTCTGAGAACCTGGATGCCTTTGAGGAGATTAAAGAGAGAGCAGCAGCAGTCCATGATGTCACCTTTGAGGATATCAGAAATTTCGAGGCAGAGCATGGAATGAATATGGCCGAGGAGATATTGGATAGGATTGAAGAGAGGTACTCAGTCTACACCGAGGAGACCTGCAAAGATGTTGTTTTTGAGCTGGTGGTCTTCGACAGCGAGGACATCGATAGTAACAACCTGATAGGAAATGGAGCCTGGCCTAGTGAATAGCTGAAGGTTCAAACTGCTTGTTTTGCACCTTACATATTATAAAACTTGGACTGGTTCGCCATCATGGGCGTCCAATCAGGACTGAGCGGTTTTAAACTATGGACTTCGTCTTGGATCCGATCTAGCACATCTGCCGGTGGCCAACACCGCCGATGCTCCAGGCCTGGCCAGCTCTTCCTCCAGAAGACACTGAATCTCGTCTTCCGAAAGAGGGAGCTGTATCGAGCGGGTTGGCACTAGGGCCTCCAGAAGACCTGTTAGATCCGGCGCTTCCTGGCCTCCGGTGGTAGCTGCTACGCCGTTCTGGAGCAAGACCACTAGAACGTTTCTCTTCTGCCAGACTGCATTCGCCAGCCCTGCAAGGCCGGTGTGGGCAAAGGCAAAGTCGCCGATCACGGCAACTCCTTTTTTCCTGAAGCCTGAAGCCACCCCAATGGACGACCCGAGGCCGTAGACAACGTCCACAGAACTGTAGGGCTCACGAGTCGCGCGGATGGCACAGCCTGCATCACCCGCAACGGGCACTTCCAATCTCCCCAGAGCCTTGTATAGGGAAATAAAAGGACAGTCGTCACAAATCCCCTTGTAGCCACGTTCCGCCACGCTTTCATAGACCGAAGGATCGCCCTCTGCCCTAATTTCAAGATCTGCTAGCGCCTTGATCAAGTCGGATCTCTCTAGTAAACCGAATGGCAGATGACCGGTTAGCTTTCCTCTAACTTTCGGGCTCAATCTTAACTGGGACTCAATGAAAGGCTCGGGCTCCTCCGCTACCAGGACCTGGCTGTGGCCATCGATGAAACGTCGGATCAACTTCCAGGGTAAAGGATGCGCATAACCCAGAGATAAAATAGAGACTCCCAGACATTCCCCCAAAGAGGCAGGAAAACCACTGGCGATTATCCCCGCGTCTCCAGATGTCTGTAGAAAGTTAAGATGAGTGACCTCAGAAGCTTCTTGTGCCAGAGGCAGCACTTCCAGGTGGAGCTTCTGGTGCCGCCCACGGGCGGTCAGATCCCAGGACGTCCTATCGAACACCTGCCCTATGCCCTTCAGGGGTGTTGGCGTAGGAGCTCGACCCTTCGCAGACATCAGGCGGTGAGTAACCCTGACTATCACGGGAATCCTCAAGCTCTCCGATAGACGATATGCCTCCTGAATAGAACTGTAGAGCGCTGCAGGATCTTTAGGGTCCAGGACCGGCAGCCCTGCCAGGGGACCGTAGAACCTGCTGTCCATCTCCGATTGTGATCCTCTGGGGCCCAGGTCGTCTCCGGCAAGAACTACTATGCCCGACCCAATTGAGTGAGTTGCTGAGATAACCAGAGGGTCTGCTAAAACGTTCATGCCCACTTGTTTAACCACAACTAAAGAGCGCGCGCCGGTGGCCGAGGCTCCCAGGGCAATCTCCAGGGCAACCTTCTCGTTGACGACGATCTCGGCTCCTAAAGCATCTGCCAATTCGGTTATAGGATAACCAGGAACATAAGTGATGACCTCAACCTCGGCATCCCGCACTGCAAGCCTGGCGACATCGAGCCCGGTAAATCCTTCCATCAGACACCTGGAATCACTGACTCATCAGACCTGGAAAAGTAAGGCAGAGCAGCTATAGCTCCGATCAGGCCCCTGCCGTCTATGGCGATCTCCACGCCCGCCACCTTGGCAGCGGACAATGCATCTTCGTATGTCAATCGCTCCTTCTTGCACCGGAGAGCATACGGCATCAGGGCCGAAGGGTCAAAGCCCCGATAAACGGCCATGCCGGTGTTCTCAGATACGCTGTACTCCTGGAGAAGGGCCTTGAAGTCCTTCAGAAAGTCGTCGGTTTTGCCAGGCAGACAGGCGAACTCCACTGCCGTCGATACGCAGTTCTGGGTCTTGGTAGGCACAGGAAAGAGCTGGACCAACGAGTGAGAGAGATACCTCGCCTCATGCCTGTCCACCTCGGAGGCTATGTTGTGGATGAGACACCACGTGGCTCCGGTGGTCTTATTGTCAGTATCATCCACACCGATGACAACTCGCTCCCTTCTTGGAACAACTATGGTGCCCCTGGCCACCTTTCCGCCGCCGCTCTCAGTCACTTCATATCGCTGCACATCCCCTGCCCTGGCCCGTGTTAGGGTAGCTCCCACGCCTCCTCCACCCAGCCCGGCATAGGTTATCTCTATCTCGTCGCCCTTGACCTGAACGGATTCTATTCCCGCCGACCTCTTGGAGGATATAAGATCCAGATCCACTGTTCCTGGCCGGACTATGTAGCGGAACCACTCGCCCAGAGCCCGCGAGCTTTGAATCAAGGGTCCCTTGGTGTAATGGTACCTGGCCCAGGCCGATCCACCGTAGCAGGTGGACCGCTCCAGGATCTCAACCAGATCTCCGTCAGGGTCTGCTATGGCGTGAATTTGCCTATAAACCACGACGTAGGGGTCTCTCAGGTTCTTCACAGTCACTCCTCTTAACACTTCGAGTTTGGGCCAATTGTTCTGTCTTGGATGGCTACTGCTCTTCCATAAGGTTACCGGTTTTCATGTACTCACGGAGGACGACTGTAGCGTAGCTCCCTTTGGACAGGAAGAACTCCAGCTCGGCACAGCTTCCATGGACCATCATGCTTGGAGCGACCTGAAGCAATGCAGTACGCCTGGTTCCCCTGGAACCCAAGTCCGGGTTGGCGGGTATCCTGAAGTCCTCCTTGGTAACGCACTCATCCCTCAGGACCTCCCCCTCGATCCGGCCCTCCTCGCCACCGGCAAGGCTGGACTCAAAGCCGAAGAGAGGCAGGGTCACCCAGGCCCTCCCGCGATCGACCAACCTGTTAACTGCATCCAGGTTGTCCTGGGTGACCGCCTGGGCCTTTTCTTGGTCTGGAAGGCCTCCCTTGGCAAAGCACACAACGTCTCCGTCGACTGCCCTGCCCAGCGGCAGGCCTTCTGCCATCCTGCAGCTCAGGATGCGGTTGAAGATGTACGACTGATAGGCATGGACGAACATGTGTCGCAGATTGGGCGAAAGCACATTGAAAGAGCCGGCATAATCCCCCGGCCTTTCGACCAGGTAGTTGAGCATGGCCAGCTCGTAGCGTAGATAGCTTGGGTAAGTTTTTAGAGCCTTCCTTACATCTCTTGTGTCCCAGAGCATCTGTCTTGTGTTTCGAGTGACCACCGGTTCGTCTGAAAAAGGCATAGCCAAGTAGGTGAAGACAGCTTCTTCCGTCTTCCCGCGGACCAAGGCTTCGCCTACTTTGTGGGTGACAGGCCTCGTTTCTCCGAACCGCTGGGTGCCGAAATAGTTGGGCACGCCCAACAGATTCCGGATCTCCTCTGTAATTTTAGCCAGTCTGGGAAGCAAATCCCGACAGTTCATCTCTTTAATCTTGATTTTGAACCTGTTCCCAAGGAGATCCCCAAGATCCACGCCCCGGTTTGTCCTTCCAAGGACTCGTATTTTGATGTCGGGAAGAGTTATCCTTGCCAACTCGGACTCGTCCAAGTTCATTATGCTTATGCGTTGCCGCGTTACAGCACGCTTGTCCTTGGTCCCCGCCCAGCCGAACCGTTTCTGGCTGATTCGAAGTTGACCTGATAGCTCCCTTATAAGGTGATGTGTGTCCCAGTCTTTCTTCTCGACCTCAAGGACTAGATACCTTCCGCCTTCATAGTTGAAGTCCGGATAGACCTCATCCACCAGGAAGTCCTCAGCGCTAGAACGCAGAATGCCCCCACAACCACCTGCATCTGTAGCGTAAAACTCCATTCCCAGGTTTCTGTCTTGTTCCGGAGCAGCTAACATCTCGCCTCAGAGCAGGCTAAGCTTGCCGGTAACCTTGTCCATCATCTTGTTGGGAGCTGGTCCAATGCCTAGCGCAGTTATGGTGCCCGGTGGAATTTCAGTAAGCCCAGCATCGGCCACTATGGCGCAGGGAAGACCAGCACGATCGGCCTCCTCTCGAAGCCTGAAAAGCGCCTGGACATTGGCTACCCTCAGAACCACCTTCTTCTGTCCCTCTGACCGCCATTGGCCTGCGGTAGACTTGTCAGCTCTCTCAAATGCCATGACTGCTGCATGGGCCACTTGAACCGCCAGCTTACCGCAAGAGAGCTTAAGATCGTCCCTGATCACAATACACTGTTTGAACTCCATTATGCTTGCTCCACAGTAACAGGCGAAAGAACCGGGCTAAAAGGATGTTGGATAAAAGAAGAAAAGAGGCTCATGCCTCTTTGGTCATGACCTTTACGCAGACTGGGCTTTTTGCTATGTTGCCCATCTTGGCTCCAATCAGGTACTCCAGGCCCTTCTCTGCAGCGATGTCTACGATGCGCTGGGTAACCACTCCATCGAAGATAACGCCGTTAACCCCTCCATTAGCCTCCTTCAGCTCTCTGGCCAGGTCTCGTACGGCAACCTCCTTCAAGACGTTCTGGCTCCTGTCGAACAGCCTGGCAGATAGGGTGCCATTGAGCTCGTCAACGTGCTGCTTGAACCACTCAGTCTCGGGCTCGGGTTCTAGAATTGGAACGACCTTATTAGCTACTGCAACCGTCTCTTCTGCAGGAATCACCTCCCTGGATCCAACCTCCCGCGGCAGGATCCTTCTCGGAGCTATAGCCTCTGCCCTCTCAGCCACTTTCTCAGACATGTTCCTGACACATAGTGGACTCTCACGAATCAGGCTCTTACTCTTGGCAGAGAGCTCTCTCCTCCTCTTGGGCTGGTTCCTGATCTTGTACTGGTCCAGCACCTGCTCTACTGGGATCTTCTGCCTCAGAGCCCGAACTATTTCTTTCTGGGTGAGGTCCTCAACGCTCTTGCCTTCAGGTGCCCTGGCTACGAAATCGATATCCGCAACCTGGAGGAGCTCTTTGATTATGAGCTCGCCGCCGCGATCCCCATCCGTGAAGGCGGTGACCACCTTTTTGGCGCAGAGTTCGGCTATGTTCGGAGGTACGTTGGTCCCGCCCACAGCTACGGCATTTTTTATTCCGTACTTGAGGAGGTTGATAACATCCGCCCTTCCCTCGACCACCAGGATAGCGTCTGAGTCCACGACGTTGGGACCAGCAGGCAGGTTGTCCTTTCCCAGATGAGTTATCTCCTCTACCCGTACAGACTGCTTTATCTCCTCGGTTATCTCCTCAGTCTCCAAAATGTTCTCGTCGAACATCTCAACAAGGATGCGCTTGGCTCTATCTATTACGTACCTTCTTTTGGCGGCCCTAACGTCCTCTATTTTTTTTACCCCTATTCGAGCAATGCACGGGCCGACCCTGTCTATAGTCTCAAGAGCAGCGGCCAGAATGGCCGTCTCAACCTTGTCAAAACTGGAGGGGATGGAGATGGTGCCGCTGGACTTTCCGCCGCTTGAGGTGATCTGGACATCAATGCGTCCTAATCTGCCGGTCTTCTGGAGGTCCCTGAGATCCAGATCGCTGCCCAAGAGCCCCTCTGTTTGGCCAAAAATAGCCCCAACAACATCAGGCCTTTCCACTATCCCATCAGCACCAATATCTGCATAAATTACATACTTGGTTGTATCAACATTTTGCATATTAAGACACCCCTAAATTTTAAAATAGTCAGATAAAAGTCACGCCCTTAACATCCTTGCTAGCGCTAGTTGGTGTATACTAACGTCCCTCCGATGCGCGAAGCAATCCCGCTTAAATTTGCAGGTGATTAAGTGAGCTGTAAGTGATCGTGAATCTGCATTTATCTAACTATTTCAGTGTCCATTATCAATTTCATGGATCATCTGATAGAACTACCCACATATGAGCATTCTTCTTCTGCTAAACTGAACTCTTTTATGCTGCACATTCATCGCCCCAAATTCACTGGGGCTTAATCATCATGAGATTCGAAGCTCAAATGCGTGCTTCTACAATAGAAATGTGCTCAAAACTAGTTTAATAACTTTGTGGTAGTGACCGCCGCACCTTGACATAGGCGGTATATATAAAAATTATCCTAATACGATAAATCCCTCGCCAGTTCTCACCACCACTACCTCGTCACCTTCCACTACGACCATGCCTCTTGGCCTAGACGCGACGGCTGTTTTGTAGCTTTCCGGGTCAAGGATCTCTAGAACTCTTTCATCTTTTGCCACAACCACTGCTTTCTGGGCATCAGCCCGGTTTCCCAGAACCTTAAGGCCCTCGACGTCTTCCTCCTTCAGGGAAGTCCTACGGTCCCCATCCAGTGAATTCAGAAGCGTCTTTCTGCAGTCGAACCCAGTAACCTCAAATAATGTTCCTCGGCTGGATATTATATCCCCCCTCTTGAGATTGGGGAATCGCACGAGGATTGTCGTCCTATAAATGTCATTCCCATCCTTTTTACCAACAAGTTTGGCCGACTCTTGGGTCCTGCCGCCATATCGCTCGAATATGGTTCGGGCAATTTGACGTGCTAGCTGAGTCGATCCGATGACAAGATCCAAACCTCCTTTCGTCTCCTTGATGTCCTGAATAAAGGCGAGCTGATCTCCGCTACGATAGCAAGCTTCTGTCATGGACAGAGCAATATTTCTGCACGTGTCAAGCTCCGCTATAGTTGGAGCCCTGGAGCTTCCTCTTATCTGTATCGTGGACTCGAAGTACTTCCCGGCTATCCTGCAGCATCTGTCGCAAGCAGTGAGGATGATCTTAACTGGGATATCAGAGGCCTCTTCAACAGATATGCCCCGGAATGATCCTTTCATGCTGAACCGTGCTAAATATCTGGTAGCACCACGTTTCATTAACTGGATGTCGATCTCAGGGTCCTGAATATCACCGTGAACGAGCAAAGAATCATTAGTTGCCTCATAGGCCAGCTCTTCGGCCGTCCTCTCAGTGATTTGCCACCTGCCTTTGACCAACTTGGCGCCGCACACAGGGCACACCGTAACCTCAACGCGGTCGGGAAAGCTGAGAATCTTGGTTGATTTAAGGGTGCAAGCAGAACAGAGCCCTTCAAGAGAAGGTTGCCCGCACTTTGGACATATAGATTGCTTCACATCAACACCATTTGGGCACAGGGGACGCCTTTTATTATCAGCACATTCTCCCTGGCCACGTACCCTAGTCTCATTGCATGGCTAACGGCCAGCTCTCCCACGAGGTTGGCCATGGTCGCTGCGGCCAAAGCTTGCTCCACATCTCGAGCCGTAGCTTTTTCTTCTCCAAAAAAGTCGGGCAGAATCTCGACGTGCAGATGGCCCTCGACGAATTTCTTTCCCATGAGATCGCAATCGCAAACAGCTACCAGCACCTCTCTCCCAGAACGGTGAGACTTCAGGTACAACTGCGGCTCATTCATTTGTTCATTCCTTGGGGGTTCATTTTCTTCCACGGGCCACCTCACACCAATCTCAGCATCTTATGCTTTGGCTCCATGATGGAGCCGTCCCGCTTCAGCCGGGTGATGATCTCTTCTGCTCTGCTTCGCTCTATTCCCTGTTCCTCCGCCTTATCGAGAACTATTTCAAGAGGCGCAGAGCCTTGCTGTTCTTTGCTCACATCCCTTATTATGTCCAGCATCAATTTAGTCTTATCTCTGGTGGTCTTGCTAACTCCGGTAGCGATGATATCCACATCCAAAAGGCCGGTGTCTGGGTCCACGCCCACCTTTCGGAGACATGCTTCCATAATCTTGGTCACCCTCTGAGCGTCCTCGATGGTGACCGTGCTGCAAAGCCTGAGCCTGGCGTTGGCCTCGCCCAAACGGATAAGCGCCTCCAGCAGTCTAGCGGTAACCGGAACGGGCTTGTTGGAATCGTGGCCCTGGGTTCTCAGGGCTACATAGTAGTTGGCGAAATATTCTCTGGCCTCTTCGGTGAGGGTGGGAAAGATTTTCTTCCTGGCATAGGCTACGTACTTGCGGAGCTGCTCCGGCTCTATTTCCGGCATTATGACCGTCATGGCGGCATCGATGTCCTGCTGTGAAATCTTAGGGTTCCACTCAACCTGGGTGGACAGCTCACCGGCATAGTTGCTCTTCAGGATGTGCCGGGCTATCTGAGAGTCTCTATTGGCGTCCGGGTCGTCCGTTAGAACGAAGATCAGGTCGAACCGGGACATGAGTGCTGGTGTAAGGTTGATCTGGGGAGCTATGGGCTCGTACTTGTCGAACCTTCCCAGTTTTGGGTTGGCAGCGGCCAGCAGGGAACACCTGGATTTTAGGGTGGCCATGACTCCTGCCTTGGCGACGCTTATCGTTTGTTGCTCCATAGCCTCGTGCAGCGCGCTCTTGTCCTCGTTGTCCATCTTGTCCATCTCGTCCACGGCGGCGATGCCCTTGTCTGCAAGGACCAGGGCCCCGGCCTCTATAGTCCAGCGGCCGTCACCCAGCTCGTCCTTGACTGCCGTCGCAGTCAGGCCCGCTGATGTGGAACTCTTACCCGAGGTGTATATCCCACGGGGAGAGATCTTGATCATGTACCTCAAAAGCTGGCTTTTGGCTATGCCAGGGTCGCCGACGAGAAGGATGTGGATGTCGCCCCGGATTCTAGCTCCATCGGGGAGCCTCTTCGAGAATCCGGAGACTAGTTGAAGGGCCAGGGCCTCCTTTACGTCCTCGTAGCCGTAGATGGAAGGAGCAATCGACTTTCTTATCTTCTCGTAGATCTCCGGGTCCCGAGACATGTCCTTGATAATCTTCTCGTCCTCCGGCGAGATATCTACCTCCTCGAACTCTTGCTCCTTCAGCTCAATGGAGTTTCCTTTGTGGAATAGGTCGAAGTAAGTGCTTTTGCCTGCCTGGGGGGTTGATCGTTGGTAAGACTTGAGAATGCCGTTGATTATCACACGGTCCCCAGGAAAGATCTTTCCAGCCAGGTCGTCTTCCAACTCAACGTCTAGAGTCTGAGGCTGCTCTCCGCCTCTAAGCTCTTCGGGCGACTCCTGAACTCTTATCTTCTGGGCATCTACGAACTTGGACTTGGACAGAATTAATTTGAAGGGCCCGCCTCGGTCGCAGGCCTGGTTCTGGCACTTCAGGTTCTGGTCCTCGAACTTTGTGCCTGTCTGCTCCCTGTAGAAGGTGAAGCCGCACCTCTGGCACTCGAAGGCGGCTGAGACTATCTTGGGACGGACCTCCGTGGCCGTCCTGACCAAGCCATCGATGGAGATCAGCCTGCCGATGTGATCCGCCCGCAGCTCACGGGTCTTGTAGTGTTCGGATAGCTCCACAACTCGGACGTGGGCCTTGTCAAGGACAACGTCCATGGGAAGGTCGATCTCCAGGAGCGCGGATTGCGCTGCCTCCAGGAGCTGCTCCGGCTCTTCCAGGAGTTGGTCCGCAAAGTCGGGATCGTATCTGGTCAAATCGGGGAAGCTTACATAAAGGCTGCGCTTGTCCGGGTAGGAGTCCGCCAGCTCGAGAATCTCCTTCTCATACCTTGAACTCAGGAACTCTTCCCACTTGGCGACAGGATCAGCGCTCATTATCGAAGAAGAATAAGATCGGTATAGTATCTAAATCTAATCGAAGCAGGGAGAAGATATTCTCGATTTAGTCTCGATTCAGCTTAGCTTAGTGGTATGCTACTGGGAAAGCGTATATTCTTTCCAATCCTAATATGTACTGAATTGATCCGTGAGGCAAGAGGCCAAGATAAAATCGGGAAAGCTTTGAGATTCTACTTTCCGGAGAGCTAATTATGAAGATCATCTGCGCCTATACAGTAAATCTCGATGCAGTCTGCAACGTGAATGGCCAAGAAATAGCCAAGCTTTCCGGCGATCTCAAGCCAGAGACCCAAGATAAGATAACCAAGCTGGAGGATCTTCTCTCCGCTCTGCTGTTCTGCATGGAGGAAGGCTCTGGAGATGAGCTGCCAATCGTACGAGAAGAAGTCGCCGGAATCATCGAAGGGTCTTTCCACTGGGAGTACCGCCTGGGCGGAAACGCCGGGATCATGGCAGGCGTCCTGGCGACCTTAGGAGCCCAGCCGGTTCTAAATGCTTCGGCCATCGGCTGCAGACTGGCGGGGATGCTTCATCCAGGAATCGGAATTCCCGTCTCCGGAATCATGAAAAAGCCGCTTCAGGCCGTGGGAGACAAAGAGATGATCCACTTCGTTTTCCAGTTCACAGAAGGCCAGACTATCTCGACTTCCGGAGGGCCTATTATCTCTTCAAAAGCTAACCGACTTATAGCCACCTTCGATCCCTTGAACTCCCGACTTTACTCCAATCCGGATTTTGATGCCTATTGCAAGGAGAAGATCAAGGACTTCGACGGCGCTATTGTCTCAGGATTTCATTTGGTTCCGGGTCTCGGGTTTAAGGAGATTTTTGACCGAAAGATAGAGCAGATAAGCTCCTGGAAAGAAGCCAACCCTGGACTATACGTTCATGCAGAGATGGGCGCCTTCCATGAGCCGGAGATCATGGAATACCTCCTGGAACGCCTACCTGTGGATAGCCTTGGCATGAACGAAGACGAGCTGGCGAGAGTTATGAGCTTGAAACCAGGCTGGCAGGAAACCATGAAAGCTATACAGCAACTCAGAGAGCGGCTGGAATTGTCCAGGGTGGCCTTGCACACAAGGGATTACATAATAAGCGTTATGAAAGGGCTGATACCCCCGGAAAGAGAAGTCGAGGCTTTGACCAGAGGAGCTGATGCCGCTGCTGCTCTGGCGGCCACGGGATCGATAACAGGTTTGCCTCCAGGGGAGGTGAATCCAGTGGGACTTGATGCCAGAGACGAGTTCTTGCGAGATGGAGCCGTGCCTTGGGGACGGGGGGCTTACATGAGTTTGGGAGAGGAAGCGGTATGCTTAGTGCCATCTCTATTGGCCCGACGCCCGAAATTCACGGTGGGCCTGGGAGATACTACCACTGCAGCTATTTTTTACGAAGAGATATTGGCTAAGAAGAGTAGACAGCTAATGTGAGCCTCTGGTTCACAAGCCCACTGAGTTAAATTCTCAGGCCCTATACCAACCCTTTTTTTTACAACCAAAATTACCAGCAAAGTATCACAACTATGCCGGTTTCATAGTGACCTCCAGCCCTATCACACCAACCAATAGTCCAGCAATCGATGAAATGTCTCCAGTAATTCCCAATGCATCTCTTTTTCTTGATTGCTTTAGGCTTTGAATCTCTTTCAGTATTTTCTCGTTTCATCACAACTGGCCATCACCTATAACATCTCTAATATCTATCGCATCCTGCGAGGGTCAGAAGATGGAAGAAACAGAATTAAAAATAGATGATTTAAAATTTAACGCCTTTAACGATGAAGAACTCGAATCCTTGCAGCTATTCCATAAACAAGTTGAAAAAATGAATGCGTGTAAGGTTGTTAAAGATAATTCCTTGGGGTTCCAGGTTTCTCATGAGAGTACCGGACATGGAGCAAAAACTACCATAGTAGCTCCAGACGATGACGAATTGGGACTCTTATTGCTTTATATTCGACCCTGTTTGCTACAAAAGGATCGGATCTTCTTTAATAAAATTCTCAATATTCTTGGCAAAAAAGCTGCAAATGAAGAAACTCGCAAGTATTTTGGAACATTGCATAAGGCGTATCAATTTTTCCTGAAAAGTACACCAACAGAGTTCCGGGTTGACGGCAAAAAATACGGAGAACACGACATATTTGAAGCATGTCTAAATGGCAAATTTTTTCATATAAGGGATGAGGAACCGCTAAGAATAGTAGAATTGTTTGAACAAGTGCCTCATATACCTAAAACTGCGGTAATAAGCTGTATAATTGATTACCTTCATTGGTTCAGACTAATTGATCGCATTATTGCATTTCAACTGTCGCATTCGCCAGAGGGAAGCTAGATCTTAATGGCTCTATGAGCCTGAATAAAGGATGAGCATCAAATAGCGGTATCTAACTTTGGCTCAAAATGAGCCAAAGTTAAATCGGTCCTGAAGGAAAGGGTGGTGGCGATTCTGGAAGTGACTCTAAGGTGTCCTTAAAATGGTAGCGATCACGTTCCAATTAAGGATCTATCAATAAGCCCGTTATTTGAACGAAGAAACCGCCTATAAATAGCCACCAACCCATTTTACCCAATTCTCTACGACTGATTCCTCTTTCAAACAACCAATTACTTATCTTACCCTCTGCTCTATCATCCAACGGAAGAGGGTTATGCTCATATGCCTCATACTTGGCTACAAGCGCAGCACCGATTCCATTGGCAAATAACCCAAATAGCGTCAGCAACCTGCTCAATAACAAAGATAGTCCCTTCCATCAGAACCGCTTTATGCCTTGTGGTTAAGCCTTCCTTCAATCCTCAAATTTCCATGGTGCGGCTTGTGAAACTCTATAGCACCTTGTTTCAGCTTCTCTTTGATTATTTCGGCGCGTTCGGGGCGTACTGTGGTGTTGTTAAAAATATCTTGCGCTGTAAATGTCATAGGCCAACATAATCCTGCTCTTGCTTCAATTACGGCTATTTCAGTGGCGTTAAGTTTGAATGATATTGCTTCCCAAGTGGGATCGACTTCAAACAAGCGGGCGAATTGACCATTGAATGTGGAATTTGTTATTTGAAGGTTGGTCATCTGATTGGTTTTAGATACTCTGGGGTTGACACTTATAATTCCTTTGTTAATCAAGTAGCCTTGCATCAAATTGTCATCTGCCAAGCATATTGCATGGTCCAAAATCATAGAATCGTTTAAATTACTTTCATTAATGGGGGTTGTAAATTCATAACATCCTATTTCCATACAGCTACTGTAAAATGCAAGCTTATTTGCTTGACAAAACCATCCATCCCACATTTTTACAAAAGCATTCCTCGTTTCATTTGTATATTCAAGTGGTGACCAAAGTTCGTCTCCATATATATGTTCTAATGTTGTTAGATTCTCATCACCAAAATCTTAATTTGTTAACCAACTATTACCAGTGGGAATATCTGGTAAATTTATCGAAAAGTTGTAGTCTTTTGAGTAAGAGCTTCTTACCTCACCCATTGTTGGCGCAACAGCAAACAATACGAGTAGAGCCAATCCTATCCAACCTATTTTCATGCTTTGACCTCTTGCACTTCTTCAAGCGGGATTATTAAATACGCGCTCTCTATTTCCAGAATTGCCACCATCCTTTCTTTGTCGGCTCCTCCTTTGCTGGCGGTAATGCTAATTGGACGGTCTGTGTGAGCTGTGATACGTGCGCCTGTAGCCTTGTTTGGCGCAGCTCAGAGACAAGTTCGACCGGATCTGCGCCGTTGGTTAGCTCAATGAGGGCGATCTCGAGAGGGTACGATTCAGATTCCGGCAATCTTGTAGCCCTCAATGGCAAGAACCCAGAAAAACCCTCATGCTCTGACTATTAATAAATCCGATTGTTCACTGAGCCCATTTGAGCCCAAGATGCAATTTCTTCCAAGGACGGCTTAGTTTTGGAAGGAGACACCAGAGACTCCCTCGTCCAATACTCGCCAACCTGAGCTAGCTTCTCTTGCCCTAGTATCTGCTCTACCAAGCGGTTGTTGAGGTCTTCGAAAACCCTTACGAAACCGGAGTCCTCATTTAGTGCATAGTATTTGGTCTTGCCGTGGGTATGGACGACCTTCATAATGCCCCATTTTACGAACTTCTTCACTATGCGGTCCACTGTCGGCCTGGAGACGTTTACCTCCTCGGCTAGCTCAGTAAGATTGAACTCCATATCCTTCAACGGCATGAGAAATTCGATTAGCTTTAACTCACAGCTATTTCCGAGCAGACCTTCGAAAGGCACCGGCACCAGTCTCACCTCTAGATCTATATCCTCTTGATATAAAGTTATTTTGTCGATAGTGTAAAATCTATTTTACAATCTTCTTATTCGGCCATATGTAACTGAGTAACCATGCTGACCCAGGGCAAAGAACGCCTTGGGAATGTCGCTTATATAATATTTAGGTGGGCTCTTTCCAATCCGTGATAGGTAACCCTCGTTTACGAGGAACCTGAGTGTATCCTCTGCATCTTTCCCGAATTTTCTCTGGAATAACTTGTTCAACTTATCAGAATGGTATCCTCTATTCGATCTTAGATTCCGGTTCGAGTAGAGAAGATTGAGTACAAAGAGGTCTTCCTCTGTCAGGCCGCAGGTCATCTGTCTCCATTAATCTTTGTTGCTATTTTCTTCTGACCTTCAGCACCGCTCCATCCTTGCCTACAATCATTACCTTCTCACCCATCTCGACCGTCTCCCCCGCCTCGGCCTTCCAATATTCGCCCTGGAAGCTGACATAGCCCGTAGGCGCTAACCTGTCCAGCGCCTCGGCCTCTTCGCCGATGATCATGCCGATCACCGGCGGGGCTAACCGGATGCGGGCGATCTTATAGACTGCAAAGGCCAGGAATCCGCCTAAGATTAGAGACGGCAGGATGAAGGCAGCAGCAAGCGACCTCTGGTACTCTCCAGGAATGTACCACTGAGGGTAGCTTGTAGGAATCAGAAGGATGCTCCCGATTGTTATGCAGATCAGCCCGGCGGCTGCCAGGATTCCAAAGGAATGGCTGTGCAGCTCCACCAGGATCAGGGCAACACCTACGAGCATCAGGAACAGTCCGCCGAGGTTCACGTCGAACCCCTGGCCGATCAACCCTAACGCCAAGGAAATCACTCCAAACGCCTCCGCACCCCATCCAGGGCTGGACAGGCCGAAGATTATGCCGTAGAGGCCGACGAGTATCAGAAGCCCGGCGATCATGGGGTCCGACAGCAGCTTGAGGAACTGCAGATTTAATGGCGGTTCGAAGAAAATAACTTCAGAGTTGTTGGTAGATAATGTGACGTTCTTTACCCGGAGGCCGTTTACCTGGCGGAGCAGATCCTGGGGATCGGGGCTGACGTACTCGATGGAGCCAAACTTCTTGGCATCGTCTGCGTTTAGGTTCAGGTTGGAGAGCACGAACTCTCTGGCTGCTGTGCTATTTCTGCCATGCTTTTTTGCTTTCTCCTCAATCAGGGCGACTATTGCGTTGATGGTCTTGCTATCGTTTATGGGAATTGTTCCGCCGGTTGGTGATAGCTGTACCGGCTGGGCAGAGCCGATTATGGTGTGAGGAGCCATGGCGGCCACGTCAGAGCTCATCAGGATCAGGGTACCCGCAGACCAGGCCTTTGCTCCATCAGGGTAAACGTAGCCTATCACCGGAAGCCTTGTCCTCTCAACCTGATCGATGATAGAAAACGTCTCTGCAAGGCCTCCACCAGGGGTATCCAGGATTATCAAAACCGCTTGGTAGTTTCCCGACTCTGCCTCCTGGATAGCTGCAGAAACTATGTCATCGCTGGCAGGTGTTATGGCGCTATCCAACTTTACTGCAAGAACAGGTCCATCGGTTGGCGCGGCCGAGGATGAACAGATCAGAAAGATCGAGCCTGCTAGCAATAACAAAAGGAAAAATAAGCAGGGTGACGAGCGGGGGGAAGTTGGATCTGCCGAAGAGCAAGACCCCATCCCGTTCCTCCTAACTCTACCGACTAACCCTTTCGGGCTTGAGAGGAACGGGCGGTTCATTGCTCTCTTTTGGAGGCTTCCCTGGTGAGGGCACTGGTGAGACCAGCCACAGCACCAGTGCTCACATCACTCGCAGGGGTTACTATTATGAGGTTCTTCTCCCTGGCTATCTCCGCAAGAGTCTGCAGCTCTCTTAGCTTGATTGCCACAGGAGCCTCCCCATACAGTTTTGCCGCCTCGGTCATTAGCTTGGAAGCCTGGAACTCTCCATCGGCCAGGATTATTCTGGACCTCTTCTCCCTCTCCGCCTCTGCCTGCTTGGCAATTGCCCTCATCATAGACTCGGGCAAGCTCACGTCGCGCAAGGTTACGGCGACGACCTTGATACCCCAGGGATCAGTGTGTTGGTCAAGGATCTCCTGAAGCTTCTTGTTCAGCTCTTCGCGTTTGGACAGCAAGTCGTCCAGTTCAATCTGGCCCAGGACGTCCCGGAGAGTGGTCTGAGCCAAGAGGCTGGTGGCCATCCTGTAGTTCTCCACCTGAATGACCGCCTGGCCCGGGTCCACAACTCGGTAGTAGATGACAGCGTCTACATCTACGCTTACGTTGTCCTTGGTTATGACCACCTGTTTGGCCACATCTATAGTCACAACCCGCAGGTCAAGCTGCACAACTCGGTCAATGATTGGAATTATAAAGAATATGCCCGGCCCCTTAACTCCGCTGAAACGCCCCAGACGGAAGATTACCACTCGTTCGTACTCTCGAACTATCCTGATGGCCTGGGACAAGATGATGACCACAACCAGCAAGCCGATCAGAGAACTGACATCAAACACAGCCAAATTGACACCTAAAGCTAGTTGCGCTTATTATCTTAAATAGCTACTGGCAAAAAGACGGGATAGGATAAACAAAAGATCTATTTCTTGAACTCCGTATATCCACACTTGCCGCAGCTCATCCTCTCGGCGTGCTCTGCCAAAAAGACACCCTGGCCGCACCTAGGACAGACCTGTTTCTTAGCCTTAACTGAATCTCCGCTGACCTCGTAGTACTTGTTTATGGCCATCAGTTTAAGCCTCCTTCTTGGCTTCTTCCGGGGCTACAAAGGTATTTCTCTCTATTATATGCGGCCTCTCCACCTGTTTGGCCCTCTCCTCAGTCTCGTAGATCTTGGCATACCCGATAGTCTCACGCTTGCCGAACTCAGTCTTGAGGTTGTCTACTATGACCAAGCCCTCTTTGGAGTTCATTGTTGCAGCGATTCTATCGACAATGCTCTTCCTGGAAGGAGTGGCACTCTCGTGATCGACCTTGAAAACTACCTCTCTCCTGTTCAGCAGGGGATTGTTCTTCTCTTCAATAATATGTATATCCAACTTCATTCCTCCAAAACCATTCTTTTCATTAGATCCTTGATTTGTTCTTTCTTCTCTAGGGTTACTTCTACCAGAACGCTCCCCTCATTGGGCTGTCCATAGACTACTGCCGATCCGAGAGGTGCATAGAGAATAGCAGGCAGGGTTGCCAAATCTTCTTCTCCATCAACTACGATCTTTATGCGCTCCGCTCCGGCCAGGGAGTCCCTGATCAGCTCAATCAGCTCGGGGTTCAAAGTTGCCGCCGGGTTCTTGACTTTGATAGTCTTATAGCTATCGTACTCCAGTCTGTGCTGGACGTGATCTGGTGCGGGCATCCTCTTGGTCTTGTTATCAACGACGGTCAGGTCTGGAGTTATGGACGCCTCAAGAAGATAGAAGGCCGTCATATCGCCCACTGCAGCGATCTTTTTTGCAGCTTTAAGCTCCTGGCCCATCGCTTTTATGCACTCGACACCGTTGCCTTTGCATAGCTTACCTAGAGGTCTCTTCAGCTCAGAGCGCAGCTCTTCTGGTAGAACCAGCAACTTCAATCTATCGCACCTTCAGAGCGTACCTGCCCGGAAGAGTTATCCCAAGCTTGGTCGCGATTACCGATCCCTTGGGATCGATGACGATGACGTATCCTCCCCAATCCTTGGAGAGCGATGACGAGCCACATATGGGGCACACCAACCCTTCGACTATCCTATGGCATTCCCTACAGGCCTGGTCGGTCATTTCGCCTCAGCCTCTGCGCTCTGGGACTCTGCCTTTTGAACAGCATCAAGCCAATCTAGCTTTCCAAGGCCAGTCTGCCTCATGGTCAACCCAATCTTGCTTTCCCTGGGCTCTTTCTCATTAAGGCTGACGGCAATTACCCTGGCACGAACTTTCTCTCCCTCTCCTAGGGCTTTGTTGGACTCTTTGCTAACTAGGCGAGCGTTCTTTTCATCGTAGGATATGTACTCGTTAGTGATCTGGCTGACGTGTAGCAAGCCGTCAAAAGGCCCTATGCTCAAGAAAGCACCGAACTTCACTATCTCGACAACTTCGCCCTCGACTATCTCCTGCATCTCCGGCTTGAAGACTACAGCCTCGAAGTCCACATCGTAGTAGACAGCTCCATCTCCTGCCAGGATTTTGCCTTCTCCGATCCTATCAGCGCTCAGCACTGCAACGATTGTCCCCAGCGTCTTGTCCACCACGGCCTCGTATTTATTGCGCAGTGCAAGCTCAACTGCTTCCTCGAGAGGGTTTCCCATCTGATCCGGTGGTATCCTGACAATCCCCTCAAGCTTCATCCTCTTGTACATCAGAACTCCTTCTTCACTGCCACTAGATATCGACCCTGGCGCAGGTAAATAACGGTTATGCCCTTTCTAATTAACCTTTTCTTAAGCTCTTTATCGTTGGTGAAGACAGCCGCCTTCTCCCGGATGGCCAGATCCTCTAGGGCAAGATCTGCGTCCTCCCCTGAGCTGATGACTTTGCATCGTTCCGCCAAACCCAGGCCGACCCTGGCCGCCAGCTTATCAAGCCCTTTGTCGGCTCTTTCCGTCAGATGCCGTAGCTCTCTTAGCACCGGTCCCGGAACCAAGCATTCCACATACCCCAGGCGCAGCATCTCCGAGAAGATGTCCACCCCGAACTGCTCAGGCACCATCAGGGCGTTGGTATCAAGAAGCACTTTCACAACTCTACTCGATTATCGTCCCAACGCCGATGAGCCGCCACCTGGCCCCCATCCGCCTTGACACCGCAACTCTGTCTCCCACTTCAGCGCACACCGGCCTCTTGAGCTGGACCTGGACGACTCCTCCTTCACGGGCGCTGGACACGACGCCCACAGTCGTGGCCGTTCCTACGTTCAGCATCAGTGGCTCGCTGGAGTGGATGGGCTCGACTGCGGACTCGTCTGTAACGCCCACTACACGTTCCAAGAGCTGCATCTCCATTATGAAAGAGTTCTTGACAGGCGGGAGCTTGCCAGGCTCGCCTGCGACCTGGCCGACCAGGGTATCGCTCTTGGTCATCACTGGGTCAAGCATTGTTCCTACGCCGACTAGGCCACCAGGCGTAATCTCGTCCTGGACCTCGCTGCCGGCAAGAAGGGTGACCACCTTGGTCTCCAGGGGAACCCACTGCTTTCTCCCCTCGGACTCGACCAGCCTTCCCGGACAGATCTCAAGCCGGTCTCCCGGATGCAGCAGACCCTGGCTGAGGGATCCGCCTATGACGCCTCCTTTAAGGTTATCCGGCGATGCCCCAGGACGGTTTACATCAAAAGACCTGGCGATCTTAAGAAGAGCAGGCTTCTGTACGTCTCTAGGTGGAGTAGGTATCATATTCTGGATGGCCTGAATGACCATGTCGATGTTGATATTCTGCTGGGCGGAGATGGGGATTATCGGCGCGTTCTCCGCAACTGTGCCCTTGACAAAGCTCTTGATCTGGTTGTAGTGCTCTACTACCTTATCCTTAGAGATCAGATCGACCTTATTCTGTACGATGACGATCTTGTTTATCCCTGTGATGTTAAGAGCCATGAGGTGTTCCTTGGTCTGGGGCTGGGGGCATGCCTCGTTTGCGGATATGACCAGCACCGCTCCGTCCATGATTGCCGCTCCGCAGAGCATGGTGGCCATGAGGGTCTCGTGGCCTGGGCTGTCCACGAAAGATACCGTACGTAACACCTCGGTCTCCGTGCCGCAGTGAGGACACATCACATCAACTGTGAAGCAGTCTGGCTCGGGACATTGAGGACACCTTCTGAAGGTAGCATCGGCGTACCCCAGGCGGATGGAGATGCCCCTCTTGATCTCTTCGCTGTGCTGATCGGTCCACACTCCTGAAAGTGATTTGACCAGGGTGGTCTTTCCGTGGTCAACGTGCCCCACCATGCCTATGTTGACCTCGGGCTTTTTAGCTATTGGTTTTTTAGCTTCAGATTTGACTTCCGACTTAACTTCAACCAAATTGAGATCTCCTTGGTAATTGTAATGACCTAGTAGTGGTGGAGATCACTATATAAATACTTCATGGTTTTGGTCAAAGAATCTCAGGCGTATCCGCGATCGAACTCTTTCAAGTCGGCCAGCAGCTCCCTTACGAATGATGCATATGTTCTTTTAGAAAAGTCTGCCCATCCTTGAAACTCATCATAAAGCTCGTCTCCGAAGGAACGCTCCTCATCGCTCTCGCTTGGCACCCCGAAAGATCTGAGATCCGAGAGGTTATCCTCAAGAAACAGCAGAAGGGTTGTCTCTGCATAGGGCTTTGGAATTAGCGGCCGGGATTTAGAGAGCTGAACCATCAGCTTTTCGTCCTCTATCAGCTCATCCTGGGTGATCTGCAGCCTGGCCGCTGCATACTGCTGAGCAGAGCTGGCAACCTCTCGTTTCTCATCCCCTGATAGGGCTCTCAGGTTCGCAGAGATCTGCTGGTAGATCTTGCTCATCTCGAACTCATGTTCCAGGGTGAATCCGAGGATCCTATTGCTGCTCTTCCTTATGTAATCCGAGTTCAGTGCAATGATGGGAAACCACAGTTCCTGATAGTAAAAACGCCTGTTCATGGCAACCGAAAAGTCCAATGCGCCAGGGACAGAGGTGTAAATGGACGGGAAAAAAGTCATCGCCTCCGTCTCAACCACTATGTATTTTGAGGTCTTATCGCCTGCTAAGCGCTCTAAGCGTTTAGGATCGGAGAGCTTGTGAAAGACTGACTTTGGGTCCAGGAGCTGCTTATAGTTCTTTGCAGTCAGCTTTCTCTCGGTCATGGGCATGTCGGCTAAACTCCTGGCCGCGTCCTTGGCAACTAATAGGAGCCAGTCCCCATAATCCTTCTCGAACTTCTGCCGTTCTGGCTCAGGCACTCTCCACCTTATCGAGGACAACTCGGTCCAAGACCTCTTTGAAGGCCTTCCACTGGTCTACAGGTATTCTCAGGCCGTTCTTGGACCAGCCGGTATATTTTTCGGAGGTGACGTACTCTCGAATGTCGATGCCTACAGTTCCTTTAAACTCGGTCTTGCGGACTACGACCTCGGTTGTCTCGTTCTTGCGAACCCTGCCGACCTCTGCATCTGTCAATGAAGACTACCCCGAACTAAACTCCCATTTCTAGGTATAATAGAGTAGCGTCAAATTTAAATATGCCATATGTTAGCATGATACATGTTAGCATATAAGAGATGAGTGCATTGAGCGAAATCGGCAAGAGCGTAAGAATTGAACGGATAATGAATAGAGATAGCGGCAACACAGTTGTAATTCCTCTGGACCATGGAATATCTGTAGGACCCATCAAAGGGTTGGTAAACCTGGCAGACATGGTGGACAAAGTGGCCAAAGGCGGTGCAAATGCCGTCCTCCAGCAGAAGGGCATGGTCAGGCACGGGCATCGCGGCTATGGAAGCGATGTGGGCCTGATCGTACACATGTCCGCCTCCACTTCGCTAGGGCCAGACCCCAACAACAAGGTCCAGGTGTGCCAGGTCGAGGAGTGCTTGAAGATGGGTGCAGATGCCGTCAGCGTCCACATAAACATAGGCTCCGAGACAGAGTCGGACCAGTTAGGCATTCTCGGCTGTGCGGCGGAGCGCTGCGACTTTTGGGGAATGCCCCTGGTGGCCATGATGTACCCACGCGGGAAGAATATCTCTAACCCAAACGCTCCTGACGTCGTGGCCCACGCCGCCCGCGCTGGAGCAGAGCTTGGCGCTGACATCGTCAAGACCAACTACACCGGAGACCCTGATACCTTCAAGCACGTTGTGGAGGGCTGCCCCGTTCCTGTAGTCATCGCCGGCGGACCCAAAACTGAGACTGACATGGAGTTTCTGCAGATGATCGAGGGTGCCATCGAGGCAGGGGCCAGGGGCGTGGCCATCGGAAGAAACGTCTTCCAAGCTGAGGACCCAACCAAGATGACCAGGGCAATCTCGGCCATTGTCCACCTGGACAAGACTGCCGAGGAGGCAATCAAGATCTTGAAGTGAAATTTAGGACAATATTCAAGACAATATTTGAGCAAAAGATCAAGATACCAGCTTAAAAACTCCCTAGAATTCAAGAATACCTCTGCGTAGATTTGGGGGGGGCATATTTACTTCTTTCAGGTATCGTAAATTTGGAGTGCATCTTCGATTATATATTTATTATGTTCAGAACACGTCATTAGTGACTATATATGGCCACCGGCTTGACGAGTCTACCACACGGGATTCAGCGATGTATATTCCAGTTCAGCAGCACCTGAAGAGGCAAATAAATAATCTCGACTTAAACCTCCGATAGCACATATTCAGTGCCTGCTAGATATGAAGAAATTCAAACCGTTGAATGCTTGTGGCCACGAGTTTCAGAGATCCGATTTAAACCAAAGATCTCATCGAGGAACCAGCTTTTGGCATGTCTTGTGATCACCCTGGACGGGCAATTGAATCTTGGGCTGCATATCATCAGAACGGACGATGGCACTCCAGCCCATGACATCATCCGCCCCGCTAGATACCGTGATCCTCCCATTCTCTAGAAAGCATGCTCTGTCCCCTATGCATGCCACGTCCCTCAGGTCATGGGTGACGATGATGCTTGGAACGCGACAAGCATGGATCCTCTCCCGAAGATCCCTTCTCATGGCCGCCTGTTTCCTAACGTCCAAAGCAGATAGCGGCTCATCTAGCAGAAGCAGCTGCGGCTCGATTATCAGCGCCCTGGCCAATGCCACCCTTTGCTTCTGCCCTCCAGAAATGCTCCCTGCTTTAGCCCTCCTGATCTCCCAGAGCCCAGCAGCTTCAAGATGATCTTTAACCAAAAAATCGATCTCTTGCTTAGAGACCTTGCGTGTCCTCAGTCCGAAGGCCACGTTGTCGTAGACGCTCATGTGAGGAAAGAGCGCGTAGCTCTGAAAGACGTATCCGACGTTGCGCACCTCTGGAGCCACGCTAATTTTCAGGTCGGAATCGAAGAGCGGCCTTCCATCCAGCACTATCCTGCCAGAGTCCGGGCTGATCAGACCCGCTACGAGGTTCAGTAGGGTCGTCTTGCCGCAGCCGTTGTCTCCGACAAGCATCAGTATCTCGCCCTCTGCCACTTCGATCTTCACTTCCAGCTTGAAGTCCCTGAGCTGCTTCTCGACATCAATCTCTAACATTCTTGTACACCCTTCGGGTTAGTGTTTTCACCAGAGCTATGACCACGAAAGAGATGATCACCAGGATCAGGGCCAGACAGAGGGAGACGCTCAGGTCCCCCTGCATGACGGTGTAGATGGCCAGAGGCATGGTCTGTGTTCTCCCCTGGAAGTTCCCGGCGAACATGATAGTGGCTCCGAACTCACCCAGGGATCGGGCAAAGGCCATGATCGCCCCGGAGATGAGTCCGTTTAAGGCGATAGGCAGGATCACGTGGAAGAACGTGTAGACCCGGGAGCCCCCAAGGGTGCGGGCCGCGTCCTCAAGGGCCAGGTCCACGTCCTCGAAGCTCGTCTTGGCCTGGCGGATGTAAAAGGGCGAAGAGACGAAGACCTGAGCTATGATCACCGCCAGGGTTGTAAAGGCTATGCTTACTCCGAAGGTGTTCAGGTAATGTCCCAGGATGCCCATCCTGCCGAAGGCCATGAGGAGGGCGATGCCTGCCACGGCCGGAGGCATGATCACAGGCAGATCGATCAGCGAGTCGGCGATCTCCCTACCGAAGTAATGGAATCGTGCGTTTACTTAGGCTATTGGCGTTCCCATTAGTACAACGGTTAAAGTAGTCAGGGTCGAGGTCATCAAGCTAAGCTTGAGGGCGTCCATTACCACAGGATCGTACAACGACCGAAGAGTCACATCCAGCGGACTCTTGATGAAGAGAGAGGCCACCGGCAGGGCTATGAAAGTCATGGCTAGTATCAGAGTTAGTCCCAGGCCAGCCTTCAATACCATCTCTTTCGCTCTGGAGGGAATGATAGTTGTTTCCCGATCTTGTCCGGTAAGCTCGTTCGTGTAGCCTATTTCAACTTGATTCGAAGCCATGGTCCTCAAGACTTGCATTCAATCGCTCTACGGTCTCATCTGGCCCGGCAGGAACGCAGGGGTTTCAAAGAAGACCCGTGTCTCCTTCAAACTGCACTCCGATTATGCTGTCGCCTTGGTTGCCGTTGCTGTTACTGTGGCGTTCGTGTTGGCGGTTGCTGGCGTTTCCGGGGTTTTTGGCGGCTCAAAGCCATACTTCTCCAGGACTGCCATGCCCTTATCCGACTCCACTAGATTCATGAACTCCTGGGACTGCGCAGGATATTTGGATTGCTTCAGTATGCCCATGGGATACTCGGCAATCACGTTGTACTTATCTGGTATCTCGATCTTTGTGATTTTCGCTGCCAGATCTTTTGTGACATCTGACTTATAGGCGAAGCCCGCATCAGCTTCTCCCAGGGCAACTTTGGATGTGATGTAGTTGACATTGGTCTCATTGGAGACAATGTTTGCCATTACCTTCTTCTTGAACTCCGGGCCAAAGGCCGAATCATTGGCAAGCTTGGCCAGGATCTGCAGGGTATAGTCGCCGATGGGTACGTCCTTGGTCCCGATGACTATCTTGATGCCAGGCTTGGCAAGATCGGAGACGTTCTGGATCTTAGCCGGATTGTCCTTAGGAACTATTATTACAGGCTTTGTTTTAGTGATGACTGTGATGCTGCTGTTGTTCGTGAACCCCTCGCTCTTCAGAAGGTTCATCTGCTTCTTGTTTGCGGATACGAAGATGTCCGCATAGGCTCCGTTCTCGATTTGAGTGCGCAACACTTGGGATCCGTCGAAGTTGAAGGCGACACTGATATTGGTTTCATTCTTGTACATCTGGCCTATCTCACCGAAAGCGCCAGTGAGCGAAGCTGCACAGAAAACGGTAAGCTCTTTTTGCTGCTCTGCACAAAGGCCCGCAGTCGTGGACAGAACTAGGGCTGCAAGCACCACTGCAAATATTCGCTTCTCTATCAAAGTTATCACCTCTCGATTTAATACAACTGGCCATTGGGTAAGCATAAACGCTTACGTTTTGTCATTTAAGTAACTAATTATGTAAACGTATTAACCTTGCGCTTATCCGGCAAATAACCAGCTGCTCAGACCTTAATGGCAAAGACCGCCCAGTCGAGCTGCTTGATAGCGCCCCACAGGTCGAAGGACATCTTCTTCAGGCCGTACTTGCGGTAGAGGAGCTGGCTGATTTTGATCTCCTTGTCTCCGTCCACCCGGACGGCCGTTCCTTCGATGGTCACCCCGTGGGGTTTTCCCAGGGCATCCGAGGGCGCGATCTTAACGTAAGAGTTGTTTCGCATCCGTTTGACCTTGCCGCTATTGGCGTAAGATCGGACGAAGATGGTCCCGTCGTCCACTACGAACCATACAGGCGTGACAACGACCTGGCCGTTCCTCTTGAAGGTCTCAAGCCGTATGTATTCCTTGTTCAAGAACTGGTCAAGTTTGCACTCGCTCATCTCTTTCACCTGCAATCCAGCAGCAGATTCGCCATGTCGTCCACGAGCCTCATCGCTCCAGAGTAACCCAGGACCATCTGTCTGGCCGCTCCGAACCTGTCGTGGTTTGGCAGGCCTACCCTCAGGAGAGGTATCTTCTCCTCCTTTGAGATCTGCCTTCCAGTCGAAGGACCGATCATCAGGTCCACATCGTTGCCGATCATCTCTTTGTGAATGTCGTCAAAGTCGACTCCACACAAGGCCGATGAGCGTGGAGCGATCTCTGCAGCCCTTTCGGCAAACCCATGGTTCGTTGCACCTGTGGCCAGGACCCTGGGGTCCATGCCTAGTTCTGTCATGAGCTTGCCTATTCCCAGAACCATCTCTGTGTCCCCGTAGACCGCGGCCTTCACCTTTGCAAGCTGCTTGTGGACGTCCACCATGGCGTCCAGCAACCGCCCTCTCTCGTTCTCGTACTTTCCAGGGAGTTTTGACCCGGTGAACTCTTCCATCTTTGCGATCATGAGATCGGTGTATTCAACACCGATGGGCAGGGGCAGAGGCGTATGGCGTACATTGAACATCTTTGGCGATCTGTTCCTCAGCCTGAAACTCCCTGATGATCTGATCTACGTCATCTCCGATGGTCTCAGCCAGGCAGGTGGTGGCCACCCCGATGACCTTTGGGCTGTATCCCTGGATCACGTTCTTCAGACCCTTCTTGAGGTTGGCTGCCCCGCCGTAAACTGCCCCTTTTTCGCTCAGGGCGGAGGATGCTATGTCCACAGGTTCCCGGAAGTGGTGAGCCAAGTAAAGACGCATGTAGGTGGAACACCCCTGAGAGCCGTGAAAGATGGGCATGCAACCTTCGATTCCCTTGAAGGCTAGCACGCTTCCCATGGGCATGCACATAGAGCAAGGGTTAACAGTCGCATAGCTCTCGGACATTGTCCTGGACCTCCGATGTGGCAATATTCGTCTCTGAATCGAGTTTGCTTATCCTATCGAACGGGCTTGATCTTCTAACGGGAAGTTTCCAGACAGGGCTGTTGATGGTCGTTTCCACCTCCCTGGCGAAGTTGATCATCCCGTTATAGCCCTCGAAGGTCGTGGTTCTGTCGTGGTTAAAGTCGCAGAAGGCTATGCCCAGCTTGTATGCCAGGAACCTTTCCTTGACCCCGGCCACCAGCAGGTCCGCCTTCTGGCTAACCAGCAGTTCGCTCAGCTCCAGGGGGTTGGCATCGTCGATGATGACAGTCCCGTCCTTGACGATGTAGCTTATCTTCTCGTAGTCGTCTCGATCTCCAGTCTGAGTGCCGATGATAACCACCTCCATGCCTATCTCCTGGAAGCCCTTGACCAGGGATACAGCCTTAGCCGCTCCGCCCATGTATATCGCAGCGCGTTTTCCTGTCACTCCTGCCCTGTACTGCTCAATCTGCTGCCTTGTCCTTCTTTCCTCTGAACGGATCATCTCCTCTGCCTTTTCCATCATGCTGCGCTCGCCGAAGAACTCGGCTGCAGTCCGCAGGGCAGAGGACATCTCCTCTATGCCGAAGAAGCTGACACGATTGTACGGTATGCCGTAATTCTCCTCCAGCTTCTTGGCGAGGTATGTCATGGAACCGCTGCATTGGACCAGGTTCAACCTGGCAGTGTGAGCCCTCTGTATCTCCTCAACCCTGGAATCGCCAGTGAGCGAAGCTACAACCTCGATGCCCATCTCCTCGAAGTAGGGCTTGACCGACCACAGGTCACCAGCCACGTTGTACTCTCCTAGAAGGTTCACAGTGTAAGGGCTCTTTGGTGTGTAATCCCTTGCCCCGATCAGCTCATAGAGAGCATTGCAGGCTGCCTTGTAGCCTTCGTTCTTATTGCCCCGAAACCCTTCGGACTTGACTGGCACCACAGGGATTCCCAGCTCCTGGGAAGCGGATTTGCAGACCGCTCGAAGGTCGTCGCCAATGACTCCAACGATGCCGGTGGAGTAGACGAAGATGGCCGGAGGAGTGAACCTGGCAGCCAGCTCGCGGATGGCGCTTGCCAGCTTCTTTTCCCCTCCGAAGATGACGTCCATCTCCGACATATCGGTGGAGAAGCTGCTCTTGTAAAGATCTGGCCCGCTGGTGCCGCTGGTGCTGCTGCCGCGGATGTCCCAGGTGTAGCTGGCGCATCCTATCGGCCCGTGGACCAGATGCAAGGCGTCAGTTATTGGGTTTAATACAACCCTTGCTCCTGAGTAGACGCAGGCCCTCTGGCTGACAGCACCCGCAAGGCTCTCGTTGCTACAGGCTAGAGCCAAGGGCGCTGAGCCGCTCTTCTGCTGGATGTGGCTCTCCCGGCCCTCGAAGACGCTGAATGTGCCCATTTAGAGCACCATCTCGAAGTGAGCGTCGTCCGCGTCTCTATCTAGCCTCTCCAGGAAGGTGTTGCCAATCATCTCCACCAGCCTGGCAGCTCCTGCGTACCCAACGATGGGGAAGTAGTGCATGTTGGCCCTATCGGTGATTGGGAACCCAACCCGTACCAGAGGGATGTCCTCAGCTCTTGCGATTAGCTTACCAAAGGAGTTGCCTATCAGCAGGTCCACCTTTCTGGACTTGATCTTCTGGTGGAGCAGGAACAGGTCTCCAATGATGGCCTCACAATCCGGGGCTACCCTGTGGACCTCCTCAGCAAACAGCTTGTCAGGCGTGCCCGTAAGGGCGTAGACAGGGTTCATGCCCATCTCCACTGCTAAGCTAAGCATGCCCAGCACAGTATCAGGGTCCCCGAATATGGCCACTCTCTTGGCGTGGAAGTGTGGGTGGGCATCTGTCATCATGTCCACCAATCGGCCCGCGTTCATCCTCGATCTCTTTGGGAACAGCAACTCCCATTAGCTTGGAGACGTTCATCACGAAGGCGTCGGTGTTTCTGATGCCTATGGGCATAAGGCCGATCACCGCAGGTATTCCGAACTTTCCTTTCAGGACGATGGCTCCCGATGCACCTGCCGTCCTGGCAAGAGCAATAGTACCCTGGGAGTTTCCAGCATCCACAAGGTCAGGGATGGTTGTGCCTCCAGGAGGGTACAGGCCGCCGGACTCCGGCGTAAGGGGGGCATCGAAGACCCCTGTGGTATCCGGAAAGACGATTGCAGGAACGCCCATCATGCCCAGGATCCTCTTTATCTCCCGGATGTCTCCCGGGTCCACAAAACCTGGGATGACGTTCAGTTTTCCGTTGGGCTTGGTCTTTCTGGGGAAGGACTGGGCCAATGCCTTCACTGCGTTGTCGTAGCCTATTATGTGCGATCCCACATAGCTTGGGGTGCTGGCAATGACAACTCGAACCTTGGGGTCGAAGAACTCCTCTTCCTTGATCTCCTCCATGAAGGATGAGACATCGTCGCCTATGGTCTCCGAGGAGCAGGTGGTGTGGATGGCCAGGACGTCGGGGTGGTAGATGTTGACGATGTTGTCGACAGCCTCGCGCAGGTTGTTCCTGCCGCCGAAGACCACCGAGTCCTCGGTAAAGGAGCTGGTGGCGGCTATTGTCGGCTCCCTGTAGTGCCGGGCCAGCATCATGCGCAGGTAGGATGAGCAGCCCTGCGAGCCGTGGGTCAGGGGCATGCAGTTGTGAATGCCCTTGTAGGCTAGGATTGCCCCGATGGGCTGACAGATCTTGGCTGGGTTTATGACCAGGGTCTCTCTTGCTGCTACTTCTTTCGTTGTGTAATCAAGCATGTATCTCCTCCCTCCAGGGCGGAGTTATGAACTTTCCAGGTGGGGCTGTTCACGGCCATGTCCATGTCCATGTCTCTGGCAAAGTTGACGAAACCCTCGAAGCCTGTGTACGGTCCGCTGTAGTCGTAGGAGTGCATCTGGCGCGAGGGGATGTGCATCTTCTGGAAGACGTACTTGTCCTTGACTCCTGAGCAGAAGATGTCGATCTTCATCTCTTTTACGAGGTGCTCGCACTCCTGGTGGCTGTAGTCGTCGATCATTACCTGGCCGTCTCTCATGTGGGGCAGAAGCCCTTCGTAGTCCATCAACCTCGGGATCGTTTCTTTCTTCTTCTGGATTGTAGAGTCGTCGTACGGCGATTTTACGCTTGGGTCCCTTTCGTAATGTATATCCGCCAGGACCTTCGACATTCCTGTGTGAACTATCTCCGGTATGACTTTGCGGCCCTCGTAGTCGTCCCTGTGGCCGAACTCATACCCTGCAACGACAACGTCCATTCCCAGGGTCTCGAACATGTTCTTGACGTGGTGGGCACGAGAGCCTCCGACAAGGAGCATGACCCTCTTTCCAGCCAGCCTCTTCCTGTACATGTCTACTACCGGCTCGATCTTGAATATCTCCTCAGCTATCACCAGCTCTGTTTTTCTGGAGAGCTCCGGATCGCCGAAGAAGGCTGCCATGTCCCTCAGAGTTTTGACAGTGTCCTTTACTCCCAGGTAGTTGACCTTCAGCCACGGAATGCCGTACTTCTCCTCCATCATGCGGTTGGTGTAGTTGATGGACCGGTGACACAGGAGGATGTTCAGCTTGGCCCGATGCGCCTTGGCGATATCGTGGAAGGATGCATCGCCGGTGAAGGGGCTGACTATTCTGTAGCCTATCCTCTCCAGCAGCTCTTTGATTACCCAGTAGTCGCCGCCGATGTTGTATTCGCCGAAGACGTTGACGTCGAAGGGTCCGGG